>DASTUM010000036.1:0-17129 GCA_035759665.1 Micavibrio sp.
CTGACGGTTGCTAGGCATGAAGCCCTTTCCTTGTGAAATATCTATCCCGCCATCGTAAATTCCGCGCAAAAAGCGTCAAGGATGCATACAGGCTCAGGAAGCCTTATTCACAGTCTTTCTGGGGATCAGCTTCACGATCCCCGCCGTGTGCAGGGCGAACAGGGCTAGCCAGCCATAGAACAGGAAATAGGCCGGGATGCCCTGCGCCTGCGCCGCGAAACCGATCATCGCGAAACAGGCGACCAGCGAGAGGATGAGCGCCGTCGTCCTGCCCGGCGAAAAGCCGCGGTCCTGAAGCCTGTGATGCAGATGGCGGCGATCCGCGTTGAACGGATGCAGATGGCGGATGGAGCGGGCGAGGAAAAGCGCGAACGCATCCATAATCGGCACGGCGATGATCCAGATCACAGTCGCGGGCTGCAGCGGGCCGTGCTGCACCGAAAGCTTGATGCAAAACCATCCAAGCAAAAGCCCAAGGCAAAGCGCCCCGGAATCCCCCATGAACACCGACGCCGATTTACGCCAGGGCGCACGCAGATTGAACGCGAGGAATCCCAGTAAGGTCGCGAGCAACACGCCTAGTGCCGTAAATGCCGCCGTGTCTCCCGCGTTGAAGCAGACCACCATCATCCAGAACGCGACCAGCGCGCAAAATCCCCCAGACAGCCCGTCCACACCGTCCATCATATTGATGGCGTTCATCAGCAGCGCCAGCGAAAGGATCGTGAAAATCTTCGACCCGGCCCCCAACCCGACCTCTCCAAACCCGAACAGGTTGCCGAGCCAGTGAATCTCCGCCTCGCCGAAAATCACGACAAAACAGGCAATCAGGATGATGAGGGCGAACTTGATCTGCGATGGAATCGATTTCGCGTCGTCGACCGCCCCCATCGCCATTAGGGCGAGCAGCCCGGCCGCAAGCGGCCACGGCACGATGGCCTGCAACCCCGCCAGATGCGATACGCCCAGGAATACAGGAATGATGGCAAGCCCGCCAATGGGCGGCACGGGATCGTCGTGCTGCTTGCGTCCGCCCGGCTTGTCGGCGAATCCTAATTTCAGCGCGAGCGCCTTGCCCGCCCACAACACGAACGCCGTCAACAAAAACGTGGAAAGCATCAAAAGATAAAGAGGCAAAGCGGAAGAACCCGAACAATGGAACCGAGTTCCCTTTTTACCCTTTTGCACAGGGCAAGAGCAACAGGATTCAAGGCTCCGTCAACAGGCCGGTTAACCGCCCAGCCAGTTGGAAAATTCGTCGAACATGCCCGCCATGTTCCCGCCGAACGCGAAAACGGCCAGAAGGATGGCGATGGAAATCCCCGCCGCCATCAAACCGTATTCCACCGCGGTCGCGCCTTTCGTCTCGGCGAACCATCTTTTTATGGTGTGTTTCATTTTCTCCTACCCAATACCCAACCAGATTATTTTACCATCAAAAGGCGGGGCGGGGTCAGGCTTTTTTCGCGCTTTTGCGGCTTTCGCGCTCTTCAAAGCGCTGCGGGGCCAGTTTCTTAAGGGTTGATTTACCAAGACTGCGTATTCCCCCGCGCAGCATGTCCGCAATCGCATGCGCCCCGGCGAGAGTCGAGGCGATGCCATGCGATCCGTGCGCCGTTGAAACATACCGGCCATCCATCTCCCCGATAACCGGAAAGCGGTCCTGCGACGCCGTGCGCAGCGCGGCGCGATGCCCCGCGATCTCGGACAAACCCAGCCCTGCAATATGTTCTTCCAGTTTTTTCAAATTCGCGGTGTCGTCCTCATCGCGCGCCGCCATCTCCGTCATCCATTTCTGAAACGTCGCGCCCACGGCATGAAGCCCGTTCACCGGCGCGGAAATATACCCGCCATAACCGATATTGGTTTTGATCTTCGCGCTCTGCGCGTTCGCCCTGACCAGCGTGATTTGCCCGCGCACCGTATGGATCGGCAATCCGCGCGCCGCCGCAGCGCCGTTGGCCAGAAGAACGACCGCCCCCTCGGGCGCCGCCCCCACCTCCACATCAAACCCTCTCGCATAAGCGCGGCACAGCGCCGCCGGGTCGACCTGCGCCGCTCCGGGCAGGAACAAGGCATTCTTGTCGATGGCAACGCCCGCTATCTCCGACGCCTCTTGCGGCGCAAGGCGGCGCATCTGATTCCCCCACCCCCAATTTTCAGCCGCCCGCGCAAACCGCGCATCTTTTTCTTCATCCACCGCAATATGCAGCGCGCCGCACTGCACGTATCCCGCACCGAGCGAAGGCAATGTCCGCCCCGCCTGCGCGAAGGCCGCCGTGTAAAAATCCGATTCTGGCGTGCGAAACGCCGACAGCCGCGGATTGACAATCCCCACAGGGTTCCCCGACGCCCCCGCCGCTATTCCATGCGGGTCGTGCAACACAGCTTCGATACCGTATTGCCTCAAAACATACGCCGCCGAACATCCCGCCAGCCCCGCGCCAAGGATATGAACCGTTTTCGGTGAAGCGGCATCGCGCATCTCCGCGCCCTCAAAAAACCCGGCGAGCATGTCGCGCTTCGGCCCGAACCCCTTGCGCTTCTCCACCGTAAATCCCGCCTCGCGCAATCCGCGCTTCACAAACCCCGCCGCCGTAAAGGTCGCGAATGTGGCGCCGCTATGCGAAAGCCGCGCCATTTCATTAAAAACGCCCCGCGTCCACATATCCGGGTTTTTCGCGGGCGTGAATCCGTCCAGGAACCAGGCATCCACACTCCCCTCTATCTCCGGCAACGCCGCGTTCGCATCGTCGAAAATCAGGGTCAACGCCACGCGCTGATCGAACACCATCCGGTGGAACCCCGGCACCCGCATAGGATATTGCGCCAGCATCCTGCCCAGATAAGGCTGCAACCGCTCGGCCCAGGGCGACAGCCCTTCCCGTATCGCTTCGGGCGTTAAGGGATATTTTTCGACACTGACGAAATCAAGGAACGCGCCGCTTTCCGCCGTCCGGTCGAACAATTCCCACGCCAGAAGGAAGTTCAGCCCCGTCCCGAAACCCGTCTCCCCAATGGCAAACCGCCGCTTCCCTTGCCATGCCGCCGGAAGGTTGTTACCGTCCAGAAAGACGTGCCGCGTTTCTTCCGCTCCGTTTTCGGCGGAAAAATACACATCGTCGAACATCTCGGATCTTGGCGTCTCACCCATGCCCTCCATATAGATGAAATTGCAAGATTTTGAAAAGGAATAGAGTTCTCCCATGACCGCCGACAATCCGCTCCTCGCCGACTTTACGAACCCGCACAGCGCCCCGCCCTTCGACAAGATCAGGGAAGAGCATTTCCTGCCTGCGGTGATGGTTGCCATCGAAGAAGCGCGCGCCAACATCGAGGAGATCAAGAACAATTCCGAAAACCCCACCTTCGCCAACACAATCGAGGCGATGGAACTGGCCGGCGAAAAACTCGGCATGATCGCAGGGATTTTCTACAACCAGCTTTCCGCCGCCGGCACAGACGGGCTCGAAGCCCTCGCCCTCGAAGTCGGCCCCATCAATTCGAATTTCAATTCCGACATCATCATGGACGAAGCGTTGTTCAAGCGCGTAAAGACCGTCTACGACCAGCGCGAAAAGCTCAACCTTACGGCGGAACAGGCGACCGTCCTCGACGATTCCTATAAAGGCTTCGTACGCGGCGGCGCGCTTCTCGATCCTGAAAAGAAAAGACGCCTGCGCGAAATCAACGAACAGCTTTCCGTCCTCGGCCCCGACTTCGCCAAGAACGTCAAGAAATCCTCTGAAGCCTTCACCCTCGTGATCGAAGACGAGAAAGACCTGGGGGGCCTCCCCCCCACCGCCGTCGCCGCCGCCGCACAGGAAGCGGAAGAACGGGGCCATAAAGGCAAATGGGTCATCACGCTAGACTATCCAAGCTACGGCCCCTTCGTCACCTACGCCGACAACCGCGCGCTTCGTGAAAAAGTCTGGCGCGCCTTCGCCTCGCGCGCTTATCAGGATCCGTACGACAATTCCGAAAATATCTTGAAAATCGTCCGTCTCAAACACGAACGCGCCCAGATTCTCGGCTACAAGCACCACGCCGATTTCGTCCTCGAACAACGCATGGCGAAAAACCCGGAAACCGTCATGGATTTCCTCAAAAAACTGATGGCGACCTACAAGCCCTCGGCCATCCAAGATTTGAAAGACCTCAAAGCCTTCGCCGCCGAAAGCGGCTTCAAGGAAGAAATCCAGCCCTGGGACGTTTCCTATTACAGCGAGAAGCTGAAAGAAAAGCTCTTTCAATTCACCGATGAAGATTTGCGCCCCTACTTCCCGCTGACGCCCGTTTTGGAGGGTACGTTCGAGCATTTCTCGAAACTCTTCGGCATCACCTTCAAGCCGGCGAAATACCCGGTCTGGCACGAAGACGTCGTCGCCTATGACGTCATCGACAATAAGAGCGGCGATTTCGTCGGCCTCTTCTACGCGGACTTCTATCCCCGCACCGGCAAGAAGCCGGGCGCCTGGATGACTTCCTACCGCGATCAGGGCCTTTATATCGGCGGCACGAAGCGCCCGCTGGTCGCTATCGTCTGCAACTTCACGAAACCAACGAAGGACGCGCCCTCGCTCCTCACCCATGACGAAGTCCTGACCCTCTTTCACGAAATGGGCCACGCCATGCATATGATGCTCGCTGACACGACCTACGCTTCGCACAGCGGCACGAACGTGCTTTGGGATTTCGTCGAGCTTCCTTCACAGGTGCAGGAAAACTGGGCCTACACGAAAGAAACGCTCGACCTTTTTGCGCGCCATTACAAGACCGGGGAGCCGATCCCGGCGGCGCTTGTCCAAAAAGTCATAGACGCCAAGAACTTCTTCGTCGGATGGACGGGTTTGCGCCAGAGCAATCTCGGCCTGCTCGACATGGCCTGGCATTCCACTGATCCGGGAACGATCAGGGATGTTGCAGCGTTTGAAGATAAAGTTACGAAAGAGTCAACTTTGTTCCCGCGCATGGCGGGTCCGGCGTCCAATCATTTCGGCCATATTTTCGGCGGCGGCTATTCCGCAGGTTACTATTCTTACAAATGGGCCGAAGTGCTGGATGCCGACACGTTCGCCCTGTTCGAGGAAAAAGGATTGTATGATCCTGAAACGGCAGATAAATACCGCCGCGAAATTTTGGCCAGGGGAGGCAGCGAGCATCCTTCCGTCCTCTACCGTAATTTCCGCGGGCGTGACGCCGACCCCGAAGCGCTGCTCCGCCGCGAAGGCCTGCTGGCCTCTCCCGGCAGCATCGGGGAAACGGAAACGGGCCGCGCAGCTGGCTAACTGAAGAAGTCGTAAAGTGGCATACAACACAAACGGAGGCTCTGGTTGCCCAGAGCACTCCGCCGTGTGTGCGGGAGGATCGCTCCCCCCTCTTTACTGCCGTTAAGAGTACACTTTTTATTACAGGATTCCGCCCTTCCGAGTGGGGATACGGCTGGGCAGAAACCAGACAACTTAGATATTAACAAAGCTGTGGTTGGGACATTCTTAAATTATAGTGCTTTTGTCAATAAATTTTTACACTTTTTTAAGGATTTTCGCTTGCATGATTTTACAGATTGGAGTAATAAAATTCCCAACCAGAACTTGAGAAAAGTGCGATATACGCATATCCTCTTGGAAGTGTTATAGAAAATGAGCATCACAACGGCACAAATACGCGGCGCACGCGGCATACTGAACTGGAGCCAACAAGACCTGGCCCAGCGCACAGGCATATCCGCAACCTCGATCGGCGCCATCGAAAACGGCCAGACGACGCCAAGAGAAAGCACGCTTTCCACAATCCGCAAGACACTGGAAAATGCGGGCATCCAATTCCTAGGCCTTGAAGGGATGCGCATCCAAAATAGTTATGTTCAGACATACAAAGGCGCGGATGGTTTCAGCGACTTTCTGGATGACGTATACCAAACCGCCGTTGCCCATGGAACTGAAAAAAATCCTATGCAGGTTTTTCTTTCCAATGTCGTTCACGAAAACTGGGTTAAATGGATGCGACCCGACCTCTGGGAAAATCATACTCGCCGTATGTTAGAGGCGAAGAAGGTTATGGACGTGAGGATCATCACCAAGGAAGGCGACTGGAATTTCCCGACCAAAGCTTACTCTCAATATAAATGGTTTCCCAAGGAGAGGTTCAACGATAAATCCTTCTATTCATATCATGACCGTCTGGCTTTCATTAACTTCAAGCAAGATGATGTAGAGATTATCCTGATAAAACAACCTGCTTTTGCAGAAGGATACAGATCACTCTTTCTGGTTGCTTGGGATAATTTCGCTATTGTCCCGCCAGCCAGGGAAAGGACGTTTGATTAGGTGTATGCAATGAACGCAGTTATGCAACGAAAAGACACTATAAAGCTAAAAGGCGAACCGGTCTCCAATTTCGAATCTATGGATGACTGGAGCCAGCGTTATATGAAAGAAGGCCATATTTGGGGCGATGCTCCAAGTATTACGGCCGCTCGTCTTGCCGACAAACTCGGTCCTGCTTCCAAGGTACTTGAAATCGGCTTTGGCTATGGCCGCGATCTAACCTTGATGCTCGAAGAAGGACACCGCATATATGGAATCGAGAAAGCAGCTTATGGTTTGTCGGAAGCGACCCGCCAATTGCAGCCCTATCTTGATCGCGGCAGAGCTCATCTTATGCTCGGTGAATTTATCAGCGCCGAGGTTCCTCAAGAAAGTTTCGACGCTGTATACAGCCATAGGGTCTTACACCTTCTGGGCGAAAACGGTCTTACTCAGGCTTTCGCAAATCGTGTTGCCGGTGCCCTCAAACCCGGTGGCCTTCTAGCTGTCAGCGCCCGCGACCTCCGTGATTTCAATCCGACGCAAATGGATAAAATCAGCGAAAACCTTGCCGTCTATAAAGACCGCCCGACGCACAAAATCAGCTTCTGGGACAAAGACCGTTTTAACGCCATTTTTGGAAGAAAATTCGAAATTTTGGGATTTGAGGAAAGCTCTGAAATTGAGTCGGGCAAAAATCCCGTACCCAGCTATATAACAATAATGTACGCTCGGAAAAAAAACGAGCCTACACCCCTATAATTTTTTAATACAAAATCGGGTTTACGCTTATCCTTTTATAAAGAATAAGCTACTCTGAATCCATGCCCCACCCTCTCGACGGAAAATATCAAGTTACCAGCACCACGGATTACAACGGCCCGCTTGAGAAAAAGAGCGATGGCGAAACCGAAATCCGGGACGGGCGGACGCGCCGGTATGACCGCGCCAATTGCCTGTGGACGTCGACGTTCAACATCCTGAGCGATACGGAGGTGGAAATGGTGTCGGTCGCCGATCCCGCCGAAGCCGATATCGATTTCCTTCTGCTGCGCCCCGACGGATCGCCCACGCGCGACCCCGTCACCTACAAAACGATTTTGAAATTCGCGCAAAAGGGCGACAGGATCCAGATGTCCGGCCAGATCGCCTACGGCAAAGACTTAACGTTCCTGACGATGCGCAGAACCGGCCCGCTCGCCTAGGCGGTTTTTCGCGCCTGCTCCCGCCCGCGATACCAGCTATACATATCCCGCAATCCCTCTTCCAAAGACACGGACGGCGCCCAGCCAAGCCCGCGCATCTTCGACGAATCCAGCAATTTACGCGGCACGCCGTCCGGGCGTGAGGCGTCGAAGACGATGCTTCCTTCAAAACCCGTGATCTTTTTCATGACATGCGCCAGTGCGGCGATGGAAAGCTCATCCCCACTGCCGACATTCACCGGCGCGGCGTCGTCATAACGCTCCGCCGTAACCAGCAGCGCCGCCGCGAGATCATCGACATGCAGAAACTCCCGCAAAGGTTTCCCGCTCCCCCACAAAAACACATGTGGGGCATGCGCCCTCACCGCCGTATCGAACTTCATCATCATCGCCGGAATGACATGCGAGCCCTGCTCGTCGAACCGATCATGCGGCCCGTACAAATTCGTCGGCATGGCGGAAATGTAAGACCGCCCGTATTGCGCCCTGTAAAACTGGCACAGTTTCACCCCCGCGATCTTGGCGATCGCATAGGCTTCGTTGGTCGGCTCCAGCGGCCCTGTCATCAGCGCGTCTTCACAGATAGGCTGCGCCGCATCGCGCGGGTAAATGCAGGAAGATCCCAAAAACACGAGGCGCGGCACACCGGCCCTGTGCGCCCCGTCGATCACATTCTGCGCGATGGCAAGATTGTCACGGATAAAATCCGCCGGCTGCGCGGCATTCGCGCCAATCCCGCCTACTTTCGCCGCCGCCATAAAAATCACATCGGGCTTGCTTTTCGAAAGCCAGGCGAACGTGGCCGCCTGATCGGTCAAATCGAGCGCCGCGCGCGGCGCGGATAATATCTCGGTATCGATGCTACGGAGAGCACGGAGCAAGGCGCGGCCGACCATCCCCGTCTCGCCCGCAACCCATATCCGTTTTCCCGATAAGGAAAAAATCTCAGCCATAGGCTTTCTTCCGCACCGTTGCGGGAGAATCCGCCTCGACCATTTCGGCGACCAGATCATCAAACGTGTAGGCGGGACGCCAGCCGAGAACACGGCGCGCCTTCGCGCAATCGCCGATCAGGCAATGGATTTCCTGAGGCCGGAACAGCGATGGATCGACACGGACCAGCATTTGCCCGCTGAACTTGTCATGCCCCGTCTCTTCAATCCCCGTGCCGCTCCACACGATCTCCCGCCCCGACGCGGCGAAGGCGCGCTCAACGAATTCACGCACCGTATGGGTTTCCCCGCTCGCGAGGACATAGTCGCCGGGCTGCTCCTGCTGCAACATCATCCATGCGCCGCGCATATAATCATGCGCATGACCCCAATCGCGCCGCGCCTCTAAATTTCCCAGCATCAACGCCTCCTTGCGGCCCATCGAAAACGCGCCCACCGCGCGCGTAATCTTGCGCGTGACGAACTGCTCGCCGCGCACCTCGCTTTCATGATTGAACAAAATGCCGTTGCTGGCGTGAAATTCATAGGCGTCGCGATACATCCGCGTCATCCAATAGGCATACAGCTTCGCCGCGCCATACGGGCTGCACGGCGCAAAGGGGGTGTCCTCGTTCTGCGGCGAAGGTGCGTTGCCGAACATTTCGGAACTCGACGCCTGATAGAACGGCACGGCGCTCATGCCGAGCGCCCGCATCGCCTCCAGAATCCTCACCACGCCGACGGCATTGACGTTTGCCGTATACTCCGGCATCGAAAAACTGACCTGTACATGGCTCATCGCGGCGAGATTGTAGATTTCATCGGGCTTTTGCCGTTCCAGTATGCGGATCAGGCTCGTGCCGTCCGTTATGTCGGCATGAACAAGCTCTATATCGCCCGTGAACGCAGTGAGTCTTTCCGTATCATCGACAGGCATGTAGGGGCGCAACCCGCAAATGCGGTAGCCTTTTTCAAGAAGTATTTGCGCGAGGACTGACCCGTCCTGACCCGTGATGCCCGTTATCAGGGCTTTTTTATATGACATATCCGACCATGAGAAATGGTTGTATACACATCAATGTATGACAGCAACCAACCAGATGGTCAATGGATTAGCCCATGCCTCCGGGCGTCGGAGCCTTGAAATCTGCCATGAACTCCGCAGGCACGGGCGCGGACGGTTCAGGTATGCTGTTGTCGTGCGCCATCGGCGACGGTGTAATATTGTTTGCTGCAAGACCGGCCATCAGATTTTCAGGCGCCGCGCCACAGGTATACACCTTGCAGCTCTCGCCCAGATCGGCCGCCGGTGTATTCAAGACGACGCTCATGCGAGACCTCTCATTGTTTCGACATACATCAGGTTCGTCACTTCGCCGGGAAAAGGCGCGCCTTCAGGGCATTCGATGGTGCCGATCGTCGAAAGCTTGGCCAGTTCGTTGAAAATTTCGGAATTCGAAAAAGGAAAGCGGGCGATCTCCGCGATGCCTGCCTTGACGATAATTTCAGACGGCGTGGCGCGCAGCGTATAGGTGGACGCGTCCTTGGGCAGTTCACCTGCCAGCGCCACCATAAGCAGACCCGAAGCTCCCATAAGGAAGCTGCAACCTTTGACCCCGCTCGTTTTCATCGTCTGACCTTTTTTCACCCCCCTACCGTAAAGGAGGGCTCTTAATATTTTATGAAAAAATATGACAACTCTGCAAATAACCGCTATTTTTGCAATTTCTCCTAAGGGTTGAATCGAAGGCTCAAGTCCTTGAAAGGCCAAACCAATTGCTCCCAGAAACTTTCGGGCATCTGCTGGGTGATGCCTATTTTCACGGGCGGGCGCCGCTTCGAATCAATAAAATGGGTGCGAAAAGCCAGATCCCAGACCATCAGGTTTTCGCCGTAATTCCTGTTTCCCTCCCGCAGCACCTTCGAATGGTGCCAGCGGTGCAGTTCGGGCGTGTTGAAGATATAAGACAGCGGCCAGAAGAAATTCATCTCGACATTGCAATGGGTGAGCACGCCGATATAGGCGGTGATGGCCGAAAGCCACAGCACGACTTCCAGCGGCGCGCCGAGCGCGATCAGCACGCCCGTCCCCATAACGATGCTTTTCAGCGAGTCCACGAAATGAAAACGGCCCGTCTTGACGATCCAGAGTTTCGTCACCGAATGATGTACGGCATGGAATCGCCACAACGGATGAAACTCATGGGCCAGCCTGTGCGCCCAGTACAGCCCGAACTCCGCCGTCACCATTCCCAGTATGACCTGCACGGCGACCGGCCAGTGACGTGGCCAGATGCCATACCCCTCATCGGTCAGCGGCGTTATCAGCGCGGTCATGCCGAACACGCCGGCAAAGGCGATGGTCGCCTGCACGACCCCTTTCGAAAGCAGCGTGTGCGCGAGATCGGCGAAGAGCTGCCCGTCACTTTCCCGCCACTTCGCTTCATGCGGCATGAAGCGTTCGAAAAAGAACAGGCTTGTCACAAGCAAAAGGTAAACTAAATTAAAGGCAAGGATCGGGTGCGTGGAATCAAAGCCGACAACGGTCGCCGCAACGCACCCCGTCAAAAGCAGCGGCCACGAAATATAAGAAACCAAGGTTCTCGCAGAATTTGTCATGCGCATTCCTTCCGGCTTTGATGGATCTAAGCTTTTTCGGATAATAAAACCAAGCTTAACCGCGCTGGCAAGGTTAAAAAGCGGTGGAAGCTATCCTGCGGATTGTTGCGGGATGCATGGGATATGTCTACAAGGAAGCGGTATCCTCTGTGTATTGCCTGCTTTCTCTTACCATAAAATGCAATTCTCAGGGGGCCTGTTTCTTCTTTTATGGATTTTAGCGTCGCCAACGGTTTGAACGACCAGGTCGTCCTGCTCCGGCAGGCAAGGGCGGCAGCGCGCCCACAGGGCTACCAACCCGCTTTAAAGCCGCAGGAAAACGCCCCGGCGCATACACAGGAACTCGCCCCCTCCAACACCAATACGCCGCAAGGCACGCGTCTTTTGCAGGAAACCCGCGACGATCTCGGCGGCGGCGCGTATCGCCTGACGAAAACCTTCGAACGCGAGGATGGCCGCGCCTTCACCAGGATCGAGGAATTCGCCCTCACCAAACGCGGCAGCCGCAAAAGCATCATCCAGCAAAACCCCTCCGGCAGCGTCACACAGTACGAAGAAGTGCTCGAGCGCGAACCCGGCGGTAATTTCCGCCGCACCCAGCGTTTCAAGGACGCTTCGGGCGAAGTCAGCACCAACATCACAACCGGTTATAAAGTAACCGATCCCTACATTCTCATGTCCGGTGCGGCGCTTCCGGCCTATGGCTCCCCGTCCCCTTTCGGCTCTTTTCGCGGAACGCAGCTTGATCTTCACGCCTAGCGGTCGCATATTGTCCTTCTGACCGCAGACGACTGAAGAATCTCAAGGATTCTTCGCTGCGCCCAGAATGACAATGAAAGGATTCCCCATGCTCAAAGGCAAAACAGCGATCGTCACAGGTTCAACCAGCGGTATCGGCCAGGGCATGGCGCGAGCGCTCGCACAGGCGGGGGCGAACGTGATGCTCAACGGTCTCGGCAACGCGGACGATATCGAGCGCGAACGCGCCGGGATGGAAAAGGAAACGGGATCGAAGATCGCCTTCAACGGCGCCGACATGACAAAGCCGGATCAAATCGCGGACCTCATCGCCCAGACGAAAAAAACCTTCGGCTCGGTCGATATCATCGTCAACAATGCGGGCGTCCAGTTCGTCGCTCCCATCGATGAATTTCCGCCGGAAAAATGGGATCAGATCATCGCCATCAACCTCACCTCCGCCT
Organism: Micavibrio sp.; assembly: GCA_035759665.1. Classification (GTDB taxonomy): domain Bacteria; phylum Pseudomonadota; class Alphaproteobacteria; order Micavibrionales; family Micavibrionaceae; genus Micavibrio_A. Next base: position 12,267 of record DASTUM010000036.1, read on the forward strand.
TCCACATGACGCGCCTTGCGATTCCGCACATGAAAGAGGCAGGCTGGGGACGCATCGTTAATCTCGCCTCCGCGCACGCGCTCGTGGCGTCTCCGTTCAAGAGCGCCTATGTCGCCGCCAAACACGGCCTCGCGGGCCTGACTAAAACCGTCGCGCTGGAAGTCGCCGAACAAAGCATCACCTGCAACGCCATCTGCCCCGGCTACGTCAAAACGCCGCTGGTCGATAAACAGATCGGCGACCAGGCGAAAGCCCGCGGCATCTCTGAAGCGGAAGTGATCAAAAACGTCATCCTCGGCGCGCAACCGACGAAACAATTCACCACCATCGAAGATGTGGGCGCGCTCTGCGTATTCCTGTGCGGCGATTCCGCCAAGAACATCACGGGCAGCATGATCCAGATCGACGGCGGCTGGGTCGCCGCGTAATGACAACGGCGGGGACCGCAAAAACCAAAACCGTCAACGTCGCCCTTCAGGGCGGCGGCGCGCACGGGGCGCTGGCATGGGGCATCCTCGACGCGCTTTTGGAAGACGGCCGCATCGAAATCGAAGGCCTGTCCGCCAGCAGCGCCGGAACCATGAACGCCCTCGCTTTCACGCAGGGGCTACAGGAAGGCGGACGCGACGGAGCGCGGGCCAAGCTCGAAGAATTCTGGTGGGAAACCTCCAAGGCCGGCGCTCTCTTCTCCCCCGTGCACGGCAACCCGATCAAACGCTTCTTCGGCCTCGGCTCCGGCGAAAACCCGTATTCGTACTTTATGTTCGATACGATGACGCGGATTTTCTCGCCCTATCAATTCAACCCGTTCGACATCAATCCCCTCAAAAACGTCCTGGACAAGGTTATCGATTTCGAGCGCGTGCAATCCTGCGACAAAATGAAGCTTTTCGTCAGCGCCACTAACGTGCGCACCGGAAAGGTCAAGGTCTTCAGCACCGAAGAAATAAATCTCGACGTCGCCCTCGCCTCGTCCTGCCTGCCGTTTCTGTTCAAGTCCATCGAAATCGACGGCGAATATTACTGGGACGGCGGCTATACAGGCAACCCCGCCCTCTATCCGCTCTTTTACCGGACGCAAACGCGCGATGTCGTCATCATCCACATCAACCCGCTCTACCGCGAGGAAATTCCCACGACCGCACCAGCGATCATGAACCGCATCAACGAAATCTCGTTCAACGACTCGCTTCTCAAGGAGCTCCGCGCCGTCGCCTTCGTCAAAAAACTGATCGAACATGACATGATCCGCGATGAATACAAACATATGTACAAGGACGTGCTGATCCATTCCGTGCGCGCCGACGACATGATGAAGGAATTTTCTATCACCTCAAAATTCGACACCGACTGGGAATTTCTGACGACGCTGCGCGATTCAGGCCGCGCTGGCATGAAAATCTGGCTGGAACAGCATTTCGACAATCTCTGCGAAAAATCCAGCATCGATCTTCACGAAGAATTCCTCAAAGACAAGGGCACGCATTTCTTTTCCGAAGAACATAAGAACGGCAAAAAGAAAAACGCCTGATCAACCTATTCCGGAAGTTTCCACCCAAGTCCTTCGGTATAAACGCGCTTCACCACGTCAATCCCCGCACCGGGCGTTTGCGGCGCATATTCTGTCAGACAGCACCCCGCCACAGGCATCCGGGAGCGCAGATATTGCAAAAGCTCCAGCAAACGATTGAGCGTCAGCCCGTCCGGCTCAGGCACATGGACATGCGGAAATATCTTTTCATCCATCACGTCGCAATCGACATGCAAATAAAGATGCGTGATGCCGTGCTTTTTGAAATGCGCGATCACCGCGTCCATGGGCGCATCGCTCTTCATGATTTCCGCGGCGCTGAAACGCGGTATACCGTTTTCCCCGATCACGGCATCTTCTTCCTTCTCCGTGTCGCGCAGCCCCAGATAGGCGATCTGGTCAAAGCGCAGCGGCAGTGCCGGCTTGATGTCGAACTCTTCATCGCCAGCAAGGTGGCGCAAGACCATGCCGTGATAATTCCCCGATGGCGATGTGGACGGCGTATGAATATCCGCATGCGCGTCGACCCAGATCACGCCGATCCTGCCGTCATACTTTTCGTTCATATAGGCGATGGACGGAAACGATCCGCCGCAATCCCCGCCCGTGGTCAGAATAAAATCCGGTTTTTTCGCATCGATCGCCTCGGCCGCTTTTTGCAACTGCCGCCTGATAACCGCGCTGAACCGTACGCCGCGCTCCGTTTTGGGGCGGCTCGCATCCGTTTCCTCGACGGGAACCTCGACAAATCCCGGATCATTCTTCCAGAGGCTGCGCAGCGCGGGTGTGCCCACCGGAATGGCGCTCGGCATATAGCCCGCCTGGTACTGGGGGAAAAACAGGATCATCGCACACACCTCGTTCTTTGCCGCGCTACGGCATAAAAAATTTACGCGGGAAATGATACGCCAAAATCACGTTTGTGATATATTCCTTTGTCCTGTAAGACCACCCATCAACGGCTTTTTTAGAGTTCTTATGCATAAAACCTTCATGACCGCCTGGCCGCTTTTCTTCGGCATATCCATGATCATGGTGGGAAACGGCCTTCAGAACACGCTGCTCGGCGTGCGCGGGGCGCTGGAAGGCTTCCCCACATATTCCATCGGTATCATCATGTCGATGTATTACGTCGGTTTCATGCTCGGCTCGCATCTCATGCCGAAACTGATCTGCGGCGTCGGTCATATCCGTGTTTTCGCCGCCATGGCTTCCGCCGCCTCGGCGACCGCCCTTTTCCACGGCCTGTTCCCGAACGAGGAAGTCTGGTCGATCATTCGTGCCGTTACGGGCTTTTCCTACGCCGGGCTTTACATCGTGATCGAAAGCTGGCTCAACCAGGCCGCCGACAACAAGACGCGCGGCAGGATGATGGCGGCCTATCTCGTCGTCCTCTACGCCTCGATGGCGGTGGGGCAATACCTGCTGAACCTCTACGACCCCGGGGGTATGGAACTGTTCGTCCTCACCTCGATCCTCGTCACGATGGCGGTGCTGCCGATTTCGCTGTCCTCGCGCCCCGCGCCGAAATTCGAAGCGCCGGAGAAAGTCTCGCCGCGCCAGCTTTTCAAAACCTCGCCGCTCGGCATATACGGCGTGTTCGCCTCGGGCACGGCGAGCGCGTGCCTGTTCTCCATCGGGCCCGTCTACGCCGCCAAAGCGGGCCTTTCACTTTCCGAAATCGCCTCCTTCATGGCGGCTGCGATTGCCGGCGGTGTGCTGCTACAGTTCCCCATCGGCCGCTGCTCGGACATTTTCGACCGCCGCCGCGTGCTGATCGCCATGGCGGCTGCAACCGCATTTCTTTGCGCCCTCGCCATTTTCGTCGCGCCGATGAGCGTCTATGCGCTTTACCTCGCCATGTTCCTCATTGGCGGAACGGCGCTTCCCATCTACGGCCTCGCCGCCGCCCACACCAACGACCATCTCGCCTCCCCGCAGATCGTCGCGGCGTCGGCTTCGATGCTGATGGTCAACGGCGTCGGCTCGGTCATCGGCCCGCTGCTTTCTTCCGGCCTTATGACCGCCACGGGGCGTCCATGGATGTTGTTCGCGACCATGGGCGCCGTCTATGGCTCCATCGCCGTCTTCGGCCTCTACCGCACCCTGCGCGCCGCGCCCGTGCCGATGGGCCTGCAGGAGAAATTCGTAGCCCAGCCCAGCGCATCGTCCGCCATGATTATGCAGCAAGTCGCCGTACAGGCCGGAGAGCCCCTTAAGTCCATGAATAAAAAAGAAGATTTATCATAGTTGACTACTCGGTAAAAAACCATAACTTTGTGTCCGGCAAATACAAGGACGTCCAAAATGCCCCGCCCGGATACCGGCACCCGCCAGAAACTGATCGATACGGCCAAAAAACTGATTTGGACGTCGAGCTACGGCGCGGTGAGCGTCGATGACATCTGCCGCGCCGCCGGCGTGAAAAAGGGCAGCTTCTATCACTATTTCCCCTCTAAGCAGGATCTCGCCCTCGCCACGATGGAAGAATACTACCATTACAAAATCGAAGCGGTGATGAAGCCCGTCTTCGCAGCCAACAAAAGCTTCCGCCAGCAGATTGACGACATGGCCGAGACGATCCTGCGCGACAACCGCCGGAATTTGGAAGAGCTCGGCTGCGTGTGCGGCTGCCCGCTTGCGGCGCTCGGCTCCGAAATGATCGGTCAGGAAGAACAGGCGATCCGCGCGCGTGTCGAGGAAATTTTCACCCGCTGCCGCGAAATTTTCATCGGCGCCTTTCAAAACGCCATACAGAACAAGGAAATTCCCGCCGTCGATGTGGACAGCAAGGCGCAGGAAGTACACGATTTCATCACCGGCCTGATGATCATGGCCCGCATTCACAACAGCCTCGACGGGCTGGAGCGCGACCTGAAACCCGGCCTTACGCGTATTCTGGGGCTCGATATCCCGCAATCCACCAAACAAAATTCGATTTAGCTTAGGAGCAAGAGAGATGTCCCGCAGCACGAAAAACAAGTTTCTGGCCGGCGTGGCCGCCCTTACCCTGCTCGCAGGCGGCATGGCGCTGGTGCAATTCACGCAGATGAGCGAGGCGGCCGCGCAGGCCGGCGGCGAAATGCCCGCCATGCCCGTCCCCTACGTCCTCATCGAAGAAAAGCCCGTCCAGATCTGGAAGGAATTTTCGGGCCGCCTCACCGCCGTCGATTACGTCGAAATCCGCCCGCAGGTCAGTGGCCTAATTCAAAAAGTCCATTTCCAGGACGGCCAGATCGTCAAGAAAGGCGACATTCTTTACAGCATCGACCCGCGCCCTTATGAAGCCGCCGCTGCTCAGGCGCGGGCCGAACTCGCCTCTGCGAACGAAG
>DASTUM010000037.1:0-3677 GCA_035759665.1 Micavibrio sp.
GCGTAGGATGGCACGACGTTTTCGGCGAGGTTGCCGTAGGGGCGCGCGTAACCGCCGCTGCCGCCGTTACTGCGTGCATAGGGCAGGGCGGGGCCGTTGTTCGCCTGGGGCCGGAACGAGGAGAGCGCGAAATCGGAAATGGTGGAGGAGGTGGTCTGCCCGCCCGCATGAAGCGCGTGTTTGAGGGCGCTGACGATCGCGCCGCGCACGAGGGCGCTGTCGCGGAAGCGCACTTCGGCTTTCGCGGGGTGGACGTTGACGTCTACCTCTTCCGGCGGCACGTCGATATAGAGGGCGACGACGGGGTGGCGGTCGCGCGACAACAAATCGCTGTAGGCGGCGCGGACGCAGCCGAGCAGCAAACGGTCACGCACGGGGCGTCCGTTGACGAAAAGAAACTGGTGCTGCGCGCTGCCTTTGTCGTAGCTCGGAAGGCCCGCATAGCCGGAAACGTTGATGTAGTCGCGCTGCGCGTCCACCGCGATGGAATTGGCGGCGAAATCCTTGCCGATCAGCGCGGCGAGGCGCGCGCGGCGCGTATCGGCGAGATCGCCTTGTCCGCCGTTGAGGGAGAGCGAGCCCGCGCCGTTGTGCGTGAGTTTGAACGTCACGCCCGGATGCGCCATGGCGATGCGGGTGAGCATGTCCTTCACGGCCGCGTATTCGGCGCGTTCGGTCTTGAGAAATTTGAGGCGGGCGGGCGTGGCGTAGAATAAATCCTTCACTTCCACCGTTGTGCCGACGGGATGGGCGGCGGGGGCGGCGTCATGTTTTTTCCCGCCTTCGAGCAGCAGCGTCCAGCCGTTGGCGTCGCCATTGTTTCTGGTGATCATTGTCAGGCGGCTGACCGCGCCGATGGAGGGCAGCGCCTCGCCCCGGAAACCGAGATGGCGGATATTCACGAGATCGTCGTCGGGCAGTTTCGAGGTCGCGTGGCGCTCGACGGCGGATAAAAGCTCTTCGCGGCTCATCCCTCCGCCATTGTCGCGCACGCGGATCAGCGCCTTGCCGCCTTCGCGCAGATCGACCTCCACCACCGACGCGCCGGCATCGATGGCGTTTTCGACCAGTTCCTTCACCGCGGCGGCGGGCCGTTCGATGACCTCGCCGGCGGCGATCTGGTTGACCAGGTAATCGGGCAGATGGCGTATGCGCATGGCGGAAAAGATATAGAATGGGGGCGGAAAACGGAAGGAAAACGGGCCAATAATCCCCTATTATTTATCATAATTTAGCCGATCACGGCGCCTTCGATGATGGCGCCGTCGAGATTGGCGCCGTCGAGGTTCGCGCCGGTCAGATCGGCGCGGCGGAGGTCGCAGCCCGAGAGCACGGCATGGGAAAGATCGACTCCCATCATGATGGAATCGCGCAGGTCGCAATCGCGCAGGATGCAATAGCGCAGGGACGCGCCGGACAGGTTGACGCGCTGCAATCGCACACCATGGCCTTCGGGCGTGTCGAATTTGAGCGGGCCGAGATTGGCCTTGGTCAGATCAGCCCGCTGCAACTGCGCGCCCTTGAGCGAGGAGCCGCGCAGGTCGGCCTTGGCGAGGCGGCAGTCGCGGAAATCGCTGTAATCGAGGATCGCGCTCTGGATATTCGCCTTGTGCAGTTCGAGGCCCAGGAACGTCGCCTTGACGGCGCGGATGGCGGTGAGGGGATAGTCCCAGAGATTGTGGATGTCGCGCAGGTCGTAGCCGGACAGATCCATCTGGTGGCCGTGGCGACCGCCGCTGTTGATCCATTCGCGGTGCGTCGCCAGCATTTCGGCGAGCGTGTGGACGCCGCCCTGCAGACGCTTGCCCATCGCCTCGTCCTTGATAACGTTTTCCTGCTGGACGTTGCCGAGTTCGGCGTTGCGCAGGATCACGCCCGCCATGATGGAATTCGATAAGTTCGCGTGGGACAGATCCGCGCCCGTGAAATCGACGCGGGTCAGGTTCGCGCCGTCGAAATTCGCGCCGGACAGGTTGGCCTGGTTGAGCACCACGTTCGAAAGGTCGGCGTCGGAAAAATCGGCGGCGTGCGCCTTTACCGCGTTCATTGTCGTGTCGGTCAGTTTCGCGCCCGTGAGGTTCGTCGTCGGCGATTTTCCTTCGGGAAAGGTGGGGAGAGGCTTGTTGACGAGCAGCCCGAATTCGCTGCGCTCCATGATCTTGCCTTCGCGCAGGTCAGCGGATTCCATGTCCGCGCCGGACAGGTTCGCACCCGCCAGATGCGCGCCGCGAAAATCGGCGCGGCTCAGGACGGCATAGGATAAATCCGCCTGCCGCAGATCGCAGGAAAAGAAACATGTACCGACGAATTTGCCGCGCGTGAGGTTGCATTCGGCAAGGCTCGATCCCGTGAAATCGGCCTGGCTCAGATCGCGGCCATGGAAAGACAGGCCCGAAAGATCGCCGAACTTGATGACGGCCCGCGCGCCGCCGTGACGGCCGCGCAGGAAGAATTCATGCCGTTCGATGATCTCGTTCAGCTCTTGCTGCTTATAGCGGCGGAATTCGGCTTCTGGGGGCGCAAGGGTTTGCATCGCCTGTCAGGATACAACAAGGATTCAGGATTTCATATAGTTTAGAAGTCCTTGCGTAGACGCATCAAGCGGTTCGCCCTGGCCTTTTTCGAGATTGTTCGCGAGTTCCTTGCCCAGCTCGACCCCGTACTGGTCGTAGCTATTTATATTCCATATCACGCCTTGCACGAAGACCTTATGTTCGTACAGCGCGATCAGGAAGCCGAGCGTGAACGGGTCGATGACATCGGCGAGGAATACGTTGGAGGGGCGGTTGCCCGCGAAGACGCGCGCCTGATTGCCGCCGGCTTCGTCTAGCGTGCGGCCCTGCATGAGCGCCTGAGACTGCGCCAGCATGTTGTTGAGCAGCAGCGTATGCTGGTTCCCGACCGGATTGTGCGTCTTTTTCGGCGCGATGAAATCGCACGGGACAATGGCCGAGCCCTGATGGATCAATTGATAGAAGGCGTGCTGGCCGTTGGTGCCGGGTTCGCCGAACAGGACGGGGCCGGTTTTGTAACCGGCGACCGGGTTGCCGTCGCGATCGACGTCCTTGCCATTGGATTCCATGTCCATCTGTTGAAGGAACGCCGGAAAGCGGTGCATGTATTGATCGTAGGGCAGAACCGCATAGGAATCCGCGCCAATGAAATTGCGGTTCCAGATGCCGGTGAGGCCCATCAGGACGGGAATGTTTTTATCGAGCGGCGTATCGATGAAATGCCTGTCCGCCGCGTGCCCGCCCGCCAGCAACTTTTCGAAATTGTCGAAGCCGACGGCTAGCGCGATGGACAGGCCGATGGCCGACCAGAGCGAATAGCGCCCGCCGACCCAGTCGCGGAACGGGAACATATTCTCTTCGGCAATGCCGAATTTTTTGACCGCTGCGGTGTTCGTCGAAAGCGCGCAGAAATGTTTCGCTACGGCCTCTTCACTGCCGAGTTTTTCGACGAGCCATTTCTTGGCCTCCGCCGCGTTGGCCATCGTCTCCTGCGTCGTGAAGGTTTTCGAGGCGACGATGAACAGCGTTTCCTCGGCCTTGATTTTTTTGAGCGTTTCGGCGATATGCGTGCCGTCGACATTGGAAACGAAATGCATGCTTACGCCTGGAACGGTATAGGGCTTCAGCGCCTCGCACACCATATAGGGGCCGAGGTCGGAACCG
>DASTUM010000038.1:0-46966 GCA_035759665.1 Micavibrio sp.
CCATCACATAGAGCTGCTGCGTGCCGCCGCGGTCGGATTCAAACACGATCTGGCGCCCGTCCGGCGAATAGGACGGCGCGGTGTCGATCCCGCCGGCATCGGTCAGCTTGCGCGATTTGCGCGAACGCACGTCCATTTCATAAATGTCCGTGTTGCCGCCCGCCGCCATCGACATGACGATCTTGTTGCCGTCCGGCGAGAAACGCGGGGCAAATGTCATCCCCGGGAAATCGCCCAGAACTTCCTGGCGGCCGGAATCGATGTTGTACAGGTAAACGCGCGGCTTGCCGTTTTTGTAGGACATATAGGTGATTTCCTGCGCGGTCGGCGAAAAGCGCGGCGTGAGGACAAGCGTGCCCTCTTCCGTCAGGTAACGATGGTTCGCGCCATCCTGATCCATAATGGCGAGGCGCTTGATGCGGCTCGTTGCCGCGCCCGTCTCAGAAACATAGACGATGCGGGAATCGAAATATCCGTCTTCGCCCGTCACGCGCTTGTAGACGTCATCGGAAATAATATGCGCGATGCGGCGCCAGTTTTGCGGCGTCGTCATATAGGCCATGCCCGAAATCTGCTTTTGCGAATAAACGTCCCACAGGCGGAATTCGACGCGGGTGCGTCCGTCCGGCGCTTTCGTGACAGAGCCCGTCACCAGTGCCGGGGCGTTGATCGCACGCCATTCGGCAAAGCGCGGGCCGTCTTTTTGAAGGGATGCGGGATCCTGAATGAACGCGCCGGGGCTGACCGGCTTGAATAGGCCCGATCCGCGCAGGTTGTTGGTGATGATATCCGGTATATCCTTCGCGAACTGGGCGAATTCCGGGCGGTCGGGGTAGAACGGCGAAATCGCTATCGGCACGGGTTCGATCTTGCCTGCGTTTACGGGCACGCGAAGCTGGGCCTGCGCCGGCGGTGCGGCGAGCAAAGCGATCGTAAGCAGGAAGGCGGATACGAATTTCATCATGATGTTTTCCTTGTCTTAAAGCATTTCGCGCGGGTCGAATTCGATAATCATATCTTTCCACGTGTCGTATTTGTCCGGGTTCAATTGCAACACCTCGCATTGCGGGGCGTTGACGGCCCGGATCGCAGAATCGGCGGCGGCGCGGAAATAACTATCCTGTCCATAGCGCCATTGGTCAACCACTGTTGCGCTCTGGACGCGGCGGTCGGGGTTGACGATCAGGCGGACTTCGACGACGAGGTCTTCGGCATAGCGGGCCCCGGCCTGCAAACTCCAGCAACCGGCGAGCTGGCGGCGCAGGGCGTCGAGCTCGCTCATGGTCAGTTGCTGGGAAAAAGCGGCGACGGGCGATGGCGCGGGCGCTTCGGCCGTTTTGCTTTCGGGCAGGTTTTCGGTCACTTCCGGTGTGCTATCTTGCAGGTTTTTCAGAAGTTTTGTGAAATCCTGCTGCTGCGTTTCTTCTACCGGTTTTTCTTCCGGCGGCTTTTCTTCCGGCGCTTTTTCCTTGGGTTTTTCCAGCTTTTCTTCTGGCGGTGGCGGCGTCACCGGCTTGGGCTTCGGTTTTTCCACCGTCTTTGGTTTGGGCGGCGTGATTTCCTTGGGCGGCTCCACCGTCTCCACCTTGGGCGGAAGCGGCTTTTCCTTTTGGATCGGTTTTTCTTCCGGCGGCTTTTCCGGCGCGGGCGCAGCCTTGACGGGCGGCTTGTTCGTCGTGGTCAGTTCGGCGATGGGCAGGATTTCGATGGGGATGGCCGTGCTTTCCATCGGATCCGGCGTTTTCTTGAAATACGGCAGTCCGACCAGCGCGACGATCACGAGGGCAATATGGAAGCCCGCGGAAAAGACCAGCGGGGTTTTCATTCCCGAGGGCTCATCCGTCGTAAGTCGATTGGTTTTGATTGCTGCTGCCGATGCCATGGAGACTCAACTACCTGTCTTTTATGGCCTCTTTATGGAGCAGCTTCGGAAATCAAGGCAACTTTGTTGAAGCCCGCGCCGTTGATCGTGCCGAGCACCGACATTACTTTTCCGTAATCTATCCCCTTGTCGCCGCGGATATAGATGCGGCGGTCGGGATTGTCTTCGGTCATGGAAGTCAGGATGGTGACAATGCGCGCCTCGTCCACCTCGGTCTCGCCCACGAAAATGCGGCCGTCCTTGGCGATGGAAACTTCGAGCGGCTTGTTGTCTTCGTCGCTGATCGCCTTGGCCTTGGAATCCGGCAGGTCGATGGGAACTCCCGCAGTCAAAAGCGGTGCCGCCACCATGAAGATGATAAGGAGGACGAGCATAACGTCCACCATCGGCGTGACGTTGATTTCCGCCATGGGGCGGTAGCTGCCGCTGCCTCTTCCCTTGTATCCGCCGCCGCCTGTGGACATACCCATGCTTAAGCCACCTTCTTGCTGGCACTGGACGAGCGGCCATTGCCGTCGTGCGATTCGAGGTGGCGCGAGAGGATCGCGGAAAATTCATTCACGAACGCATCGAGACGTCCGGCATAACGCTGCAGCTTGCTGGAATAGCCGTTATAGGCCACGACCGCCGGAATAGCGGCGACGAGGCCGAGCGCGGTGACGAACAATGCTTCGGAAATCCCCGGCGCGACGACGGCGAGCGAGGTGTTGTTAGAATGGGCGATGGCGTTAAAGGAATTCATGATCCCCCAGACCGTGCCGAACAGGCCAATAAACGGCGCGGTGGAACCGACCGTGGCCAGGAACGTCATGCCGCGCTCGAGACGGGCCATTTCCCGGACGATGGCGACCGACATGGCGCGCTCGACCCTCTGACGCAGCGAAGCTTGCAAATTGTCGCGGTCGGGCATGCCGCCGGACACGGTGTTCTGCCATTCCTCCATACCTGCCGAAAATGTTTTCAGCAGAGGGTCATGCGGGCTTTTCTTAATGCGTTGGTAGAGCTTGTCGAGCGGCTCTCCCGACCAGAACGCGTCCTCGAACTTGGCCGCGCGGCGGTTGAGCTTGCCGAGCGTCGCCTTCTTTTCGAAAATCACGGCCCATGACCAGATGGAGGCGAAAACCAGGATCAGCGCCACGCATTTGACGATGATGTCGGCATGCATGAACAGGGCGATAATGCTCAGATCCCCGTCAAAGGACTGGCCGACGGCGGTGGATGTGACCGCATTGCTGGGAACTGTGCCGCTCATTGTCTGGTTACTCCTGTAATTTCTGCCTGACCATATCGGGGATCCGCACGGGGCGGCCATTTCCGTCGATACAGACGATTGTGACTGTCATGGAGAAAAGCACAGAATTTTGGCAAAAAATAGACTGATTCAATATAAAGCTGCTGTTTTTCAGCTCTTTTAGGCGACTCTCCACCCGCAGGAGCTGGTCGAGTTTGGCGGGTTTCAGATAGTCCGCTTCCAGATGCCGTACTACGAAAATAACCCCCGTCACCTCGAAGATGGTCGAGGATTGCAGGCCGATATCGCGCAGATATTCCGCCCGCGCTCGCTCGCACCAGTTGATGTACCGGCCATGATACATAATACCGCCGGCATCGGTGTCTTCGTAATAGACCCTGTATTCGCATTTGTGAATCATGAGGCCAATTTAAAGGGTTCTTATTCTTCGAACAACTGTTCCTGAAGAGGCTTTTTCGGTGTTAAACCGAAATATTGATAGCCCTTGGCGGAAATGACCCGTCCGCGCGGTGTGCGCTGGACGAAGCCTTGCTGGAGGAGGTACGGCTCCACCACGTCTTCGATCACATCACGCTGTTCGGAGAGGACTGCGGCGATGGTTTCGATCCCCACCGGCCCGCCGCCGTAATTGTCGATGATGCAATTGAGGTAGCGCCTGTCCATGCCGTCGAGGCCGGAGGAATCCACGTCGAGGCGCAGAAGCGCGGCGTCGGCGGATTTCGCGTCGATCGGCCTGTTGCCGTCCATGGCGGCGAAGTCCCGCACGCGGCGGGTCAGGCGTCCGGCGATTCGCGGCGTCCCGCGCGAGCGGCGGGCGATTTCATTGGCCCCGTCATCTGACATGGACATGCCCAGAATGCGAGCGGAACGGGCGACGATTTTCGTCAGCTCTTCGTAATTGTAAAATTCGAGCCGCAGCGGAATGCCGAAACGGTCACGCAGCGGATTGGTCAAGAGGCCGCTGCGCGTCGTCGCGCCGATCAGCGTAAAGGGCGCAAGGTCGATCTGCACGGAGCGCGCCGCAGGCCCTTCGCCGATAATGAGGTCAAGCTTGCGGTCTTCCATCGCGGGATAGAGGATTTCCTCCACGGCGGGATTGAGGCGGTGGATTTCGTCGATGAAGAGCACATCGTTCGGCTGAAGGTTCGTAAGGATGGCGGCAAGGTCGCCGGCCCGCGCGATCACGGGGCCGGAAGTCGCGCGGAAACCGACCCCGAGTTCTTTCGCGATGATCTGTGCCAGCGTCGTTTTGCCCAGCCCCGGCGGGCCGAACAGCAACACGTGATCCATGCAATCGCCGCGCGCCTTCGAGGCGTCGATAAATACTTTCAGATTTTCGCGAATGGGCTTCTGGCCGATGAAATCGGACAATTTATCAGGGCGCAGCGGATTCTCTTCGAACGCCTCTCCGTCCATTTTTTCGCGTTTGAGAGCGGGGTTGGCCGTCATCGCCCCCTCCCCGTTTTTTGAACCGTCATTGCGACCCCAGCCTTGAGTCGGGGGAAGCAATCCAGAAAAAGCCCTGGATTGCCGCGTCGCGTTGCTCCTCGCAATGACGTGGAAGAGATAATCATGCGCTCAGTTCCTTCAGCGCCAGACGAATGATTTCGGATAAGTCCGCATTGTCGTTATCGGCCTTGCCCTTGGCCTGAAGCACAGCCTGAAATGCATCGGATTTCGCGTAGCCGAGATTAACTAGCGCCGATACTGCGTCCTGATCGATCGATACGGGTGCTTTGCCGACGTCCTGTTTGCCGGTGGCCTTCGTTTCGCGGGCCGGCAGCGAGGCGGACAAATCCATCTTCGCCGCCTTGTCCTTCAACTCCGTCACAATGCGCAGCGCGAGTTTCGGGCCGACGCCGTCTGCGGCCTGCACCGCGGCCTTATCGCCCGACGCAATGGCAAAGCCCAGCCGTTCCGGCGGGCATGCGCCGAGAATGGCCATGCCGACCTTTGCGCCCACGCCCTGCACGCTCGTCAACAGGCGGAACCACTGCTGTTCGAACGCGTCCTTAAAGCCGTAGAGATTGATCGCGTCCTCGCGCACATGCGTGTCGATCAGGAAGCTGGCCGGATCGCCCGCTTGCCCCGATTGTTGGAGCGTGCGCGGTGAACAATAGACGAGATATCCGACGCCACCGACATCGAGCAGGATATAATCGCTGCCGAAACCGTCGATGATGCCCGAAAGCTTGCCGATCACTGCGCGCCTCCTGCCATGATGTCGGCGAAACGGTTGCGCGTGGTGGCGTGATGCGCGTGACAGATGGCGATGGCGATGGCGTCCGCCTCGTCGGCGCTGAGCGCGCGTCCGACACTCGGGATGAGCGTGCGCACCATCATCTCCACCTGATCCTTGGTCGCATGGCCGTTGCCGACGACGGATTTTTTGACGAGGTTCGGCGCGTATTCGTGCACAGGCAAGCCCAAACGGGCCGGAACGACCATCGCAACCCCGCGCGCGCAGCCCAGCTTGAGCGTCGATGACGCATTAGTATTTACAAATGTCTCTTCGATGGCGGCTTCATCTGGTTTCCAGTGCGCCACCACTTCCTGCATTCCCGCGTCGATTTCGGAAAGCCGTTCGGCAAGGCTTAAATCGATGGTCGTCTTGATGCTGCCGCACATAAGGAACGAGAGGCGATTATCCACCGCCTCGATAATTCCCCAGCCTGTTTTCTGTAAACCCGGATCGATACCTAGAATCTTCATAAAACGACGATACCATCCAGAGAACAGGATAGGAACATCCGATATGGAGTTTTTGAGTGAAAATGCGCCGCTTTCAGGTTCGCCCCTGCCCGGCGGCTACTCCATCAGCCTTTCCATGATCTCGTCGGAGACTTCGAAGTTCGTGTAGACGTTTTGCACGTCGTCGTAATCTTCGAGCATGTCGATGAGTTTCAGGTTCGTCTTGGCGGTTTCTTCATCGACGCTCGCCGCCACGTTCGGCTTCCATGAGAAACCCGATTTTTGCGGTTCGCCGTATTTTTCCATGAGCGCGTCGCGCACAGCGGCAAGATCGTTTACCCCGCAGGTAATCTCATGAAGCTCTTCGCCGCTTTCGACATTGTCGGCGCCGGCCTCGACGGCGGCTTCGAACATCTGGTCGGCGCTCGCTTTGGAGGCCGGATAAACGATTTCGCCGACATGGTCGAACATGAACGATACGGAATTGGTTTCGCCGAGCACGCCGCCGAGCTTGCTGAAATAAGAGCGAACCTCCGCCACGGTGCGCGTGCGGTTGTCAGTCAGCGTTTCGACGATAAAGGCGACGCCGCCCGGGCCGTAGCCTTCATAGCGGACATTCTCGTAGTTTTCGGAGGCGTTGGCGCCCGTCGCCGTGTCGATGGCGCGCTTGATGCGCTCGTTGGGCATATTCTCGGCGCGACCGGCGATGATCGCGGCACGAAGGCGCGGGTTCGAGCCTGGATCGGGGCCGCCGAGTTTTGCGGCGACGATGATTTCGCGCCCTATCTTGGTGAA
Source organism: Micavibrio sp. (assembly GCA_035759665.1). Classification (GTDB taxonomy): domain Bacteria; phylum Pseudomonadota; class Alphaproteobacteria; order Micavibrionales; family Micavibrionaceae; genus Micavibrio_A. Next base: position 6,621 of record DASTUM010000038.1, read on the forward strand.
GATTTTCGCCTTCTTGGCATCCTGCGCCCCTTTGCGGTGCTGGATGTTCTTGAACTTGGAATGGCCGGCCATGTGGGATAACTCCGTTAAATATGCCGTTTTTTTACACTGCCGGGAGGCGGTTGTGCAAGCGCGGCCCGACGATAACAGGCTCGATTCTGGTGCAAAGCCCCCCTTTTCCCGTCTCGATGAAGGTGCCGCACAGGGTCGCCTCCCCGTCCGCGGGCACCATGCGCTCGCTCGGGGTCTTTTTGACGAAGCGATGGATGGAGATATCCTTGCGTACACCGATGACGGAATCGTAATCCCCCGTCATACCGGCGTCGGACTGGTAGCCCGTGCCGCCCGGGTAGATCATCTGGTCGGCGGTGGGCATATGCGTGTGCGTTCCAACGACGGCGGTGATTCGCCCGTCGAGATAATGGCCGAAGGCGTTCTTTTCCGACGTCGCCTCGCCGTGCAGATCGACGAAAATGGCATCGGCATTCCGGCCCAGCTGATAATCACGCAGGATGTCGTCCATGCCCGTGAACGGATCGTCGATCGCGTCCATGAACAGGCGGCACATACCGTTGACGACGAGGATTTTTTGCCCCTCATTCGTCGTATGGAGATAATATCCATTGCCCACCGTTCCTTTGGGGAAGTTATAGGGGCGCAGGAGTTTCGGGTCGCGGGCGATATAGGGAATGATTTCGCGCTGATCCCAGACATGGTTGCCTGTGGTGATGACGTCGGCTCCGGCCGCGTACAAATCTTTGCAGATCGCTTCGGAAATGCCGACACCGTGCGCGGCGTTTTCGCCATTCACGATGGCAACGTCGATATTCAAATCTTTCTTCAGTTTCGGTAGGTGTTTCGCGACGGCGTCGCGTCCAGAGCGTCCCATGACGTCGCCGATAAACAAAATACGCATAAATATGTCTTTCTAATCCATCATCCTGAAGGAGCAAAGCACTGAAGGATCTCAGGGATTCTTCGCTGCGCCCAGAATGACAGCGGTTTAGCTTCTAAAATCGTGCACGCCGTTGGGTGTAATCACCATGTCGAGCTTTTCGTCGTGCGGCTCGGCAGGAAGATTGAATAGCACGGCCTGCGCCGCATAACCAACCCCTACGGCCAATATTTCCTTCCTGCCACGCAAGGCGGCGATAGTAGCGTCGTAATGCCCGCCGCCCCGGCCCAACCTGAACCCCTTGCGGTCGAAGGCGAGGAACGGCACCAGCAGGATGTCCGGCTCCACGCGCTCGTCGGTTTTCGGAATGAAGATGCCCCACTCTCCCTTCACCAGATCCCCGGTTCCGTCCCACGGCGCGAACTGCATTTCGCGTGAGGCTTTGGTCGCGATGGGCAGGGCGATCCTGCCGCCCGCTTTCAAAATGTCGTCTATGAGGTAGCGGACATCGAATTCATCGCCGGTGGGCCAATAAGCGGCGACAATTTTACCTTCGAACGGTACGGCCTGCCTGAACAGCGCGGCGGCGTTTTCGATATCCTCGTCGCCGGGCCTGATCTTTTCCCGGTGAAGCATCGCCTGTTCGCGTAGATCGTCCTTTATCATGAAGGGCATCGTAAAGGATTGCCGGAATTAATAAATCCCTTTTTGCCTTACGAAATGAGAGGAGAGAAAGCGCCGCGAGTACCGTGTCCAAATCGGAATTCACATGTGGCCCTGAAAAACAGGTGGGCCCCAAATAACCGGACCAAGATCCGGCCAGCGTCAGGTCCCTAATGCGAACTATTATCGGCCTCTGGAATTAAGTTGGATTCACGAGTACCGCAGCTAATACCACTATATAGCACGTTCCGTTAAGAAGTCACACATTTCCGCAAAAACCTGTACTTTGGAACCGTTTTAGACTAAATTTTACAGGTATTTCCTGCCAACCCGGCCTTGTTAAAAGTTGACCAACATCCGTACAGTCGGGAAAATGTTGGTCAACATGGTCAACATTTCGCCCACTGATTGAAAATCCGCGGAACGAACTGGACAAAAGTTAAGATTTTAGAGCTTTTGCAGACTGCTGGCGATCTGGTCGATGCGTCCGGCCAGAAGGTCGATGGCCGAAACGATGGCCTCTTCCTCGTCGTCCGTCATTTTGACGCCGGTGGTGGAGCCGGGAGATACGGCCCCGTGCGCCCTCATATCGGCGATTTCATCGGCGAGGATGATGGTGGTCAGAACCAGAAGATGGGATTCGTTCGTGGCGGCTCCGGCCCGCGCGATTTCGCGCAGGCGCTGATCGACGTAACGGCCCAGTTCCATGACGCGGCGCTCCTGCCCGTCGTCGCAGGCGATGCCGAAATTGCGTCCGTTAATCGTAAGGGTGATCTCTGCCATGTTATCCGCGCCCTTCTTTGAGGATGGTTTCCACTTGCTTGATCGCGCTGTCGAGACGTTTGGCCAACATCCGAACGTTCATTGGGTTCATACTGGTGGGTTGCTGCGAGGCCGTCATGGCGCTGAACAGGTCGTTCTGCCCGGCTCCGGCGGTAGCTTTTTTCGGCGCGGCGGCGGCTGCGGCCTTGCGAGATTCTATAGCCGATTCAAGCTTGTGCACGGCGTTGTTAAGCTTGTTCAGGGATGTTCTGATGGCGGCGCTCACGGCGTACCTCTTTTTGCGTTCAATTTTCGTCGGTTATGTCTGAAAGATAATTTTATTTATGACCGTGGAACGCGGGCGGTCAAGCAAACCTTGGGAGTTTTCCCTATCTTTTTACAATGGAAGTGTTGACCCGCCAAAGCCGGACGGGCATTGTACGGCAAATCGAACAAAAGGACGTATTTCTTATGACTCAGGCTGCCGCTTGCACCACCGAAAACCCCCTCTCCGCCACGCAACTGACCCGGATGGCGAACGCGATCCGCGCCCTTGCCATGGACGCCGTGCAAAAGGCGAATTCCGGCCACCCCGGAATGCCGATGGGAATGGCCGATGCGGCGACGGTTCTCTATACGAAATTCCTGAAATTCGATCCGAAGAACCCCGCATGGCCCGACCGCGACCGCTTCATCCTCTCCGCCGGCCACGGCTCGATGCTGCTCTACGCGCTCAACTATCTGACGGGGTATGAGAAAATCACGCTCGACGAGATCAGAAATTTCCGCCAGCTCCATTCCAAAACGCCGGGCCACCCCGAAGTGGATGTGTCCTGCGGCATTGAAACGACGACCGGCCCGCTCGGCCAGGGAATCTCGACGGCGGTCGGCTTCGCCCTCGCCGAACGCATCCTGAATGCCCGTTTCGGCGACGGCCTCGTCGATCACATGACCTACGTCATCGCCTCCGACGGCGACCTGATGGAAGGGGTCAGCCATGAATCCTGCGCCATCGCCGGTCAGCTGAAACTCGGCAAGCTTATCGTCCTGTATGACGACAACGGCATTACGATCGACGGTTCGACCGACCTGTCCTTCACGGAAAACGTACCCGAGCGCTTCAAAGCCTACGGCTGGGACGTACAAAAGGTAGACGGCCACAACATAGCCGAGGTCGAAGCCGCCATCCTTCATGCTCAAAAGACGGATACGCCCTCCCTCATCTGTTGCAAAACGGTTATCGGTTTCGGCTCTCCGAACAAATCGGGCAAGTCGTCTTCGCACGGCTCGCCGCTCGGCGACGATGAAATCAAGCTGGTGCGCGAAGCCCTGAAATGGGATTCGCCCGCTTTTGACATTCCCGGCGATATCCTTGACGACTGGCGCGCCATCGGCAAAGCCGGCACCGCCGATGTGAAAGCATGGGAAAAGCGGGTAAAGGAGTCCGGCAGGCTGGACGAACTCAACAGCGCCCTCGATCCCGATGTGACGGACGAACTCGGCGGCGCCATCGACGCGGTCAAAGCGGCGTTCCTGAACGACAAGCCGAAACTGGCGACGCGCCAGACCTCCGGCGAATGCCTCGAAAAACTCGTCCCTGCCATTCCGCAACTGGTTGGCGGCTCCGCCGACCTTACCGGATCGAATAACACCAAAGTGAAAGCGTCGAAATTCGTCACGAAGGCCGATTACAACGGCAACTATATTAATTACGGCGTACGCGAACACGGCATGGCCGCGGTGATGAACGGCATGGCCCTGCATGGCGGCATCATTCCGTACGCCGGAACCTTCCTGCAATTCGCCGATTATGCGCGCCCCGCCATCCGCCTCGCCGCCCTGATGAATCAGCGCGTCATTCATGTCATGACGCACGATTCGATCGGCCTTGGCGAAGACGGCCCAACGCACCAGCCGGTGGAACATCTCGCCGCGCTGCGCGCCATTCCGAACTGCTATGTCTACCGTCCCTGTGACGGCGTCGAAACGGCGGAATGCTGGGAACTGGCGTTGACGAACCAGACGGCGCCCGCCGTGCTTTCCCTGACGCGTCAGGGCCTTCCGACGGTGAGCAGCGACGCCAAGGAAAACAAATCCGCCAAAGGCGCTTACGTCCTGCGTGAATCCAACGGCAATGCCAAAGTCACAATCTTTGCGTCCGGCTCCGAAGTCGAAATCGCCCTCGCCGCCGCCGACAAGCTCGGGGATGGTACGCGCGTCGTTTCCGTTCCATGTATGGATCTGTTCTTCGAACAGCCGAAAGAATATATCGACGGGCTGCTCTTCAATGAGAGCGTAAAGGTCGGCATCGAAGCGGCAATCCGCTTCGGATGGGATTCCATCATCGGCCGCGACGGCATCTTCATCGGCATGAAATCCTTCGGAGATTCCGCCCCCGCCGGTACGCTGTACAAACATTTCGGCATCACCGCCGAAGCGGTCGTCGAAGCCGTTCAAAAAAAGCTGAAATAATCCGGAACGATTGTCCTGCCCACGCGTAGGTATGCACAGGAATGGCATGATATAAAATAACTTCGGTTATTTCTTAGAGTGTCATTCCGTTCGAAACCCTGCCTTTTAACAAGGCGGGGTTTCTTTATGCCTAGAATTCGTATTCGATAACGGCTTTTAGTTCGGCATCCGGCGCATGCTCCGATACGCCGAATAAGACACCCGCCTCGAAAGGCATCCCTTCGGCAAGCTGCCCATAAACCGCGGGGCCGATGCGGTGTTCCTGCTCGCTGTAATCGCCCTCGAAATCGCCGAAGTCGCTATGCCATTCAAGACCGTAGGAGAATGTGTCGCTGTGATCGTAGGAAAGTCCGTAGGAAAATCCGTATTCCCAGTCGCCGGATGAATCCTCGCCCACTTCACGCCCGAAATTTATGTTGGAAAGATTGGTGAATTTACCGATCCGCTTCGCCAGGAGAAGGCGGGCGAGCACTTCATCCGCTTTCCCGGTCAGGGATTTTGCATATTCTATTTTCAACCCCGGATCGACAAACAGGGTCCCTTCCGGCGCCAACTGGAATTTGTTTTCCCAGACCAGGGCGGTAACACGCGTATCCTCTTCGTCATTATGTTCGAGTTCGGCGCCCGCTTCCATCTGCCAGAAATGCGTCAGGCCATAGCCGGCGGTCATCTCGGCGGCGAAGGTATCCTCGCCGCTGTCTTCTTCATTGATTTTATAACTTCCTTTGACTTCGATTGCCGCTTCGCCTTCATGGACGTAAGGGCTGTAGATCGTCGAAACGCCATGCGCAAGGGCGGCGGCGGGATATAAGGATGCCGCCACGGCGGCGGCGAATATGGTTTTGCTTTTCACTGATAACACTTTCTGTTCCTGAAATTCAAAAGTGTTATAACGTAACAGCTTAACTTCCGGACGCAACAGAGAATGTTATAATATTACAATTCAGGCCGCAGCCCCAGATCAACGAAATATTCGCCTTTTGGCGTAATCTGGAACTTGTTTTCGAAGTCGAGATCAGTGGCATCCGTGTCCTTCGTCATGGCGTATATCGGCGCTGACCTTCAATTCGTAGAACTCTGTAAATCCATACGAAAACCTGATTGCGGGTACGTAAAGATGAAGGTTGCGGCGGCGATCCTTATATTTTCAGAATCGTTGTTATTCTCCCCCTGTTTAGAGTTGCAGTAACACCCAACCTCCTTTAAAACCTCAAGCAATAGAAAACCACCTGTGTAGAGGGATCATCCAATGGCAGTAAAAGTAGCAATCAACGGTTTTGGCCGCATCGGCCGCCTCGTCGCCCGCGCGCTGTATGAATCGAAGCGCACCGATATCGAACTGGTCGCGATCAACGACCTCGCGACGCTCGAAGGCAACCGCATCCTCCTCAAATACGACTCCGTTCACGGGCCCTTTCCGTTCAGCGTCGAGCAAAAAGATGAGAAGACCCTCGTAATCAACGGCAAGCCCGTCATCGTCGTTCAGGAAAGAGACCCGACGAAACTTCCCTGGGGCGACCTCGGCATAGACATCGTGCTGGAATGCACGGGCATCTTCACGAAGCGCGAGAAAGCCGCCATGCACCTGCAGGCGGGCGCCAAGAAAGTCCTCATCTCCGCTCCGGCTGAAGAAGAAGACCTGACCGTCGTTTACGGCGTCAATTCCGACAAGCTGAAAGCCGAACACACGATCGTGTCTAATGCTTCCTGCACGACGAACTGCCTCGCCCCCGTTGCCAAAGTCCTGCACGAAGCAATCGGTATCGAGAGCGGTTTCATGACGACGATTCACTCCTACACCGGCGATCAGAACACGGTCGACACCTTCCACAAGGATCTGCACCGCGCCCGCGCCGCCGCCCTGAACATCATTCCGACTTCGACGGGGGCCGCCAAGGCCGTCGGCAAAGTGCTGCCGGAACTGAAAGGCAAGCTGGACGGCGTTTCGCTGCGCGTTCCCACGCCCAACGTTTCCGTCGTCGACCTGAAATTCATCGCCTCACGCGAGACGACGGTGGAAGAAGTCAACGCCGCAATCAAGAAAGCGCTCGGCGGCGACTTCACGAACATTCTGGACGGCTATGAAGACCCGCTGGTTTCTTCGGACTTCAACCACAATATCCACTCATCCATCTTCTCGTACGCCGGCACGAAAGTCGTCGACGGCAAGCTGGTGCGGATCATGACGTGGTACGACAACGAGTGGGGCTTCTCCAACCGTATGCTCGACACGGCCGCAAAAATGCACGCAGTCGGCTACAACGCCGTCAGCAAAGCTGCATAAAATTAAACGCGAAGGACGCAAAGTCGCGCAAAGTATGCCGGAGCCTATCGATATATCGGACTACACGAATGAAATATCTAAAAAGATATTGGACTCGTGTTTTTCTATACATACGGAATTAGGCCCCGGCTTGCTCGAAAGCGTCTATGAAGATTGTCTGCATCATTATCTTATACGCTAAGGAGTTGGCGTGGAGCGGCAAAAATCTTTTCAAATTAAGTTAAAGGATTTTATCGTTCCAACGGCTTTAAAAATCGATCTTCTTGTAGATAATTCTATTATTGTTGAATTAAAAGCAGTAGAAAAACTAATCCTGCTACATGAGGCCCAACTCCATACATATCTTAAGTTAACAGGAATGCCGCTAGGCCTATTGATAAATTTTAACACCAAATCGTTGAAAGATGGAATAAAGCGCATAGCGATGACAAGGCCGCAGAAAAACTTTGCGTAACCTTGCGCCCTTTGCGGTTCAAAACAAAAAAGGAAACTAAAATGTCCAAGCTGAAGCCCGGCGTTGTCTGGGGCGATGATTACCAAACCCTTCTCAAAGCCTGCAAGGAAGGCCAATACGCTCTCCCTGCCGTCAACGTCATCGGCACCAACACGGTCAACGCCGTCCTGGAATCCGCCGCTAAGAACAAGTCGGATGTCATTATCCAGCTTTCCAACGGCGGCGCAGAATTTTTCTCGGGCAAAGGCATGGGGGATTCTTTCAAGGCAAAAGTCCTCGGCGCGGTTTCTGCGGCCCAGCACGTCCACCTTCTCGCCGAACAATACGGCGTCGCGGTGATCCTGCACACAGACCACGCCAACAAGAAACTGATCCCCTGGGTCGACGCGATGATCGATCATGGCGAAGCCTATTTCAAAAAGAACGGAAAACCGCTCTTCTCCTCCCACATGGTTGATCTTTCGGAAGAAGATCTCGAGGAAAACCTGGCTGAATCCGCGCGCATCCTCAAACGCATGGTTCCGCTTGGCATGAGCATAGAAATCGAGCTCGGCGTCACGGGCGGGGAGGAAGACGGCGTCGGCTCCGACGATATCGACAACGCCAAGCTCTACACTCAGCCGGAAGATGTGCTGCGCGCCTACGAAGTACTCGCGCCCATAGGCCATTTCTCCACTGCGGCTTCGTTCGGCAACGTCCATGGCGTCTATTCGCCGGGCAACGTCAAGCTGCGCCCCGACATCCTGAAAAACTCCCAGGATCTGGTGGCAAAAACCAAGGGGCTTGGTAAAAACCCGCTCGACCTCGTCTTCCATGGCGGCTCGGGCTCGGAAAAAGACAAGATAACGGAATCGCTCGGCTACGGCGTGTTCAAGATGAATATCGACACGGACACCCAGTTCGCCTTTGCCCATTCCATCGGCAACTATGTCGCGAACAACGAAAAAGCGTTCGCTTACCAGATCGATCCGGAAGATGGCAAGCCGTACAAGAAACAGTACGATCCCCGCGTCTGGCTGCGCGAAGGCGAAAAAGGCCTCGTCGCCCGTATGGACGAAGCGTTTGCCGACCTCCGCTCCGCCGGGAAGTCCTTGGCGGCCTAGGCCCTCTGTAATATACTCTCCCGCAAGAGGAGAGATATTATGGAAGCCTTCGTTATCGTTGCTGCAATATTAGCCATTGTCATCATCGCCAAAGGCGTGAAGGCCGTGCCGCAGGGCATGGAATACACGGTCGAGCGGTTCGGCAAATATACGCACACGCTCCATCCCGGCCTGAACTTCATTATCCCGATCGTCGACAGTATCGGCGCCAAGATCAATATGATGGAAACGGTGCTCGACGTTCCTTCGCAGGAAGTCATCACCAAGGACAACGCGCTCGTCAAAGTAGACGGCGTTATTTTCTATCAGGTTCTGAATTCCGCCAAGGCGGCATATGAGGTACGCAATCTCGAAATCGCCATCCTCAACCTTACCATGACGAACCTGCGGACGGTGATGGGCTCCATGACGCTCGACGAACTTCTTTCGGAACGCGACCATATCAACTCCCGACTCCTGACCATCGTCGACGACGCTTCCGCGCCGTGGGGCATCAAGGCGACGCGTATCGAGATCAAGGACATCTCTCCGCCACGCGACCTCGTCGATTCCATGGCCCGCCAGATGAAGGCGGAACGCGACAAGCGCGCCACCATCCTCGAAGCGCAGGGTCAGCGCGAATCCGCCATCCTCCGCGCGGACGGTGAAAAGCAGGCAGTGGTTCTAGAGGCCGAGGGCCGTAAGGAAGCCGCCTTCCGCGACGCCGAGGCGCGCGAACGGGCCGCCGAAGCCGAGGCCCGTGCCACGCAGATGGTGTCCGAAGCCATTTCGGGCGGCAACGTACAGGCGATCAATTACTTCGTCGCCCAGAAATATGTCGAGGCGCTGAAGGCATTCGCGGTCTCCCCGAACCAGAAAACGATCTTCATGCCGCTGGAAACCACCGGCGTGATGGGCTCCATCGCGGGTATCACCGATCTGGTGCAGGACATCGCGCAGAAGAAGGGATAAATCATGGCTTATCTTGAAATGATGGAATTCTGGCACTGGCTGGTGTTCGGCCTGTTGCTGCTGGTGGTCGAAGTCTTTGTGTTCGGCGCGGTTCTGATGTGGTTCGGCTTTGCGGCCCTTCTTGTCGGCCTGCTGGTCTTCTTTATTCCGGCTTTGATCTGGATGCCCTCGCTGGTGCTCTGGGCGTTTTTGTCGGTGCTGCTCGCGTTCGGCTGGCACCTATACAGGAAAAAACATCCCCCTACGGGCACTCCCTCCACCATCAACCGCCGCGGCGAACAGATCGTCGGCCGCCATTTCGCCCTGCTGAAAGATATCGTCAACGGCGTCGGCGAATTGCATGTGGACGACACGCGCTGGAAAATTATCTCCCACCACGATCTGCCGGCCGGCAGCAAGGTGAAAGTCGTGGCCGTCGAAGGTACATCCTTGCGCGTCGAAGAATATATCTCGTAAATGCCTGCGAAACGCCGAGGCCTTCTCGTCATACTCATCGCGCTGTTTTTCTCGGGTGCTCTCTCGCTCGATAAAATAGCGCGCACATTCGGCCTCGACGGCCCCGTGACCGTGTCGGAGCAAAGCAAGGCTCATATCCTGCAGGGCGACGAGACAGGCGGCGGGCACCAGTTCGGCGCCGGTAGACCCTGTAAATCCGAATTTCCCAAGGAATGGAGCGGCGATGACATCATCGCCAATGTGGAACTCATCGCCTCCAACGACAACCTGCCGTGGCGCAAGCAAAAGAACGGCTATTACTCCGCCGAAGAAACGGTGGAAGGGGTGCGGGTGCGCGTCACATTCTGAACGGCCGCAGGAACGACGTGGTTACGGCCTATCCCGTCAATACCGGGCGCAATCCCTGCCCGCGCTGGGCTCCGGCGAACGACAATTTCGACTACAATGAATGATTACCGGCAGCGGTAGATGGCAACGGGCGCGAGCCCCTCTTCGATCATCCCTAGTTCGTTGGCCGCGCTTTCGCTGACATCGATTGCGCGGCTATGGCCGAACGCGCCGCGATCGTTGACCTTGACGTTGACGCTGCGGTAATTGCGCAGGTTCGTGATTTTCACGATGCTACCAAACGGTAGGTCGGGGTGCGCCGCCGACAGGACGGCAGAATGGAATCTTTCCTTGCTTTTGGTCAAAGCCCCTTCAAATCCCGGGCCGTACCAGCTTGCTATGCCTCGCTGGATTTCTTCCGTGCAGCTATCTGCGGCTTGCGCGGGCTGGAACCCGGTCATCGCCAGAAAGGAAACCACAAACAAAACGCGGCGCAGAGGCATGGAAAAACCATAGCCGCAAACGCCGCGCGGAGCAAATCCGGATTAATTACCTGTCACAGTGATATATTTTAACCTTTTCCCCGGCCTTCTTGATGCCGGCGGCTACTGCCGCGCCGCGGCTGAGGTCGAGGATGCGGCCGTTGACGCAGGGGCCGAGGTCATTGCCCTTTTCAGCGTGTTTGCCGATTTCCAGGCCGTTGGACGTGTAATGGTCTTTGGCATTGACACTCGCCGCCGACATTCCAAAGAGGACCGTCAGAGCGCTGCCGATGCGGACGATATAAGGGGAGCGATTCATGGGCGTTAACCTCCTGCAATCTGAATTGTGACCGCGAAAGGATATGGCGGATCAATCCGGCATGAATTTGATCGAAATGCTCCAATCCTTTGATAATTTTAAGGCGAAATATGGCAGCGCGGTCGTCCATGCATCGCTGCCGCCGTTCTTATCGGTTACAGCGGTAAAGAATGACGGGCTGCGTGTCCGGCATGCGAAGCGCCCTTGCCGCTCCGGCGCTGAGGTCGATGATTCGGCCACGCACGAAAGGCCCGCGATCATTGATGCGGACGAGAACGCCGTGCGGGTTTGCGCCCGGCTTGTCCAGCACGACGCGCACCATCGTGCCGAACGGGAGCTTCGGATGCGCCGCCGTCATCGCGGAGGGAACGAATTTTTCGCCGCTCGCCGTCGGGTTGAAGATATATTCGCCATTGCGTTTGCCGATCGCCATTTCGTTGCCGTACCACGAGGCAAGCCCCGCATCGAGATACCGGCATCCGTCGCGTGGGCCGGTGCCGGCCGTCTTTGGAACGTTGGCGCACCCCCATAAAACAAAAGAAAGAAGAAGGCTGATAATGATTTTCATGGTTTTCCGCACCAAAGTATCTGGTCGATGGTAGAGGCCCCCGTGGCAAGCATGATCAACCTGTCCATGCCCAGTGCAATGCCGCCGCTCTCCGGCAATCCGTGTTCGAGCGCGGCGATAAAATCTTCGTCCAGAGGATAGCGCTCTCCGTAGAGCCTTTCCTTCAAGTCCATTTCTATGTGATAGCGTTTGCGCTGTTCGGCAGCGTCGGTCAGTTCGCTGAACGCATTCGCCAATTCGATGCCGCAGACATACAGCTCGAATCGCTCCGCAAAACGCGGATCGTCTTTCTTCGGGCGCGAGAGAGAAGCCATCGCGATCGGATAATCGCACAGGAAGGTCGGCTTCATCATGCCCAGATGCGGTTCGATCTTCGCGTCCATAACGCGGAAAAACAAATCGTCCCATTGGTCGTCATCGGCGGCGCGCAGCCCGATGCCCCGCACCCTTTCGCGCAGCCCGTCCGTATCGTCCAGATAATCGGCGATGTCTAAACCAGCGTAATGCACGAATGCCTCGCGCACCGTAATACGCTCAAACTCATCGAACGGATCGCATCCATATTGCTTGTAGACGTATTTTTTGATTCCCGCCGCGTAGGCCACGGCGCGGAGCAGCCCCCCGCAATCATCCATGATCGCGTTGTAATCCGCATTCGTGCGATACCATTCGATCATCGTGAATTCGGGGGAATGGCGCTTGCTGTCCTCGGCGTTGCGGAAGACGTGGCAGATCTGGTAAATCCGCTCCATCCCCGCGACCATCAGCTTCTTCATGGCGAATTCGGGGCTGGTATGGAGGTAGAGCTTTCTGGCGACCTCCCCGTCGACTCCGCGAAGATCGGTCGCGAAAGCGCGGATATGGGCGTCAATCACGGGGCAGGTCTGGAGGATCGGGGTTTCGACCTCGGTGAAGCCCCGTGTATCGAAAAAAGCCCGGATTTCCCGCAAGATAGCGGCCCTGGCCTCCAGATAAGGTCGCTGGACCTTAAAGTTTTCCGGACGCCACCACATTTGCTTGCAATTTCCCTCTAAATCCCATAGAACAGGCCGGAATTTATACAAAGGACGACCGAAATGAAAGCCAATATTCACCCGGATTACCACGAAGTCATCATCACGCAGACCGATGGTACCGAATACAAGACGCGTTCCTGCATGGGCAAGCCCGGCGAGAAAATGCGCCTCGACGTTGATCCCCTCTCCCACCCAGCATGGCAGGGCGGAACGCAGAAAGTTGTTGAAAAACAACAGCTTAAGAAATTTGAGAGCAAATACGGCTCCTTCCTGTCCGGCAACGCCGGCCGCGAAGACGAAGCCAAAGGCAAGAAATAAGCCTTTTCAGACCACTATTAAAAACCGCCCTTACCGGGCGGTTTTTTTATGGGCTAACAGGCCTCCGGTTATATTCGTCATTGCGAGGAGCGCACAGCGCGACGCGGCAATCCAGTCTGCGATATTTCCGCGCCTATCAAACTCTGGATTGCTTCGTCACTCCGTTCCTCGCAATGACGAAGAGACGGCCCGAATTAAGCCGCTTCCAACTGTTCCAGCGCCGTCGCCAGCTTGTCGATCATCTGCTGGAATTCGACCTTGCGGGTGCGGAATTCATCGAGGATTTCGGCGGGGGCGTTGGCCACGAACTGTTCGTTGCCCAGCTTCGCCTCGGTCTTGCGGATGTCGTCTTCCAGCTTGGCGATCTGCTTTTGCAGGCGTTCCCGCTCCTTGTCGAGGTCGATCAGCTCGGCGATGGGCAGGATCAGCGTCGCCTCATCGACAATCGCCTTGATCGAACGGCCCGGCGCCTTGCCGGACAAAAGCTCGATGGATGACAGCCGCGCCATTTGTTTCAGCGCGGGGTCATAGATTTTAAGGCGCTTCTTCGTCGCCTCGCTCGCGTCCTGAACGACGAGCGCGATCTTTGCCCCCGCCGGCACGTTCATGTCGGAACGCACCGAACGGATTTCGGATATGACCTTTTGCGCCCACGCGATTTCCGCCGCTGCTTCTTTCCTGATAAGCGCCTTCGGATAATCCGGCCATGCGGCGGTCAGCAGCGTATCGCCCTTCTCGCGCCGCGCGATCTGGCCGTATAATTCTTCCGTGACAAAGGGCATGAACGGGTTGAGCAGGCGCAGGATTTGCTCCAGAACCCATCCCGTCGTCGTACGAATTTCTTCCGCAATGTCATTCTGGGCCGCAGATGAATCTCCGGATTCTTCGTCATCGCTCCGAATGACAGGATTGAGATAGGGCTTTGTGAATTCCAGATACCAGTCGCAGAACGTTCCCCATGTAAACTGATAGATGGCGGCGGACGCTTCGTTGAACTTGTACGCTTCGAGGGCCTCGGCAATGCTGTTCGCCGTGTTCAGCACTTCGCCGACGATCCATTGGTTCAGCGTGTTTTTCACCTTGGAAGGATCGAATCCTTCTTTCGGGAAGGCATCGTTCATTTCGCAATATTTCGCGGCGTTCCAGAGCTTCGTCGTGAAATTGCGGTATCCTTCGACACGGTCTTCGGACATACGAATATCGCGCCCCTGCGCCGCCGAAGCCGACATGGTGAAGCGCAGCGCATCCGCGCCGAATTTCTCGATCAGCGTCAGCGGGTCGATGACATTGCCCTTCGTCTTGGACATTTTCTGCCCCTTGCCGTCCAGCACAAGCGCGTGCAGATAAACCTTTTTAAACGGCACGTCGCCCATGAAATGGATGCCCATCATCATCATCCGCAAAACCCAGAAGAAGATGATGTCAAAGCCGGTAATCAGCAGGCTGCCCGGGTAATATTTTTCTAGATCCGGATTCTTGCCCGGCCAGCCGAGCGTTGAGAACGGCCACAGCGCCGACGAAAACCACGTGTCGAGTACGTCGGGATCGCGGGTAATCGTTTTGCCCGGCGCCTGCGCTTGCGCTTCCTCTTCGGTTTCGGCGACATAGACCTTGCCGTCTTCGTCGTACCATGCCGGAACCTGGTGCCCCCACCAGAGCTGGCGCGAAACGCACCACGGCTGAAGATTGTCGATCCAGTCGAAGGTAATCTTCTCCCAGTTTTTCGGAACCATCTCCGTCCTGCCGGATTTAATCGCGGCGACAACCGGCTGCGACATCGTCTTGGCGTCGACATACCACTGGTCGGTCAGGTAAGGCTCGATAACGACGCCGGAACGGTCGCCATGCGGAACCGTGTGCGTGATATTTTCAACCTTCTCCAGAATTTCGAGTTCTTCGAGTTCTTTCAGAATTTTCTTGCGGGCGGCGAAACGCTCCAGCCCGCGATAATCCTCGGGCGCGTTTTCGTTCAGATGCGCGTCCTTGTCGAAGATGTTTATCATCGGCAGGTTGTGGCGCTTGCCGACTTCGAAGTCGTTGAAATCGTGGGCGGGCGTGATTTTCACCGCGCCCGATCCGTGTTCGGGATCAGCGTATTCGTCGGCGATGATCGGAATCAGGCGGTTCGCGACAGGCACGATCGCCATTTTGCCGATAAGACCCTTATAACGCTCGTCCTCCGGATTCACGGCGATGGCCGTGTCGCCCAGCATCGTTTCAGGGCGCGTGGTCGCGACGGTGATCGTGCGGGCCTCTTCTCCTTCGAGAGCGTATTGTATATGCCAGAGATGGCCCTTCATTTCCCGCGCCTCCACTTCCAGATCGGAAATGGCGGAATGGAATTTCGGGTCCCAGTTGACGAGGCGCTTGTCGCGGTACAGCAGCCCGTCTTTATAAAGCTGGACGAAAACCTTGACGACGGCGCGGGACAGGTTGTCGTCCATCGTGAACGCTTCACGATCCCAGTCAGGCGTCGCGCCGAGGCGGCGGAGCTGCGATGTGATCGTGCCACCGGAATAGGCTTTCCATTCCCACACGCGCTCCAGAAACTTCTCGCGGCCCAGGTCGGCGCGCTTCTTGCCCTCGGCATCGAGCTGGCGTTCGACGACGAGCTGCGTGGCGATCCCCGCATGGTCGGTACCCGGCATCCACAAAGAATCCTTGCCCTTCATGCGGTTGTAGCGTGTGAGAATATCCTGAAGCGTCATATTGAGCGCATGCCCCATATGCAGGCTGCCCGTGACGTTGGGCGGCGGCATCATAATGGTGAAGCGTTCCTTGTTGGATTCCGGCTGTGCCGCGAACACGCCGGATTTTTCCCATTGCGGGTACTGGCGGGCTTCGACTTCAGCGAAATTAAAGTTTTTTTCTAACATACGTCTATCCATTCTTTATGTGTCATTCCCGGCAAATGAGCGAAGCGAATGCCGTCCGGGAATCCAGAAAAACATGCCAGCCCGCCAATGGCAGGCTGTGCTTTTCATGCTGGATCCCCGCCTTCGCGGGGATGACAGATAATTGAAGGGGTAACTTAGACGTCCTGCGCCTGACGGGCAAGCTTTTCAAGCTCTTTCTGGACCATGCGCTCGACCATCGGCGGCAGGTTGTCGGACAGCCAGTCCTTGAGCATCGGGTGGAGCATCTCGCGCACAAGATCTTCGAGCGTGATGTTGCCGTATTCGCGGTGGCGGGTGATCGGCATGTTTCCGGCCAGCTTGGCCATGCTGGAAATCGTGGAGGCGCGGGCGGCTTCCGTGAGAATCTCGCTCTCAACCGTTTTCTTGGGTGTCGGCATGTCGGGTACCTCTGCTGGCGGCTCTTCGACGGCCATATCCTGAAGGTCTATAGTGATAGGGTCGGGTTCCACGGGCGTTGGCGCGGCCATGCTTTCCGTGAGTTCGAGGACGTCTTCTTCCTCTTCTTCGGGTTCTTCTTCGGCCAGAGGCTCGGGTTCCGGCTCGGGCGCTTTCGGTGCCGGTGCCGGCTCGGGAGCCGCCGCGGCGACGGGCTCTTCAGCCGCGCCTTCCTTGTCATCGTCGTCGGATATGATCTGACGGATGGAGGCAAGGATCTCTTCGATCGATGGTTCCTGGTCGGGTGTTTTGTCGGCAGCCATTAAAGAATCGTTCGGAACTAGGTGTTACAGCAACGGCCCAGTGTCCCCGATAGCGGTTGCCTTGTCAAAGCCCCCTTCCCTAGTTTTCCTCAAATATTGTGAAGAAGATGCGGATAAGTGCCTAGAATACAAACCCATTGCGCGGTTCGTGGCCCGGAAGATAGGGAACAGCGGCGTCGAATAGGATTCGCTCGCTCAGAACGCCCGCGCTGCTTTTCGTAACGAGGACGGCGCGGCCGATTCTGTCCTCTGCCTTGCGAACCACGGCCAGCAGGCGTCCGCCGGCTGCGATTTGTTCGATCAAACTCTGCGGAATGTCCGCAACCGAACCGTTGAGAAGGATAAGAGTGTATGGCCCGTGCGTGGCACAGCCTTCATCAAAAGCCCCCTGATGCGGAATGACATTGCCACAGCCGAGCTTTTTCCATGTCGCATCCGCCACCGCCAGCAGCGCCGCGTCCGTATCGACGGCGACGACGCGGGCCGTAAGGCCCGAGAGAATGGCGGCGGAATAGCCCGTCGCGCCGCCGATATCGAGTACCCTGTCGGAAGGCTGCGGCAAGGCGGCCTGTATCAGGCGCGCATGGGTGACAGGCTCCATCAGGCAGCGTCCGTGGGCGACAGGCATATCTTCATCGTTATAGGCGATGCCGCGGCGGTTTTCGGGGACGAATTCTTCGCGGCGGACACTGCGGTAGGCGTTCAGTATCTCCTCGCCCGTCACGCCCATTGTGTGAATCTGGGAATCGACCATGGCATTGCGGGCGGCGGTGAAATCGGTCATTGGCGGAGCTTTCGCTTGGAATATTGTTCTGGCTGGATTTTTATCCCAAAAAGCGGGGCTTTTCCACCCCTTTCCAGCCCCCGATCCTGGGGTTTTGCTGTTGACAGGCCTGCCTCCTCTCCTCTATCACCATAACCCTTGGATGGCGCGATGGCAGAGCGGCTATGCAGAGGACTGCAAATCCTTGTAGGCCGGTTCGACTCCGGCTCGTGCCTCCATTTTATGTGGTTTCAATCAGGCAGTTCCGTGTTGACGGCTCCCCTGAAAACCAGTAGAGATACGACCCATATTCCTCGGTAGCTCAGCGGTAGAGCAGTTGACTGTTAATCAATTGGTCGCAGGTTCGATCCCTGCCCGGGGAGCCATTCCCACCATATTTCCAAAAATCAGATTGCAATCCCTCGCTGGACAAAATGGCGTTTTCGTCCATCTTATTGCTAGAATAGCAAGGGAGGGATCATGTCCGATCTATTAAGCGAAAAAGGTGTCATTCCGGCAGAGGATGTCTATTACCTTCTGGGCGGCGAGAATAAGGATAAAATTAAAATCCTGGACGCCACGTTCGGCGCCGTGCGCGGCCTTTCGCCCTACCAGGCCTTTCTCGGTACGCGCATCGAAAACGCACAATTCTTCGATATCGACGTCGTGGCGGATCAGGAAGCGCCGCTTCCGCATACGCTTCCCTCGCCCGAATATTTTGCCCAGTGCGTTTCCTCGATGGGCATCTCGAACGACGATCATGTCGTCATTTACGATCAAAGCGGGGCCTATATGGCATCGGCGCGCGCCTGGTGGATGTTCCGCGCCTTCGGCCATGATAAAGTCTATGTTCTGGACGGCGGCCTGAGCGCCTGGAAAGCCCGCGGTTTTCCTGTTTCCAGCGGCCCCGCCAAGGCGCCCGCGTCCGGCAACTTTGAAGCCGAGTACCCTTCCGGCCTCGTCGTGAGTCGCAACGACATTATCGACAATCTCGAAACGGGGAGCTTTCTTGTCCTTGATGCCCGCCCCGCCGTGCGCTTTACCGGCCTTTCGCCCGAACCGCGCCCCGGCATGCGCGCCGGTCATATCCCCAAATCAATAAATCTACCCTTCGCCGAAATGCTGGACCCCAGCTCCATGTTCAAACCGGACAAGATTCTGGAGCATTTGTTCCGCGCCCGTGAACTGTCGCCCGACGCAAAACTGGCCGTATCCTGCGGCAGCGGCGTAACCGCCTGCGTCGTAGCCCTCGCGCTTTTCAAGGCGCGGGGTCAGGAAGCGGCGATTTATGACGGGTCATGGAGTGAGTGGGGCGATAAAAATGCTGACACCCCGATTGAAGTTTCTGCATAACTGCATTCTATTTTAAGTATATCTATATCCGTATTCAGTATTCACAGTAATTGAAACAAGCCCTTTTAAGGCCGCTTTGTCTTTTCTTAAGTTTATGTATTCGTTTCGTTAAGATTGATATTTTCAGAAAGTAATAAAGAATAGATTTTTACTATTTCATGTTGTTTTAAACCTTAAACTACAATGATAACTAAACGGGATTGTATTCGATTACTATTTATTTATTAAAAACTTAGAAGAAATTGCGATAACTTGATTTATTTATTTTTTCTCTTGCCAAACGCATGAATTCGTCGTATTAAAGAGACACACACCCTCTATTACCGCCGTTTGTCCGGAGAGCTTCGGTTCTCCGGACCTTTTTTTGTCCAATTGAGGAAACCCTCTTGAGGTTTACCCCCTGAGACGAACTTGTTGTTGATCGGGAAGGGCAATGATCTCGTGGGATTTCAAGGCAAAAGGCCCAATGCAGTGCTATATGGCGCGCCCGGCAGGGCTCGAACCTGCAACCCCCTGCTTAGAAGGCAGGTGCTCTATCCAGTTGAGCTACGGGCGCTTATGAAAGCGCCTATTTTGTAGCACTATCCTTTGGGGGAATGTAGCGGAAATTGTCGGTATAATTGCGCGGATGGATAATGCGGTCTTGCGGCGGGTCGAGCGTAAAGGCCCAGCCCTTTTCCTGCGCATAGGCCACGGCCTGCTCCTGTGTGGGAAATTTCAGCCGCACCTGGTTGTTGGTGTCGCCCGCGGCCGTCCAGCCCATGAGGGGTTCCGGCCCGCGCGGGGTTTCGTTTTCATACTCCAGAACCCAGGTTTTGGTCCTGGCGCGCCCGGATTGCATGGTGCTTTTAGAAGGTCTGTAAATACGTACTTTCATGGGATGATTATAGGCGGAATTTTAGCCCGATCCAGCGCCATTTTGCCTTGCCCCCGCAAAGCCCCTTAGTGTAAGACAAACCCGTCGGGGCGTAGCGCAGTCTGGTAGCGCATCTGCTTTGGGAGCAGAGGGCCGGAGGTTCGAATCCTCTCGCCCCGACCATTTCCCCTCTTATTACAGAATCGCGATCGAGAAGATTCTAAGCCTCCTGATTTAAAAGCCGCGCGGCTATATACCTAAAATCGCCCGGCGGCGTAATCGTTCATCGCTGCGCGTATTTCTTCTGCCGTGTTCATCACGAACGGCCCGCGGCCGACGACAGGCTCGTCAATCGGCTCACCGCTCATCAAAAGGATGACGGCGTCTTTCCGGACATCGAATGAAATAGCATCTCCGCCCTGAGTGAAATGGACGATCTCGCGTCCATTTACGCCTTCGCCCTCTACCGAAATCCTGCCGGACAAAACCAGCAGCATGGCATTGTGACCGTCCGCAACGGGCAAGGTCACGCTTGACCCGGCCTTTACGCGCATGTCCCAGAGGTTGAGCGGCGTAAACGTTTTGGCCGCGCCCCGCACATCGCCATATTCACCGGCGATAAGGCGCATATGTCCCGCCCCGTTCGGCAAATCCGCAACAGGAATGCTCCGGTTCAATATCTCCTGATAACCGGGATCGCGCATTTTGTATCGGGCGGGAAGGTTGACCCATAGCTGAATCATTTCCAGCGTTCCGCCCTTGCGGGTGAACTCCATGCCGTGCATTTCTTCATGCAGGATACCGCGGGCGGCGGTCATCCATTGGACATCGCCGGGGCCGCTTTTTCCGGCATTTCCGGCACTGTCCTTATGCTCGACTTCACCCTGATATACGATGGTCACGGTTTCAAAGCCGCGATGAGGATGTTTTTCAACGCCGCGCGGCTTGTCCGCCGGCTCGAAATCCGCAGGGCCGGCATGATCCAGAAGCAGGAACGGGCTTATCTCCGCACCGTCTTCGAAATAGGAAAACATCGTGCTGACGGGAAAGCCGTCGCCGACCCAGTGCCCGCCGCCGCCGCGTTTTACGCGTGTCATTTTTTTGCTCGTCATAGCCGTCCATCCTTTCTTTTTCAGTCTGGAATGATAAGCTAGCTGGACACGATACTTTTGCAAGTACGCACCAAAAGGATACCGTAAAGGAAGCGCGCCATGCCTCAAAAACAGGTTTTCTGCCCCGTCGAAGTGACGCTGGAAGCGATCTCAGGCCGCTGGAAAGTCATGGTCATCCACCAGTTGTTGGAAGGCGCCAAACGATTCAACCAATTGCAGCGCGAACTGAAAGGCGTCACGCACCGTACCTTGACCAAGCAGCTCCGTGAAATGGAAGAGCGCGGGTTAGTGATCCGCAAGGATTACGGTGAAATCCCGCCGCGTGTTGAATACTCCCTCTCCCCGCTTGGCAAAAGCCTGAGCCCGGTTTTGACGGCGATGCACGAATGGGGAGAAAAGCACGACCGCGGTTAATCCCGAAAGGCGTGGGTCATGCTCTTCTAATTCAAATCGTTCCCGAAGAAAACATGGTGGACTTTATCGCCGGCCTTGATTCCGAGCGTCTTGGCGACCCCGCCGTTCAGCTCCAGAACCGCGCGGGCGGGAACGCCCGATTTTATCGACGTCAGGTCGTTCGGAATGGCGCTGTCATGGATTTTGACGATAACGCCCTCTTCATCCATGAAAATCATGTCGAGCGGAATGAGCGTGTTCTTCATCCAGAAAGAACGCTCCATGAAATCATTGAAGAAGAAAAGCATCCCCGCATCCTTGGGCATCTCCGTGCGGTTCATCAGGCCCTGCGCCTGCTCCTGCGGCGTCACGGCAAGCTCGATTTTGAAATCATGGCGTGCGCCATCCTTCGTCACGATAGAAAGGCGCTGCAAGGGATCTGCGTAGGCCGCCGCCTTGTTATCGCAGGCGGTGAGCGCCATAAACGCAAACAGGCACAAAAAGAAAGTTTTCATGGGTATCCTCCTATTCGGATAACAGGCTGATGATCTTATCAGCCACGTGGAAGTCGTCCAGATTGTTATGATCTCCGCCTTCGATGACGATCAGCGATTTTGGCTCCGGTGCCGCCTTGAAAAGCGCCTCGCCTAGCCTGTGCGGGATAACCCTGTCCCGATCGCCGTAAATCAATATCAACGGCGATTTGATATCCTTGATTTTGGGGATGTTCTCATACCGGTCCTTGATCAGCCATTTCACCGGAATATAGGGATAATGAAACGCGGCTGCGTCCATCGTCGATGTAAGCGGCGATTCAAGGATCAGGGTATGAAGCGACGGATATTCCTTCGCCATCTGAACGGCAGGGCCGGAGCCGATGGATTCCCCGTAAACGATGATGTTGTTCTCGGCAACACCCTCGGCCTTCAGCCACTCGATAAAGGCGCGCCCGTCCTTGTATAGTCCCTGCTCCGTCGGCGCGCCGGGGTTGCCTGCATAGCCGCGATACTCCACGGCCAGCAGGCCGTATCCTTGTTTCAGGTAAGGGAGCGCGCGCCATGTCGTGATGCCTACATTGCTGGCATTGCCGTGAAACCAGACAATCGTCGGCTTCGACGGCGGGTAAGGCGCCTTATGCCATCCGAACAATACAAGCCCGTCATCCGTTTTTACGGAGATTTCCTTGAGGCCGGCAACCCCTGCATCTTGTAAAGAAGGCTTTGCGGCGGATGTGATATACATCATGTTCCGCTGCATAAAAAAAGTCAGGCCGATCAAAACGGCATAGATAAAAAGGATCGAACAGACAAAGCCTGTCACCTTGCGCCTCATCCGCGAAGACCCGCCCCGTGAATGCGGGCGTAAACGGCGCCCTGGCCGATCAGGTCATGGTGATCGCCGCGTTCGACGACACGCCCGTCTTCCAGCACGAGTATCTGGTCGGCGTTCTGCACCGTCGAGAGCCTGTGTGCGATGACAAGCGTCGTACGGCCTTTTTGCAATTCCGCAAGCGTGTTCTGAATGGCGCGCTCCGCCTCGTTGTCGAGCGCCGAAGTGGCCTCGTCGAGCAGTAAAATCGGCGCGTTGCGCAGGATGGCGCGGGCGATGGAGATACGCTGGCGTTGTCCGCCCGAAAGCTTGAACCCCTCTTCACCCAGGCGCGTGTCGTAGCCTTGCGGCAGGCGGCGGATAAAATCGTCAGCCTCGGCAGCGATGGCCGCCTTGATGATTTCGTCCTGATACGCGCCCTGACGGCCATAGCCGATATTCGCCCAGACCGTATCGTCGAAGATCGTGATGTCTTGCGATACGAGCGCGATATTCTGGCGAAGCGACGTCAGGGTCAACGAACGCACATCGTCGTTGCCGATCATCACGCGCCCCGCCGTGGGGTCGAAGAAGCGCGGGATCAGGTTCATGATGGTGGTCTTGCCGCTGCCCGACGGGCCGACGAGCGCCGTGACTGTTCCGCCATATAGCGTAAAGCTCACGTCGTTCAGGGCTTTCTGCTCCTCGCCATCATATTGAAACTCGACGCTTTCGAACGTGATGTCCGGATGCTGGTAAGTCGCGACTTTCGCGTTCGCGACTTCACGCACGAACGGAGCGCGGTCCATCATATCGAACACGCGATCCGCCGCGCCAAGCCCCGTCTGCATCGCGCCGTTGAGCTTCGCCAGCTTCTTGATAGGCTCATACGAGAGCGAGAATGCCGTGATGAACGACATCAACTCGCCCGCCGTAGTCTCGCCTTTGGCCACGCTGTAGCCGCCATAGACGATGATCGCGAAAACGACGAGGCCGACGATGGTTTCGTTGAATGGCGTGGACAGGTTGTTGACGCGCACCGATTTAATGGTAAGTTCGCGCACCTTGTTGATGGCCTTGCCGGTGCGTTCCTTTTCGTAGCTTTCCATGCCGAACGCCTTGACGATACGGATGCCCTGAAAAATCTGCGAGAGCATATCGGACAGCCGCGCCTGGTCTTCCTGAATTCGCCCCGACATTTTACGAAGGCGGCGTCCGACCCAGGCGATGAAAATTGCCGTAAACGGGAAGATCAGAAACGCGATGGAAGACAGAAACCAGTCTTGATAGAACATAACCCCGATCAGGAAGACAAGCGTGAGCATGTTCTTGCCAAGCCCCGTAATTCCTTCCGTCACCGCCGTGCGCATGACGTTGACGTCGTTGACGACGCGGGAGATGAGCTGCCCGCTTGGATTTTGCTGGAAAAAGCTCAAATCCAGATCGAGAAAACGCGAAAACATATCGTGCTGGATTTTCCCGACGATCATCTGCCCGACGCGGTTCATGATGATTGTGTGCTCGTACGTCGCGATCCCCCGCAGGATAAAAATGACGAGAATGGCGCCGCCGAGCATCCATACCCTGCTGAGATTGCCGGCAGTCATGACGTCGTCGATGACAGGTTCGATCATCGCCGCGAACCCGGCTGTCAGCCCGGCGGACATGAGCATGAAAAAAGTGGCAGCCGCCACGCGGGCTTTATGCAGCGCAACATATTCCGTAAGAATCCGGCGCATCAGCGCCCAGGTTTTCTGGCGCGACCTTGCCGTGCGCGGTTCTTCAAGCTTTTCTTTCATAATTATGTGATAGACTCATCACGTAGGACTGACAAGGCATGAGCGCAGAATATACAGGGAAAAGCAGCGGAAATCATAAGGTTTCGAATGGAATTGGGCTCGCGCTCAGCGGGGGCATGGCCCGCGGTTTCGCGCATATCGGCGTCCTCAAAACTCTCGAAAGATATGGCATAAAACCCACAATCATAGCGGGAACATCCATCGGCGCTTTGGTGGGGGCCTGCTACCTGACCGGAAAGCTGGGCGAGCTAGAAGACTGGTCGCGCTCCCTCAACAGGTTCAAGATACTCTCCTATCTCGACCTGCGCGTGCGCAGCGCCGGGCTGATCGGCGGGCGCAAACTCAACGCGCTGCTTATCCAGAATTTCGGATCGCTGCGGATGGAGGATTTACCGCACAATTTTACGGTCATCGCCGCCGACCTTGCCACCGGCCACGAAGTCTGGCTTACCGAAGGCGTTCTGATCGACACGATCCGTGCTTCCTTCGCCCTTCCGGGCGTGTTTCCGCCGGTGCAGATCGGAGGCCGCAATCTCGTGGACGGCGCACTCGTCAACCCCTGCCCGGTTTCCGTGTGCGGGGCGCACGGCGCGCGCATGACGATCGCCGTCGATCTGAACGCCGACATGATCGGCAAGGCGACGAAGCCTGGAAACAATTATCAGACCATCGCGGGCTTCGACCTCTTCAACGAACACGATGTTCCCGCCGAAAAACAGGCCCGCTTCCTGAGCAATCCCCTATCGAACAGGCTTTTCAGGCGCGAAGCGGCGGGGCCTAGCCTGTTCGGCGTCATGGTTTCCGCACTCGGCATCATGCAAGACCGCCTTACGCGCTCCCGCCTCGCTGGCGACCCGCCGGATATTCATATCAAACCGCAACTGGGCCATATCGGCATGCTGGAATTCGAAAAGGCCGACGAGCTGATCCGCCTTGGGGCGGAGGCTGCGGAGCGGATCATGCCCGACATTCTGGCCGCAGCGAAACTCTTCCTGCCGCCCGCGCAGCGCCCCGGCTACAAGCCGCCGGAAGACATGCCCTCTCAAACGGACGACGAAGAAGAAATTTAGGTCGTAGGCTGCTTGCGCTTCTTGTGCTTCCTGTCCGGAAGCGCCTTGCCCCAGCGCAGTTCGGGGGCCAGGTAAGTCGGCATCACGTTGTTGTAGACCGCGATCAGGTTCCTGAGCGCGTTGTTCATGTCCTTGGGCGTCTTGCAATGCGCGAAGTTCGCGGCATGCAGGCCGGAGCGGAACAGGCAGGTATCGATTCCCGATGCGCTCGCCCCGATAACGTCATGTGCCATCGTGTCGCCGAGCATCACCGTCTGCGCCGGATAAATATCCTTCTTTTGCAGATACTGAATGCAGTAATTGAAGATGAGCTTGTGCGGCTTGCCGATATAATTGACGATCCCGCCCGAATCCTCGTAGCGGCGCGCCAGTAGCAGCGGCCCCGTTAGCAGCCCCGCCCCGATCATCGAAAGCGAATCCGGATTCTGGCAGAACGCCTTCAACCGTTTCTGGATCGCCTTGCGTATGATGGGATCGTAATCGACCAATGTCTTCCTTGGATAATCCATGCCAAGAATCAGGACGAAATCGGCATCGTCGATCTCATCCACGATTTCGATGCCGCTGTCCTTGTAAACGTCTTCCTGACCGCGGCGACCGAAAATATAACAGCGTTTGCCGAGCTTCTCGAACGAGCCTTCCTTGCGGGAGTTGAACCCTTCCCACAAAACTTCGGCGGGCGTGACGATGGTGTTGTAAAGGCTCGGCCCCAGCCCCATTTTCTTGAGCTTCGCCTTGTTCTCTTCGGCGCGCTCGTCGGAATTGGAGAGTATCAGAATGGTCTTCTTGCGTTCCTTCAGTTCCTTCAGGCAATCGGCCGCGCCCGGAAACAGGTCTTCGCCGTCATGGAGCACGCCCCATTGATCGATGATAAACCCCATATAGCTGTCGGAGATATCGGATACCCCCTCACAGAATTTCGTCTTCGCCATGTATTTAGAAGGCCTTTAAAAAGTGAACACGCCCTACGGCCTGTAGTATGGCCGTAAAGCGTTGTTCAATCAACCCGTTATTGGCGGGTGTCAGGCGGCTTTACGCCCCCCCGCATCCTTGGATTTCCGCGGCTCGCGGCCCATGGCGGTGCACAGGATCTGGTAGAGCTTGCCCACATCCGAGGACGAGAAC
This sequence comes from Micavibrio sp., assembly GCA_035759665.1. Classification (GTDB taxonomy): domain Bacteria; phylum Pseudomonadota; class Alphaproteobacteria; order Micavibrionales; family Micavibrionaceae; genus Micavibrio_A. The sequence continues at coordinate 33,086 of DASTUM010000038.1, forward strand.
GTCGCGCCCAGCAGGTCGCCATAGTCGTTCGTGAGAGCCTGGTCGTAGACCTCTTCGAACTGGCGGACGAAGCGGGCCACGTAATTCCTGAACTCGGAATCGAGGCTGTACTTGTCGCGGATTTTGTCGATCGGCATCTTGTCGCCCATTTCGACGAGGCGGCGGGTAAAGGCTCCGATGTCGCCCGACTGGTACGATTTCCAGGCCTTTTCCTGAATGCCGCCTTCCGAGATGCGGGTAATATCCACCGACAGCGAGTGCAGGCTCTCCACCACGAATTTGGCCGAGGAAAGGAACGCATCGCGCTTGGCTTTCCATTCGGAATCGCGGATGGAGTCGATCTGCTTCGTCGCGTCCTGCGCCGCCTTGAACATGGCGTTCGACTGGCGGGAGAATGTGCTCGACGCTTCTTCCGACGCCTTCAGCGCCTTCATGGAAACGGTTACGAGGCGCTCCGATTCTTCGGCTAGCCGTTCGCGGACGACTTCGATATCCGACGTAACGCCCTTTGTGCCCGTTGTAACCTCGTCCAGCTTGCCGGTGATGACGGACACGGCGCGGCTGATCTGGTCCGCGGTGTGGTTTCCGGCCTCGGCCACGGAATAGGCCTGAGTGGACAATTCCTGACTGTATTCCTTCGAGGTGACGAGGGAGATTTTCATCTGCTCCGCCACTTCGCGGGCGCGCAGCGCAAAGGAATCCCCCGCTTTCTTCAGTTCCATCAGCGTACCTTGCGACGCCTTGAGCAACTCCTCGGCCTCGCGTTGAACGCCGGCCACGAGGTCTCTGCCCTGCAAAATGGCTTCCTCGCTCGCGGATTTGAGCTTGCTGCCTTCGGTGAACGCGCGCTCGCCGGCTTCGTCGAACCGGGCGGTAGCTTCCTCCGCAATGGTTTCGGCATGCCCGGCCTGACGCATGAATTCCTCGCCCGCGTCTTTCATCTGTGCAACGGCCTGGCCGACGGAAACTGAAAGTTCGCGGAACTGTTCGTCAATTGCCTTCTGGACGGCCTCGATCTTCAGAAGCGCCTGATCGGTCGCGAGGTGTATATCGCTCGCCTGATTGTCAAGCGTCGCTTCGATGGTGCGCATCTTGTCGCTCGCGCTTTCGGCGGCGGCTTCGATGTCGTCCACGCGGTCGCGCAGGTGGTCGGACGAAGATTTCAGAACGGTGGACGCCTCGTCCGCGCCTTCCTTGAGTTTCGTCAGACGTTCGTCGAAAATCTCGGCGATTTCGGACAAACGGCTCAGATTGCTGTTCGTCGTCTCGTCGAAGTCGCCGCGCAATTTTTCAAGACGCTCCTGCGCCGTGACCGCCTGATCTACGGCCTTGATATAGATTGGCTCGATCCCCGACGCCGTGCGCTCCAGCGCTTCGGAGACGGAGGCCATCGCGCTCGTCGCCTTGTTGCTTTCGGCCCCCAGTACGACGATGCGGTTCGTCACGCGGTCTTCGAGCGTGGTGAGTTCGCCGATCGCGCTTTGCGTGTTGCGGGTGATTTCGGTGCAGCTCGTCTCAATCGTGCTGGTCAGGTTCGCAATATCGTTCTGGGCACTATGCGACAATCCGGCAAGGCGTCCGGCCTGATCTTCGAGCGCGGCGCGGACGGATTCCAGCTGCGTGAGGCTTTCCGTGACCTTGGCCGACAAATCGTCCTTTTGCGACCCCATATGATCGGTGATCGAGCGCGAATGACCGGCGATCTGCCCTGCGAGTGTCGAGATATCCTGAGCCTGCGTGCGCAGGATGTCGCGAATTTTCTCGGCGTTCTCCGTGGCCTTGTCCGAAGCGTCGGTAAGATCTTTCACGCGGCGCGTCAGTGTCGTGGCGATCGCCTCGTGCTTGACATCGGCGTCAGTGACAGCGCGGGTGACGGCCTGCAACGGATACGAGAGCGCTTCGCGCACCTTTTCGATCCGCTCGGTCAGAGTTGCCTGCGCGACATTGATTTTCTCCACCTGCTCGTCGACGGAGGCCGAGAGCTTGTTGACCTGTTCATCGGCAAGGCTCGAGGCCGCCTGAATTTGCTCGCGGCTTTTTTCCAGTATCGAAACAATCTTCTCGACATGGTTGATATTGCCCGCGCCCGCTTCGTTCAGCTGGTCGACGTTCGACTTCGTCGTTTCGATCATATTCGCAGCCGTCTTCTGCGCCTCGTCCGTGGCGCGGGTCAGCGATTCGATCGCGCGGCGCACGGCGGTACTGACGCTTTCCGCGCCGGAGAGCGCGACAGTCATGCCTTCCGACAGCTTGTTCGCCGTTTCGGTTCCGATATTCTCGATGGCGACGACTTTCTGATCCATTCCGTCGATCACCTCTTTCAGGCTCGATGCGCGGGTTTCGAGGCGTTCTTCCAGCGCCTCGGTCTTGGTCGAAATATGATCGACCGCTTCCTGAATGACGCTGACGCCGTTGTTCAGGCGTTGCGAAATCGTTTCCGCCTCGGTGGCGAGGTCTTTCGCGCCTTTGTCGAGGGCTTCGCGGTTTTCGTGAATGGTGGCGCCCGCCGCCGTCATGGAATCGACTGTGCGCTTGGTCATGTCTTCAAGGTCGCGGATCTGGCCTTGCAGAGCTTCGCCCAGACGCGCCGTTTCATCCGATACCTGCGCCGTAGCGCCTGACAGGTCTTTCTTGTGATTTTCAAAATCGCCGGACAATTTTTCGAGTTTGACGGCGATCTCGTCAATGGTCGAACGCAACCCGTCATAAGTGCTTTCGAGCGTTCCGGATATGCCGTCCGTTTTTTCCTTGGCCGTATCTGCCGCCTCGAGCAGCTTGCCCGCGCCCTTGCCGAGCGCCGCTTCCATTTCCGCCGCGCGTTCCAGAACCGTCAGCGTCGCCTGATCCCACGCTTCGGCGCCGGACAGTGTTTTTGCGTCGATATCCGCCGTCCGCTGTTCGATCTCCTCGGTCAGCGAAAGCAGCTTTGCCGAACGCTCCGTCAGCGTTTCGGCGAGGCGGTCGACATGGAATTCCGTTTTCTTGGAAATGCCCGCCATACCCTGCAGTTCGGAACGCAGACCCATGCGCGCGCGGTGGATGGATTTCAGCACGGCCTTCGACGCCGTCGAAAGTTCGGCGGCCTGGCGTACCAGTTCTTCAATATCCTTATGAATGACCTGGCTGCGCTCTTCCGACGGGAAGATCATCGCCTGCAATTCGCCCCGCAGGGATTCCGCGTACATATGAATGTCGGAACTGCGCTGAACGAACGCCAGAATGACCCAGAGCAACGCGACCGGCGCGATGATGCCCGCGATAAAACCGCCCAGCAGGTGCGGCTGCTGCGTCGCCAGTGTCGACCATCCCACATCCGTCATGATGTAGGACGCGCACAGCCCGATCCAGAGCGCCGTGAAAAACAGCCCGGCATAATGCAGGACGACGTTCCCCGTCTTGCGGCGAAACGGCTTTTTGTTGGCGGGGGTGAGCATCAGGACTGGCTCGCTCTCCGCCTCGAACAATTCGGCGGCATTCGCCTCGTTGCGTCGCGGGGCGCGGAAAACGTTTTCCTCTTTCGTCTCTTCCGACGCCGAAGCGCTGATCCTCAGGGTTTTCAGGGAGCCGCCGGAATGGATGGCCATTTCCTTTTTCTCGTTCTTGTCGTTGGCGACCGCCGCCGCGATCTCCTCCTGCACCTTTTCGAGTTTTTCCCGGGCGCTGTCCACCGTCTTGACGGACGAACTTACGGAAACGGAAGGTTTTTTCGCAGGAGTGGTATCGGACATGCCGGGATTCCCTTGGCTGAAAAGTGAAAATTGTGATGATTGAATATCTTATAAAGACACGCTCACATTTCACTCGCAAGGCGCGCGAATCAGTTTTCCACAGAATGGTTTTAACCTTTTGTCATTTAACGCCCCGTCACCGTGGAGCGCGCAGCGCGACGCGGCAATCCAGAGATTGCTTCGGCTACGCCTCGCAACGACGGCTGTTTCTCTATTGCTGGCAGAACGGGTGCGACACGGGATGGGACGGGCTGATGTCCGCAGCCCACGCCTTGATCTCCGCCGTGCTCATCTTGTCCACCTTGGGAAGGCGCGGAGCGAAGTTGGCGCAGAAAATATCCGGGCGCATCTTGGCGGCGTCTGTCGAAACCTTGTTGGCGAGACTGGTGCGCAGATTATGGAAGGCCAGTTCCGGATTCGACTGCCCGGCCAGAGCGAAATAATTGATGAGCGTGTTCTCGTATCCGCCGATCAGGTTCGCGTTTCGGGCCGTAATTTCCTGGTACTGCTGATAAAAATTCTTCCAGCCGCGCGGCGTCATGTGCTGGCAGTTCAGGGCGATGACCATCAGTTCGGAATGGATGCGTATGCCCTGCTCGGCTTCGGCCTCTTCGAGGGTATAGCACTGGCGGCCTGCTTCGGCGGGAACGCCGACATCGACCTTCATTTGCGCCTGCGCCGGAACGGCCAGAAGGCAGAGGAACAAAGACGCCAAAAACTTTTTCATAAACATTCCTTTACTGGACAGGCGTTAATAGCGGATCGCCCCTGAAATGGGCAAGCAAATTCGAAACAACCAGCCCGCCCATGATAGCGCGCGTTTCCACGGTAGCAGAGCCGACATGCGGGAGTAAAACGACGTTATCCATCTTAACAAGCGGCGCGGGCACATGCGGCTCGGCAGCGTAGACATCGAGTCCCGCCCCCGCTATTTTCTTTTCGGTCAAGGCGTTGACAAGATCTTCTTCATGTACGACCGATCCGCGGGAAATATTGATGAGGAACCCGTTCGGCCCGAGCGCCTCCAGAATCGGCGCATGAACCAGATGACGCGTCGCTGCACCCCCCGGACAGGCCAGAATGAGGTAGTCACTCTCTTCAGCCATTACTTTAAGATCGGCCTGGAACCCATAGGGAATATTCTCTTTTTTACGTGGACCGTTATAAATAATCTTGAGGCCGAATGCCTCGCAACGCTTCGCAATCGCCTGCCCGATGCGCCCCATGCCGACGATCCCCGCCGTCTTGCCGGAAAGCGTCCTGCCAAGCGGCGGCGTATGATTGTGCCGCCACTTGTCCACGCGCACGAACATGTCCGATTCGCAAATCCGGCGCGATACGGCCAGCAGCAGCGATAGGGCGATATCCGCCGTGTCGTTCGTGAGCACGTCCGGCGTGTTCGTCACGGCGATCCCCCGATTCCTTGCGGCTTCGAGATCGATATTGTCCGTCCCCACGGCGAACTGGGCGATGATTTCAAGATTGGGCAGCGCCTCGATCAATGTCTTCGACACCGGTACATAATAAACGGACGCGATGGCGACGATATCGCTGGCCCGCTCGCGAATGACCGCCTCGGGATCGCGCTCCTTCCATAACTGTATGACATCGAAATGTTTTTCCAGTTCCGCCACTTCGCTTGGCAAAATCTGGTTTCCCATGACGAGGAGCGCGCGTTTCATGCTGATTTCCTTGATTCTATACAGGCTTCATGGTTTATAACGCTCGGAAAGACCATGGACAAGAACGATCAGAAAAAGCTGTATATCAAGACCTGGGGCTGTCAGATGAACGTCTATGACAGCCGCCGGATGGCCGACATTTTGTCGCCGCTTGGCTATACCGCCACGGAAACACCCGAAGATGCCGACATGGTGATCCTCAACACCTGCCACATCCGCGAAAAAGCCACCGACAAAGTCTTCTCCGAAATAGGCCGCCTGCGCGATATCAAGGAAGAGCGCGCCGCCGAAGGCAAGAAAACCCTGATCGCCGTCGCCGGGTGCGTGGCTCAGGCCGAAGGCGAATTCATCATGGAACGCGCCAAATCCGTCGACATGGTGTTCGGCCCGCAGGCGTATCACGAACTTCCCGAAATGATCGTGAAGGCGACGGGCGAACGTATTGTAAACACTGAACTAAATGTCGATACGAAATTCGACATGCTTGCCGGCGAGACCCTCAACCACGGGCCGGCGGCGTTTCTTTCCGTTCAGGAAGGGTGTGATAAATTCTGCACATTCTGCGTCGTTCCCTATACGCGCGGCGCTGAATATTCGCGTCCTGTCTCGCAAATCATGGACGAAGCGAAGCGCATGGCGGACAACGGCGCGCGCGAAATCACGCTGCTCGGCCAGAACGTCAACGCTTTCCACGGCGAAGGACCGGACGGAAAAATCTGGGGCCTGGGCCGCCTGATTGAGGAAGTGGCGCAGATTGATGTCATTGAACGCATCCGTTACACCACCTCGCATCCCTGCGATATGAAAGACGAATTGATTTTCGCCCACAGGGATATCCCCAAACTTATGCCCTATATGCACCTTCCCGTGCAGTCGGGATCGGATCGCATTTTAAAGGCGATGAACCGCAAACATACCGCGCAATCCTATCTCGATATTCTGGATCGCGTGCGCGAAGTCCGCCCGGACATCGCCCTGTCTTCCGATTTCATCGTCGGCTTCCCCGGCGAAACCGACGAAGACTTCGAAGCGACGATGGAACTGGTGCGCAAGGTCGGCTACCAGTCCGCTTATTCCTTCAAATATTCCGCCCGCCCCGGAACGCCCGCAGCCGCCATTCAGGCCGCGCTCGTCCGCGAAGAAGTGAAACAGGAGCGCCTCGTCCGCCTGCAATCCTTGCTGACCAAACAATTCGAAGCCTTCAATGCCCGCACCGTGGGGCTGACCGTTCCCGTCCTCGTCGAACGCGCTTCCCCCAAAAAAGGCCAGATGCAAGGCCGTTCACCGTGGAACCAGTCCGTGAATTTCGACGCCTCCGAACGGCTTATCGGCGAGATCGTGGACGTAGCCATCGAAGGATCGTCCGCAACGGCCCTTCGCGGCACTGTGGAGACCATTGAATTAATTCACAAATCCGCCTAAAGATAGCCTATGTTAACTATTTTGTGCGATCCTGAAACCATCGGTTAAAAACAAAGAGGCAGCGCCATTTCGAAGGACAGTGACAGACGGGTCTCCATGACCTTTCAAGACAACAGCCTTATTCCGCTGCTGTTCGGGGAGCACAACTCCCATCTCCATTATCTCGAAGACGTTTTGAACGTGGACATCGCGTCGCGCGGCAACACCGTATCGATCAAAGGCCCCGCGAAAGCGATGCAAACCGCCGAAGCGGTTCTGGAGATGATGTGGTCGCGCCTCGAAAAAAATCAGGATGTGTCGATCAGCGACGTCGACGCCGCTCTTCGCTTCGCCCGCGGCGAGCGCACGGGTACGATCGAACCCGGCCCGCATTCCGCCCGCGAAAACTTCCTCGATGAAAAAGCCGGGATCAAAGGCGGCGGTTCCGCCAAGGTCGTCAATCCGCGCTCGCCAAACCAGTCTCTTTATATCGACGCTATGCGCAAGAACGCCATGGTGTTCGGAATCGGCCCCGCCGGTACGGGGAAAACCTTCCTCGCCGTCGCCGCCGCCGTCGAAATGTACCGCTCCGGCGATGTCGAACGCCTTGTTTTCACGCGCCCGGCCGTCGAAGCGGGCGAGCGGCTCGGCTTCCTGCCCGGCGACCTTCTTGAAAAGATCGACCCGTATCTGCGCCCCATCTACGACGCCCTGCGTGAACTGATGCCCGGCGAAACCGTGCAAAAGAAAATGGTAAGCGGCGATATAGAGATCGCCCCGCTCGCCTTCATGCGGGGCCGTACGCTTAAAAACGCATTCGTCGTCCTCGACGAGGCGCAGAACACCACCGCCATGCAGATGAAAATGTTCCTGACCCGCATGGGGCAAGGCACGCGCATGGTCATCACGGGCGACCCCACGCAGACCGACCTTCCGGGCGGCACGACGTCGGGGCTCAGACAGGCCATCGATATCCTGAAAGACATACCCGAAGTCGCCTTCATTCATTTCGACAAAAGCGACGTCGTCCGCCACAAACTCGTCAGCAAGATCATTCACGCCTACGACAGCCATGACGCCCGCAACAAAAACTAACCTTGAGATCGACGTCACGGTTTCCGACCCTGACTGGACGACGTCCTTCCTGGACGTGGAAAAACTTGCAGGAAGCGGGATGAAGCTGACGCTGCGCATGGCGGTGCTTCCGAAAAAAATTCTGGGCAGAGATATCGAGGCGTCGATCGTCCTCGCCAACGACGATCTGATCCAGATACTGAATCGCGAATATCGCAAAAAGGACGCGCCGACCAACGTGCTGACCTTCGCTTCGCTGGATTCGAACGACCCGATTCCGCCGAACGCCCCCTATCCCCTCGGCGACGTCATCCTTTCCTTCCAGACCATCGACCGCGAAGCGCGCGAACAGGGAAAATTCTTTAAAGACCATTTTTTACACATGGTCGTGCACGGCACGTTGCACCTGCTGGGCTATGACCACGAAACGGAAGACGAGGCCAACATCATGGAATCGCTGGAAATTCGTATTTTAGAAAAGATGAATGTTCAAAACCCTTACATGGAAAAGCTCCCTATGGCATAATGCCGGGGCTATGTTGAGAGCTATGTCAGACGACGATGAACCGCCTTTGCGGGCGAAATCCGTAACCTTCCCTTCCGCTTCAGTGCCGCGAGTGAAATCCACGACCGCTTCGTGGTTCAGAAGTTTTCTGCGCGGGAAGCCCACCAATTCGAATCAGCTTCAGGACGCCATCGAGGATTACATCGAGGAGCTGAAAGAGGCAGACGAAGACGCCTCCGTCGTCGAAAACCAGAAAACCTTCATCACCAACGTCATAAACACGCGTGACATGAAGGTCGCGGACGTAATGGTTCCCCGCGCCGACATCGCCGCGATCGACGTCGAATCCACGCCCGAAGATTTAAAAGAACTTTTCGGCCAGCATCAATTCTCCCGCTTTCCCGTTTACCGCGACAGCCTCGACAATGTGATCGGCATCATCCACATCAAGGACATCCTGTCTCGCATGATGCACGGCACGACGTACAAAATCTCCGAACTCGTGCGCGAAGTTATGTTCGTTTCCCCCTCGCTTCCCGTCATGGATATGTTCGTGATGATGCGCGAGGACAAAAAACACATGGCGCTGGTCGTCGACGAACATGGCGGCATCGACGGCCTCGTTACCATCATCGACGTGATCGAGGCTATCGTCGGCGACATCGAAGACGAATTCGATATCGAAGAACAGCCGCAGATCATCGAAAAGCCCGACGGCTCCCTCGTCGCCGACGGACGCATGGATATCGAGGAATTCGAGGAACGTTACGGCGCGATCCTCCACCCTGAAGAGCGCGAAGACGTCGATACGCTGGGCGGCCTCGCCGCGCATATCGCCGGCCGCCTCCCCAAGCGCGGCGAAAGCTTTACGCACACCTCGGGCATGGTTCTGGAAGTGGCCGAGGCCGATTCCCGCCGCGTCAAACGGCTGCGCCTTCGCAATATCCCCACCGTCCAGCCGAACGACGAAGTCTAGCCCTCGCAAAGCGGGGCCTGATCCTCTATATTGCCGGGCATGACCCATCCCGCTTTCCGCAAAGCCCTTTTCTGCGCCGCCTGCGTTTTCGCCGGCTGGGTTGCCGCATTCTCCATGCCTCCAGTATCTTTCTGGCCCTGTATGTTCGCCGGGCTTTCCGCGCTTTACTGGCTGTTCAGCAGGACGCAGGGCGCGGGGCAGGCTTTTTTTGCGGGCTTCCTATTTGCGCTCGGCTATTTCGTGACGGGCCTGTGGTGGATCGGCAACGCGCTTTTGGTCGAAGGGAATGATTTCGCGTGGGTATGGCCCATTTCCGTCATCGGCCTGCCCACCCTGCTCGGCCTTTTTACAGGGACGTTCCTTGCAATCGCCCGCATGTCTTTTTCGCCGCGCAGCCTGAAAGGTTTTATCGCCTTCTGCTTTTTCCTCACCCTGTCCGAATGGGCGCGCGGCAATGCGTTTACGGGCTTCCCGTGGAATCTCTACGGCTATGTCTGGGCAGACCATCTGGCCATGGCGCAAGTCCTGCACTTCATCGGCGCATACGGCCTGACCTTCGCCAGCGTCCTGTGGTGCGCGCTCGGCGGCTATCTCATCGTTTGCGGCAAAGACACGCGGTTTAAAATCACCGCAGCGGGGATCGCGCTGGCTACCCTAGCCGCGACTTTCGCGTTCGGCCAGCTGCGCCTGAACAACAACCCGACCGAATTCGATAAGTCCGCAGGCCTTCTGGTCGTCCAGCCGAACATTCCCCAGAACATGAAATGGGATCCTGTGGCCGTTCAGGAAAACTTCCTGAAAATCGCCAGCCTCTCGAAGACCGCTATCTTCGCCAATCCCCAACCGAAAAATCTTTTCATCCTCTGGCCTGAAACGGCGATTTCGCCTTCGGTCTATACCGTCACCGAAAACATGGATCGCATCCGCGATATCCTGCAGGGTTACAAAGGAAGCGAAGCCTATCTCGTCACCGGTATCCTCCGCCGCATGGGAGAGGGCGGCGAACAGGCCCGCTACGCCAACAGCGTCGTCTTTTTGAACAAAAACCTGTCCGCCCTCAAAACCTACGACAAAACCCACCTCGTCCCCTTCGGCGAATTCATCCCGTTGCAGAACTGGATTCCGCTTAAACCCGTTGCCGCCTTCCGCGGTTTCGAACGCGGCAACGGCGCGACGACGATAGAGCGCGATGGCTCGCCCGCCTTCAGCCCCCTCATCTGCTACGAAGTAATTTTCCCCGGCGAAGTCGTCAGCCGTGAAAAACGCCCCGACTGGATCGTGAACGTCACCAATGACGGCTGGTACGGCGATTCCGCCGGGCCGCACCAGCATTTCGCCCAGACGCGCCTGCGCGCCATAGAAGAAGGCCTGCCCGTCGTACGCTCCGCCAACACCGGCATCTCCGGCGTCATCGATTCCTATGGCCGCGTCGTCGACGATGCCGGCATTTTCCAGGAAGCGGCGATTATGTCCTATCTTCCGCGACCCATCGCTGATCGGGGCCTCTACGGACGGCTGGCCTTCGGGCTGCTTCTGCCGCTTGTTGGTCTGGCCCTTATGCTACAGGTGCTTCTAAGCCGCAGATTTCTGCCATATACCTAAGGTCATAGCCCAAAACTGTGCTTGCATACGGTAGTGTACGTTGCTACCCTCCAATTTCTGTAATCGTGGCGATTGCAGAAATCAGTAAGTATGTTTTGTTTACGCTGTAGGGGCGCTCTCATTAAATGTCTGTTGCTATGAAAACGAAAACGGCCAGGAATTTTGTAACAAAAAAGAAAGGTCGTGCGAATTGCGTCGATGAAAATGTCGGAATGCAACTTCGCCAGCGACGCTCTTTGCTCGGCCTTTCGCAAGAAAAGCTTGCCGAGCAAGTGGGAATCACTTTCCAGCAAATTCAGAAATATGAAAACGGCGCAAACCGCATCAGCGCCTCGCGCCTGTATGAATTCAGCAAGGTTCTCGATATCCCCGTCAGCTTTTTCTTTGAAAGCACCCCCGATATGCCGGGCCGGGCGGCGAACGGCTTTGCCGAAAACGAACAGGCCGCCTTCGAAGGCGCCGAAGACGTCATGAAGCGCAAGGAAACGCTGGAACTCATCCGCGTTTATTATTCCATCGAAGATCCCAAGCTGCGCAAAGATCTTTTCAAACTTGTCAAAAGCATGGCCAAAAACCTAAAGAACCAGGACGACTGATACTTGCGCCGTCGTGCGCATATGTTTACGCTGTTCCGATTAACTTTAAAGGAATGATGCGATGACAGGCCGCCCCATGCTTAAACCCGAACCCTCCTCCTACCCTGCCATGCAGGATTATATTTTCACGAGCGAATCCGTTTCCGAAGGTCATCCGGACAAAGTCTGCGACCAGATTTCCGACGCCATCGTAGATAAATTCATCGCCGAAATGCCCGAGGCGCGTACCGCCGTCGAAACCTGTGCCACGACGAATTTCGTCGGCCTGATCGGCGAAGTCCGCGGCCCCGCCTCCATCACCAAAGAAGTGATGGAAGACATCACGCGCCAAACGATCAAAAAGATCGGTTACCAACAGGACGACTTCCACTGGAGCAAGGTTCAGATCGATTGCCGCATCCACGCGCAATCCGCCGATATCGCCCAGGGCGTCGACGCTTCCTGCGCGAAAGACGAAGGCGCCGGCGATCAGGGAATCATGTTCGGCTACGCCTGCACCGAAACCGAAGAATTCATGCCCGCGGCCATTCATTACAGCCACGAAATCCTCCGCCTTCTCGCGCAAGACCGTCACAAAGGCATCCTGAGTAAACTCGGCCCCGATGCGAAATCGCAAGTCTCGCTCGAATATCGCGGCGGCAGGCCCGTACGCGCCAACGCCGTCGTGGTATCGACCCAGCACGCCGATGGCCAGTCGCAGCAGGATATCCGCAACATGGTCATTCCTTATATCCAGAAGGTTCTACCCGAAGGCTGGATGCCCGAAGAAAACGAAATCTACATCAACCCCACCGGGCGTTTCGTCATAGGCGGCCCCGTCGGCGATTCCGGCCTCACGGGACGCAAGATCATCGTCGACACTTACGGCGGTTCAGCCCCGCACGGCGGCGGTGCTTTCTCCGGCAAGGACCCGACCAAGGTCGACCGTTCCGCCGCTTACGCCGCGCGCTACGTCGCCAAGAACATCGTCGCCGCCGGCTATGCCGAACGCTGCACGCTCCAGCTCTCCTATGCGATCGGCGTCTCCAAACCCATCTCCCTCTACGTCAACACGCACGGCACGGGAACGGTGGATGATGAGCATATTGCCGCAGCCATCAACAAGACCATAAACTTGTCCCCCCGCGGCATCCGCGAGCATCTGAACCTCAACCGCCCGATCTACGCCCGCACGGCGGCCTACGGCCATTTCGGCCGCAAGCCAGAGCCGGACGGCGGCTTCAGCTGGGAAAAGCTCGACCTCGTAAAACCCTTGCAGGATATTCTGGGGTAATTTAAACAGCCCCATAAGAAAGCATGCCCGTGTAAACGGGCATCCATGGATCCCCGCCTTCGCGGGGATGCTTTTTTGAGGATGAGAAATGGGAAAGATACCGGCAGCCTTTACACAGGAAGCGAAAAAGCGCGTATACGGACGCCGCCTCGGGCGCCCCATGAGCGCGTCGCGCCAGGACGTCATCGACACGCTCCTGCCCAAACTTTCGTTAGACCTCGCCGACCTCACGGAAAAAGCATCTCTCGACCCCCATTCTCTTTTTGCCGTGCAAAAAGACATCGTCCTGGAAATTGGCTTCGGCAATGGCGAACATTTGAAAGCGATGCTGGAACAGCGCCCCGACCGCAACTATATCGGCGTGGAGCCTTTCATCAACGGTATGTCCGCCTTCCTGAAAAGCATCAAGGACATGGATCACGCCAATATCCGAGTCTGGATGGACGACGCCGTCATGCTCTGCCGCTCTCTCAAATCCGAAAGCCTGTCGGCCCTTTATATTCTCAACCCTGACCCGTGGCCGAAAAAGAAACATCACAAACGCCGAATCGTCCGCGCCGAAACGCTGGCCGAATATCACCGCATCCTGAAACCCGGCGGCGCGTTCGTGATGGCGACCGACGTGGACGCCCTCGCCGAATGGATGGTCACGGAAACCATGAATCACGGCGGCTTCGAATGGGAAGCCAAATCCGCGAAGGATTGGCAGATCATGCCCGAAGGCTGGTTCGTCACCACCCGCTACGCCGCGAAGGGCGTCGATGCAGGCCGGCGGGAAACATATTTGCTCTTCAAAAAGAAATAGCGCCGCAGACAACGTGAATGCCTGCTTTAAACGCAAAGGCCGCCAAGTCACACAAAGTTTACTTTGCGCCCTTTGCGGGACTTTGCGTTAAAAAATCAAAATAAGGCTGCCTGCGGCGCTATCTTTTTTGAGATAAATCTTGAAATCCATCCCCTTCAAGCGTATATAAGCATCAAATCCTGATCGTATGATATGGGTGGGCTCCGAAAGAGACCCGCCTTTTTTCATACCAAATCAGG
>DASTUM010000039.1:0-24485 GCA_035759665.1 Micavibrio sp.
AGAGTGCGCCATGACTTCAATCAACCTAGCCCTCTTCCAGCCGGAGATTCCGCAAAATACGGGGGCGGCCATGCGTCTGGCCGCCTGCATGGGCATCCCGCTCGATATTATCGAACCCACAACCTTCCTCTGGGACGAGGCCAAAATCCGCCGTTCCGCCATGGATTACATCGATTTTGTCGATCTGAGACGCCATCCCGGCTGGGAATCGTTCCGGGCAGCCTACGCGGGGCGGCGCGTCCTTTTGCTGACCACCAAATCGGACCAATCTTATCTTGATTTTACCTTCCGCGACGGCGACATCCTTCTCGCGGGGCAAGAAAGCGCGGGCGTGCCGGATCATGTCCACCAATCCTGCGACGCGCGCCTGACCATACCCATGGCCCCCGGCCCGCGGTCGATGAACGTCGTCAATGCCTGCTCGATGATTGTGGGCGAAGCCTTAAGGCAGGTGCGGTCTTAAGCCGCCAGCCTTCGGTGCAAGTGAATCCCACCGCGGAAAACCCGTTTCGGGGAGATCGCGCGGCCAGTCCGCAATGTCCGGGAACAAAAAGTAAGCATGCCTGTTTTTCTGCTTCATATGTTCCGTATAGGAAATAGCGAACGACACGATGTCATTCACCCTTTCCTGCGACAGGATATTCACCGGTCTGGACAGTCGCGCCTGGGTCTGGACTTCCGGCACGAACGCCCGGCTTCGCACGGCATTAAAAGGAATGGAATCAAAAATAAACCCTTCCCTTTCAAGCGAGAAATCGCATTGCCCGATAAAACGGCAACTGGGGTTGTAAACCACAGCATCTGCGCGACGAACCAGTATTTCGGACCATATTTCGTCATCCACCCTTGCAATCGCACGATCTACTCCTTTGGAAAACAGGCTTGCTTTGTTTTCAAGAAGGTAGAGCGAACTGGTATTCAAAAAGCTCTTTCTTGAGGCTCCCTTCAAGTGCGGCAATGTAAAAGGGAATATGCAGGGATACATTTTTTTAGGCGCAACAGAGGAAAAACTCATCGTCTCGATTTTTTCGACGTCATTTCCGCGCCGCCACAACCCCGTGACAAGCAATGGCCGGAAATCGTCATTTTTGGTGTAATCAGCACCAAAAAGAGGCTTTAGCCGTCCGAAGACGATGGAGCCGATTTTCAGTTCATCGGGAGCAAAGACGCGCTGCGGCATGCAAGAAACAAGGGAATCCGGCTGTACCCCTTCAGGCACGTCGATCCGCTGGGCAGCCTCTCCGAAAGCCGCGCAAGCACTTGCCGAAAAATGTAAATTTTTCCCCACACCCTGACTCCTCATTGCTTTATGCATGATCGGTAGCATGAACGGCCCAAAAACAACATTAGAATTTGCTTAGTGATAAGCGCTGCCCCTTTCAAAACACCGCGAATTATCCTATGACAACGGAAAGGGAGCCGTCCTTCATGCATGCGCGCGATAATCAAAAACTGCAGGCCTTTGAGTGGTTTTCGGCGATCCGCGACCGTATCTGCGCCGAATTTGAAAAGATTGAATCCGAACTTTCCGGCTCCGCCCTTCCCGCGGGCAAATTCGAACGCACGCCGTGGGACCGCGGCGACGACGATGGCGGACCAAACCATTCCGGCTCCATCCTGCGCGGCGGCGGGGAAATGTCCCTCATGCGCGGGCGCGTGTTTGAAAAAGTCGGGGTCAATATTTCCAATGTTCACGGCGTTTTCTCAGAAAACTTCGCCGCGCAAATCCCCGGCGCCAGCGAAAGCCGCGGGCATTTCTGGGCGGCGGGCATTTCCCTGGTCGCCCATCTGCAATCCCCCCTCGTCCCGGCGGTACACATGAACACGCGCATGATCGCAACGTCGAAATCATGGTTCGGCGGCGGCGCGGATTTAACTCCCATCTACCCGCATGCGGAAGACACCATGCAATTCCACGCTGCGCTGAAGGAATGCTGCGACCGCCACGATGCGGCCTACTACCCGAAATTCAAGAAATGGGCGGACGATTACTTCTTCCTGCCTCACCGGAACGAGCCGCGCGGCGTCGGCGGAATTTTCTACGATACCCTCGACAGCGGGAACTGGGACGCCGACTTCGCCTTTACCCGCGATGTCGGCAGCAGTTTTGCACAGGTTTATCCAGCGATTGTCCGCAAACATATGCACAAGCCCTGGACGCCGCAGCAGCGCGAGCACCAGCTTGTTCGCCGTGGCCGCTACGTCGAATTCAATCTGCTGTATGATCGCGGGACAACCTTCGGCCTGAAAACAGGCGGCAACAGCGAGGCCATCCTGATGTCCATGCCGCCCACGGTTAAATGGCCTTAACCAGCAGGAATTTAAGTATTAACTTAAAGATATCTCAACTCCTTGTGGATCGTTGCCATAATTTCTTTTGCCAGAGACTTATCGTTTCGATACTCTTTCTCCACCTTGAAACAAAGGAGTAGAGTCGATGAGTTACAACAGACACAAAGAACTTTGCACTAATATGAACGAGGCGGCTCAGCCGAGCGATTTTGCTCGCTATACCGGCGACGACAAAGAAAGCCGCCTTATCCGCAAGGAAGTGGAAGCCACGGCCAACACAAAAAATGAGAAAGAATATTTCAGTGCTATTGCCAAATACTATCTAGGCTGACCGCAGAGGCCGCTGGCATTAAAATCAATAGTGAAAAAGGCTGCCCCTGCCGGCAGCCTTATTTTTTGAACTCCGTCATTGCGACCCCGGCCTTGAGCCTATGCGGCTTCTCGCAATGACGTTCCGGCAAAGACATCCCCGATTATTTTTTATATCTGAAATTCGCCGGGAAATCCTTGGCTATCCATTTCCCTTCCTGCTCCTTAAGCGTCCGGCCAAGCGCGGGTCCTTGCATGACTCCGGCGCGGATCAGGTCTTCCGCCTTCACTGGAAAAGTCGGCGGTTTCCAGTAACGGGCGATCTCGATCAATTCGATATCGGGCAAACGGTCGTTTTTCGACAGGTAAAGGAAATAGACTTGCAGAGCGGCGGCGTTCCCCACGCGGTACACGAGTTCACGCATTCTCTTCTTCGAAACGGATTTAGCGATCTCCGCCCCCTGCGCGAAAACTTCGATCTGGCGTTTCTGCACGTTTGAAAGGGTGAAGCGTTCTTCAAAACAATTGGCTTTCATGCCCGCGACGGTGAACATCCGCGCCATGATATCGCGCGCGTCATAGCGTGCCTGTAGATCGCACAGGCGCTCCATTTCCACCTCTTTGAACTCTTTTCCCACATCGGAAAGAATCCCCTTGGAAAACATCAATCGCAAAACGGGGGCGGGGTTCGCGACGGCCAGCGTTTTCAGGAATTCCTGCGTCACACGCTCGCGCGAGAGGGACGAAATCTTTCCGGCCTTCTCCGCGCAGGCATCGAGCGCGGCCTTGTCGGGCGCCCCTTCCCCATACTGCGCATAGAAACGGAAGAAGCGCAGGATGCGCAGATAATCCTCGGCGATACGCTGCGCCGGTTCTCCCACGAAGGCGACGCGCCGGTTCTCTATATCCTCAAGCCCGGCGCCCGTAGGGTCGTAAACCGCCCCATCCATGCCGGCCAAAAGCGTGTTGATGGTGAAATCGCGCCGCTGCGCGTCTTCCTCCCATTTGGTCGTGAACGCGATCACGGCATAGCGGCCATCCGTATCGATATCCCGCCGCAGGCTTGTCACCTCGAAACAGACATCCTCGACGATGGCCGTCACCGTCCCGTGATCGAGGCCGGTGGGGACATAACGAATGCCTGCGGATTTTAGCTTTTCGATTACGGCGAGAGGCTGGTGAACCGTGGCGATGTCGATATCCGAAACAGGTTTTCCCAGCAGGCTGTTACGTACGCAGCCGCCCACAAACAAGACTTGTGGTTCCGCTTCATAAGCACCCAATGCCCGCATAATCTTTACGGATCTGTAATCCACCATCCAGAACGGGGGGACGATATGTTTTGCCACGGGCAACATGGCCAAAACACTACAAGGAAATGACAAAAATTCAATCCGCCATTTACTGAACACCCGTTTTAAAAAAGTTCCGCGAGGAAAATTTCTTATCCCCAGCCGTTTTCCTTGGCCAGCAGCGCGGCCTGCGTGCGGTTCGTCACTTTCATTTTCCGGCAGATTCCGCGGACATGCAGCTTGACCGTGACCACCTGAAGAGCGAGGGCGCGGGCAATATCCTTGTTGCTCTGCCCTTTGACCAGGTAAGTCAGAACCTCTTTTTCCCGCCCTGTAAGATTGAAATTCACGGGCGCGCACCGCGTTTCAGGCGCAAAACTTTCCTCTTCTCCCGACGGAAAGAACGTATCGCCGGCCAGAATGTCATGGATGCCGCCGAGAAACGATTTCGCCGAAATGGTTCTGGGAAAAGCACCCTGAAGCTCCATCATGGGTGGCGTGTCGTGGGGCGCGCGGACGATCACGGCCACCGGCGTCCTTTCCAGCCACGGAGCGTCAACCAGTAAATCGGCATCGACGATCAAGAGGTCGGCGCTGCCCCGCGATATAAAATCCTGCGCCTCATCCAGCCCCCCGCATCCATTGACGCTGAGGGCGGGGTCGGCGTGACGGATATAATGGCATAGCGCTTCGCGGCAAATGATATGCGGATCGGCGATCAGGACAGTGCTCATGCAAACCTCTCTTGCGTCAAAGGCTGCAAGATCGTTGCCAGAAAAAACCGAATGATTTCAAAGGCCGGCTTTTGGCTTTTTGCAAAAATTAGCGAAATGCAAAGGATTATTGCAAAGCCATCCGGATACCGCCCTCGGTGCGGCCCTTGTTTGTGCTGAGCGTCTGGCGGTACACGTAGACCCCCTCCAGAACGCGCTGCACATAATTGCGCGTCTCGTAAATCGGGATCATTTCGATCCAGTTGACGAGACTGATCCTGCCCGTGCGCGGATCGCCCAACTCAACAATCCAGCGATCGACGCGCGACGGCCCGGCATTGTAGGCCGCGAGCGCCATCGCATAATTCCCGTTATATTTGTCGAGCAGCTTTTTTAAGTATCTCGTGCCGAGTTCGACATTGTGCCCCGGCTTTTTCGTCAGCCAGTCCGTCTGGTGCGAAAGCCCTGCCTTCCGCGCCACTTCCTTCGCCGTCCCCGGCATCAGTTGCATCAGGCCGCGCGCCCCCGCGGAACTGACGGCTTCCGCATCATACCGGCTTTCCTGCCGCACGAGCGCGTGAACAAGCGCCCACTCGACCTCCACGTCGTTCATATATTTTTCGATCTTCGGAAAGGCATAGCCGACCAGCGTCGTGCCGTTTTTCTTTTCGCATTCCTGCGCGGCGCGGATGGCGACGTTCTTCATCGAAACCGCGTTCGCGGCCTCCGCCACGGCTGCGTAATCGCCGGGCGTCCTGGCGATTACGATCATCATGTTGAAGAACATCCTCGCTTCGGTTTTATGCCCGTTCTGCTTAAGCCAACGTGCGGCGGCGGCCAGTTCCCCGTTCTTCAAGCTGCTGGGCGTCGCGCCCGTCGTTGGCACCCGATCGTCCCGGCCTAGCTTGGCCGCAGAAAGCTGCCCGTAAAAAGTCGTCGCATGCTTGGCGCCGACCTCGTACCATTTGCGCGCCACTTCCGGATGCCCGAGCCGCTCGCTCGCCAGCCCGGCCCAATAGGCGGCGCGCGACCTGCTGATCGGCGTTTCGACATTGTGGTAAAGCCTCTCGAAATGCTCGAAGGCCTCCCACGGCTTTTTCAGATATTCCAGGGCGAGCCATCCCGCCATCCATTCATTCTGCGCAAAGCCGTTGCCGGATTTAATGCGGTGATCCGATGCAAGCTTATAAGCCAACCCGAATTTCTGCTCTTCGAACAGGCGGCGCACGATAATCGCTCGCTCCTTGCCCCATTCTTCCGCATCGTACATTTTCTCATAAGACGGCGCTTTGTTGAGAATCTGGATAGCACCCGCATTGTTGTCGTGTCTCCGGCGGAACCGCAGGCGGTCGAACAGCAAACCTTCATCGGCCTGCAATGATTCCGGAATACGGCTCAGATACGCGTCCGCGTTCCCCTTGCCTGAACGTATCGAAATCCGCGCCTCGGTCAGCGCCTTGTGCCCGCTGCCCAGCGCTTCGGCCAGCGCCCGCGCGTTCGTATATTGCTGCCGGTAGATCAGTCCGCGCAGGCGCTGCTCGTGCGACGACTTGTCCAGCACCGTCGCGAACGCCATATAGGCTTTGCTCTGATCGTTCGGCGTCAGGTTGGAATCGCGCCACCATTCGTTGATCTTCCGGATCGCCTCCTTCTCGCGCCCGGCGCGCTTCAGGGCGACAGCGTAGGTCTTCATGCCGAACGTCGTCTGCGGCGGATTTTTATCGAACCATGAGAGCGCCTCGGCGTCGGAAACCGATGACGGCATCGCCTTTTCCGCTTCTTCGCGCAACCTGTTCATGCCCGGAAAATCCGGGTGCGCCTTGATGAAGGCGGCGATGGCCGCATAGCTTGCCTTCGTTTCGCCGAGATATAATCCCAGCCATACTTTCGCCGGATGGGAGGAACGGGCCAGCCCGTAGGCCTTTTCCGCGTCCCCTGTGGATTTCGCCGCGAAATTGCGGCTGTTCTCCCGGGCGGCCGAAACCGCCGGAAGTCCGGCAACCACAATCATTAAGCTTATCCAGAGGATACGCGTTAAACGCATTCTTTCTTATCCTTGCAGTATTTTTCAGAAGCTATACTCTATAATGTAAGCCACAACCCTTTAAAGAGACGAGCGAAAAATGTTCACAGGATCGATCACCGCCTTGATCACCCCCTTTAAAAACGGGGAAATCGACTGGAAGTCATTTGAAGGCCTGATCGAATGGCAGATCGAAAACGGCACCGACGGGCTCGTTCCGTGCGGCACGACCGGCGAATCGCCGACGCTCTCCCACGATGAACACCACGAAATCGTCGAACGCTGCATCAAAATCGCGGCGGGCCGCGTTCCCGTGATCGCCGGAACCGGATCGAACTCCACGCACGAAGCCGTATCGCTGACCATCGAGGCGCAAAAATCCGGCGCCACCGCTGCGCTCGTCGTCACGCCCTACTACAACAAACCTTCGCAGGAAGGCCTGTACCAGCATTACCAAACGCTGCACGATTCCACCAACATCCCGATCGTCATCTACAATATTCCGGGGCGCAGCGTCATCGACATGTCGATCGACACGATGTGCCGCCTCGCCGAACTGCCGCGCATCGTCGGCGTTAAGGACGCGACGGGCGATCTTTCCCGCCCCCTGAATCTCAAAAACCGCCTCGGCGATAATTTCTGCCAACTATCCGGCAACGACGATACCGCGACGGCCTTTCTCGCGCAGGGCGGCCATGGCTGTATTTCCGTGACATCGAACGTCGCGCCCGCCCTTTGCGCCAAAATGCACGATGCCTGGCAGGCCGGAAATCTCAAACAAATGGCCGAAGCCCGCGACCTGCTGGCCCCGCTGCACAAGGCCCTGTTCTGCGAAACTTCGCCCGCGCCCGTGAAATACGCCGCCTCCCTCCTCGGTTTCGGCAGCGACGAAGTTCGCCTGCCCCTCGTCCCCGCCTCCAAGGGCGCCCGCGCCGCGGTGGATGAAGCCATGGCCTTTGCGCGCTTGCTTTCTTCCAGCGCAGACGCCACATTACGCGCCCATGGCTAAAAAGAAGACCTCTAAATCGGGCCTGCTCTCTACGGATGTCACCATCGCGGACAACCGTAAGGCCAACTACGACTATTTTCTCGAAGACAAAATCGAGGCCGGCATCGTTCTCACCGGCACCGAAGTAAAATCCCTGCGCCACGGCCAGTGCGGCCTGCAGGAATCCCACATCGCCGCGAAGAAAGGCGCGCTCTGGCTCTGGAACGCCCATATCCCCGAATACCAGCAGGCCGGCCACCACCTCCAGCACGCGCCGCGCCGCCCGCGCAAACTCCTGCTCGGCATGAGCCAGCTCAATAAGTTAATGGGCGCCGTGAACCGCGACGGCTACACCATCGTGCCCACCCGCATCTATTTCAACGCCAAAGGCCTCGCGAAGCTCGAAATCGCCCTCGCCAAGGGCAAAAAGGAATACGACAAGCGCGAAACCATCAAACAGCGTGACTGGAACCGCCAGAAACAGCGGGTTTTGCGAAACGAACGCGAATAAAACTTCGAATAATACTCGATTAAATATTGCTTTTAACCATGACAATTTGGTAGAAAATTGCAACTACAACCAACCACAGGAGTCATGGAATGACAGACCGTAAGGACCGCAGGGCACAACCTTGGTCCCAGGCCAAACCAACCCCTCGTTTCAACAACGCCGCTTCACCGGCCAATGGTGCCGACGCTTACGAAGAGCGCCTGGAACGGAAACACGCAGCCAGAATGCTGGCTGAGATCAGAAAACCAGAGCCGGATTCTTCTTTCATAATAGATAGAGCAAGAAAACTCAGCTGGTAAACCGCCACTATCCTTAAATTTCTAAAAACAAAGGCCGGCGCAATCGGCCTTTAATTTTTTCCGGAACGGACTAAATAAAAGGCCATGCCTTCTCCCTATCCAGCCCGCATCGATTTTTCCCAGCCGCAACCGCCCCTCATTCGCGACGCCATCGAAACCCAGCGCCGGATGGCCGCGCAAGTAACCCTCAAGGACGATTTCGGCCCAATAAAAACCATCGCCGGAATCGATGTCGGCTACGACCTCAAGCGCGAACTGACCAAGGCCGTGGTCGTCGTCCTCGATTACGAGACTCTGGAATTGCAAACATCGGTAATCGCCTACGCCCATACCGACTTTCCCTATATTTCGGGCCTTCTCGCCTTCCGCGAAAGCCCTACGATCGTCAAGGCGCTGGACGGTTTGCGCGAAAAACCCGACCTACTGATGGTGGACGGCCACGGCATTGCCCATCCGCGCCGCCTCGGGATCGCTGCGCATCTGGGCGTCGTCACGGGGCTGCCATCCATCGGCGTTGCCAAGTCGCGCCTGACCGGAAAACATGAACAACTTATTCCCACGCGCGGCGCGCGCACTCCGCTTCTCGACAAAGGCGAAACCATAGGCACGGTTCTATGCTCGAAGGACAAATGCAATCCCCTCTATGTTTCGGCGGGCCACCGGATCAGCCACGAAACCGCGCTGGAGATCACGCTGCGCTGCCTGAAAACCTACCGCCTGCCCGAACCCACCCGCATCGCCGACCAGATTTCCAAATGGCGGCTCGATGAAAAAAATCCCCCGCCATTGGCGGAGGATCTTTTCGGAAAGAAGGATGTGTAAGTTCTTTCAGGCGCCCTATGGCAAAAGCCTTAACCGGCCTTCTTCGATTTAGAGGCTTTGGTCGCCGGGGCGTCGTCGTTGTCGGCGGACGGGGCGTCATCCATCGCCGCTTCCGTCGCATCGGCGGGGCCGACCAGCATTGCTTCGGCAACGAGGCCCGCATTCGCGCGGATTTTGCTTTCAAGCGTTGCCAGCATCGCCGGATTGTCACGCAGATATTGCTTGGCGTTGTCTCGGCCCTGCCCGATACGCTCGCCCTCTGCCGAGAACCACGCGCCGGATTTTTCCACGAAGCCGCCATTGACGCCAAGATCGATAATCTCGCCCGTCTTGGAAATCCCTTCGCCATACATGATATCGAATTCGACCTGCCGGAACGGCGGCGCCATCTTGTTCTTCACGACCTTCACGCGCGTCTGATTGCCCACCACCGTTTCGCGGTCTTTCAGGGAACCGATGCGGCGAATATCGAGGCGGACGGAGGCGTAGAATTTCAACGCGTTCCCGCCCGTCGTCGTTTCCGGCGAGCCGAACATAACGCCGATTTTCATACGGATCTGGTTGATGAAGATCACGACGCAGCGCGATTTGGAGATCGAACCCGTCAGCTTGCGAAGCGCCTGAGACATCAAACGAGCCTGCAATCCGACATGCGTATCGCCCATCTCGCCTTCCAGTTCGGCCCGCGGCACGAGGGCGGCGACAGAGTCGACCACAAGAACATCAACCGCGTTGGAGCGCACCAGCGTATCGGCTATTTCAAGCGCCTGCTCACCGGCATCCGGCTGCGAGATTAGAAGATTGTCGAGATCGACGCCGAGCTTCTTGGCATATCCGGGGTCGAGCGCATGTTCCGCGTCGATGATGGCGCAGGTGCCGCCGGCCTTTTGCGCCTCAGCGATTACCTGCAACGCCAGCGTCGTCTTGCCCGAGCTTTCCGGCCCGTAAACTTCGGTGATACGGCCGCGCGGCAATCCGCCGACGCCGAGTGCTATATCGAGGCCAAGCGATCCCGTCGAAACGACTTCGACTTCCAGCTTATTTTCCCCGTTCAGCTTCATGACCGAGCCTTTGCCGAAGGCACGCTCGATCTGCGTCAGGGCGGCTTCGAGCGCCTTTTGCTTGTCACCGGAATTTCTGTTTTCCATGAATTCGTCTTTCTTGAATTGGGTCACTGACATTGAGATTATCCTTTTCTGGCATAGTTAAACGGGTGTTTCAACGAAACGGGGAGAGCAACTCACAGGGGTATCTTGCAAACCACTGTACCCCATTTGTTCTCACCGTCAACCAAAAAGAACGAAAAAAGAACAAATTTTTAGCAACCCTTGTAATCCGCCGTTTTGCCTCTTATATTCCGCGCCATGAACTACGCTCAAATCATTGAGAGGCTGCCGGAATCCGGCCTGGACAGGCTTCCGGACACGGTCTGGAAGTTCCTGTGGTTTTTCATGCGCCAGATCAAGGGCCCCCTGGCCGTTCTCTCTTCGATGGGTATGGTCGCGGGATGCCTGGGCTCCCTCTCCGCCTATTTTTTCGGCCTGATTATCGAGGTGTTCGTCGAAACGACGGACAAGGCGCTTCTGTGGACGAATCTGCAAACGCCGATTCTCCTCTACGCTTCGCTGATTCTCGTCGCCGTGCCTGTGCTCTACAATGCGCAGGGCTATCTCAACTCCGTCATGCTGCCCAACTACGCCGGGATGATCCGCCGCCAGCTTGCGCTTTATCTGTACCAGCATTCTTATAGATACTTTCAGGACGACTTCGCGGGACGCCTCGCGGGGAAAGTCCTGGAAATGCCCTATGCGATGCGCCAGATCGTCAACGATATCACGGGTCCTTTCATCTACGCCGCGACGACCTTTATCACCACGCTGGTCATCTTCGCGTGGATCGGAAAATATTTCGCGGGCTTCACGGCGGTCTATATCCTGCTTTACCTTATCAACCTGAAATATTTCATCCCGAAAATCGCCAAATTGTCCGAGGATGCCTCGCGAAAGCGCAGCGTCATGCGCGGGCGTTTCGTCGATATTCTCACGAACATCTTCCTCGTCAAAATATTCGCCCGCCGCGCGCATGAAGACACATATTTCCGCGTAACCCTGCATGAAAGCGCCGCCGCCGCGACGAAGCGGGAAATCACCATCACCGCCATGTTCCGGATGCAGCACATCCTGAACTCCTCCGTCATGCTTTGCCTGATCTTCGCCTCGGTGAATGCGTGGCACAATGACGCGCTGACCACCGCGCAGATTTCAATGATCCTGCCCATGGCGCTGAATATGATCTCGGCAACATTCTGGCTGACGGAAATCTACACGGGCTTCTTCGAACGCCTCGGTGAGGTGCAGGAAGGCATGGAGGCCGTCGTCCACGCTCATGAAGTCACGGACAAATCCGGCGCTGCCGTCCTGATGGTGCGCACCCCCGCCATCCGTTTCGACGATGTGACCTTTTCCTATCCCAGCCGCCCTATGCTGAAAAACTTCAACCTGCGCATCGAGGCGAAACAGCGCGTCGGCCTCGTCGGCCCCTCTGGCGCGGGAAAATCGACTCTGATGCAGCTGATCCTGCGCCTCCACGACGTGCAAGGCGGTCAGATCCTCATCGACGGTCATAACATTGCCGATGTAACGCAGGACTCCTTGCGGGAATCCGTCGCCGTCATCCCGCAAATGGCCGACATGCTTCACCGAACCGTGCGCGAGAACATCGCATACGGCCTCCCCGGCGCCACGGACGATAAAATCATCGAGGCCGCCCGCCGCGCGCAGGCGCATGACTTCATCATGCAATTGAAGGATGCGAAGGGAAACACCGGCTACGATTCAACCGTTGGCGAACGCGGCGTCAAATTGTCGGGCGGCCAGCGCCAGCGTATCGCCATCGCCCGCGCCATCTTAAAAAACGCGCCGATCCTCATTCTGGACGAAGCCACCGCCAGTCTCGATTCCGAATCCGAAAGACTGATCCAGCGCGCGCTCGAAGACGTGATGAAAGACCGAACCGTGATTGTCATCGCGCACCGCCTCTCCACCATCGCGCATCTCGACCGCCTGATCGTCCTCCAGGAAGGCGCCATCGTCGAAGACGGAACGCACACCGAACTCTTGGGGCAAGGCGGCCTTTACGCGCGCCTGTGGAACCTCCAGTCTGGCGGCTTCCTTTCCGACAACCACAAAAAAACCGTTCTGGAAGATTAGCGCAGCAACGGCGCAGGGTCCGGCGACAGATGGTGGGCCGGGCCGTCAGGCAGGGAATCATAACCGTCAAAGGCCGCCATATCGTCCCGGTCTTTGACCATATCCCATGCCTTCGGCGTCATCGCCTGCACATGAAGATGCTCGTACCATCCCCCGTTTACGTCTGGCGTTCCAATGCTTGCCACGACCTTCCCGGCTTCAACCTCATCGCCAACATTGACGCGGATGTCGCCTTTGGACAGATGCGCATAAATAAAATGGGATATCTCGCCGATCGGCTTTTCCAATCGGAAAACGATCACGGATCCCCACCCGCCGTCCTGATCGGGATCGTGGATTATTTTCGCCACGACGCTGTTATGAGCCGGAGCAACGCCCGTTCCCGCGGGCGCATTGACATCGATCCCAAGATGCACCGCCTTGTCAGGGTGCATATAAGACCCCATCCACAAGTCCTCACGGTTTTCGAGATAGCCGCCAAAACTGTAAGCAACCTTTTGCGAACGGTGCAGCGCCTCCAAAAAGCGATGCGTCAGGCCCGGATCAAGCATCTTACCCGGCAAATACTTGCCATACAGCTCGTTCATATCGACATACAATGCCGGCTGATCTTTCAGCGACGGAAACACCGATAAAAACGCTTGTTGCAGATTTTCAAACATCGTCCCAAATTACCACACAATATTCCATAAGTATATATTGATCTAAAGTACCGTCATTGCGGCCCCGGCCATGAGCCGGGAGAAGCAATCCAGAAATCGCGAACCCAGCTGGATTTGCTTCGTCGCGCTGTACACTCCTCACAATGACGATTTATATCTCAGGCTTTGGCATCCCGCCGCGCCGCCGCCACCGCGAGCCTTATGTCGCCCGCCTGTTCCATCGTGAACCGCCCATGCTGGTGCCTGTCGAACACGTCCTTTGCTGCCTGCAAATAGTCAAGATTCCACGGATGCTTGAGCGCCAGCCGTCCCTGATCGTATCCTGCATAGCGCAGCGCCGACCGCTCCCAATCGACCAGGTATACTTTATCGTCCGAAACGATCATGTTCGAAGAAACCAGATCGCCATGTGAAAAACACGCCGTGACGACGGGGTTTTTCTCTAAAAGCGCCCTGCCTTTCAAAACAACCGGATCCGCCGAACCGCTTTGCAAGATCACGTCGCGCAAGTTGGCGTCGAGGATATCGCAAAGAGGCTTATATTCGACGCCCTGCCTCTCCGCCACTGCGAGAAGCGGCTCGCTAACCTGCCCGATAAAATATTTAGAATCCCGCCAGTGCGAAAAAATACGGCCCGGAATGAATTCTTCCTGAAACTGTATGTAATCGTCACTGGCGTGGTGTTCGTAAATCCGCGGCACCTTCAGGCCGGATTCCGGGAGAATATTCGTCCGCACATGCAATTCGCGCTCGGTGTTCTGGCCGTAGCGCGAATTGCGGAACACCGTCTTGATCGTTTTCCTCGCATCGACGACGAAGCCGCGCGCACGGTTCCCGTCCTCGCTGATCTGCAAGGCGTCATAGCCGATCGGCAGGCTGTAATGCGTCGAAGGGTAAAATTGCGCGCTGTTCCAGAGCGCCACGACCATCCGCTTGCGAAGCCCCGGCACATGGCGGAGCCTTCCCCATACGCCCTTGGGATTGATATGCTCCTTGCGCACGATCCATGTGCCAAACCACACGAAATCCTTTTCCGGCTCGCCGCTGAACTGCGAAAAGATGGCAGGATGCAACTGCAAGCCTCTAACCCAGCGCTTCCTTGACCTTCTCCGCCAGTTGCTTGAGCGTGAAGGGCTTGGGCAGGAAGAAAATATTCTCGCCCAGATGGTCTTTCAATTTGTCCTCGGTATAACCCGAAATGAAAATGATCTTCAGATCGGGGCTGCGCTCTCGCATTTTTTTGGCCATCGTCGGCCCGTCCATTCCCGGCATCATCACGTCGGTAATCATAAGGTCGATCGTTGCCAGATCCTCCCCTTCCATCAACGCCAGCGCCGCCTCGCCGCTTTCCGCGCCAAGCACCTGATA
This sequence comes from Micavibrio sp., assembly GCA_035759665.1. Lineage (GTDB taxonomy): Bacteria > Pseudomonadota > Alphaproteobacteria > Micavibrionales > Micavibrionaceae > Micavibrio_A. Next base: position 14,489 of record DASTUM010000039.1, read on the forward strand.
GCCCTTGTTCGTCAATGCGCGGGTGGAGAAGGTGCGCACGGCATCCTCGTCCTCGACGAGAAGAATGCGCGCCGTGCCGGTGAGATCGCCCGTCTTTTCCTCTTCGGGTTTATAAGTCGCCGCCTCGACCTTAGCCTCGGCATCCGACAGGCGCGGAAGATAGATGGAAAAGGTCGTTCCCACGCCCACCGTGGAATCGATGGACAGATACCCGCCCGTCTGGCGGATAATTCCATACACCGTGGCAAGGCCCAGCCCCGTTCCCTGCCCCACATCCTTCGTGGTGAAGAAGGGTTCCAGAATGCGACTCATATTCTCCGGCGAAATCCCGCACCCCGTGTCGGACACTTCGATGACGACCCATTCTCCGGGCGGCATTTCATCGTCACAGCATTTCTGCGGCTCTTTGTTCCGGTACGTCTTCGTGCCGATCGACAGCTTGCCGCCGCCTTCCATCGCGTCGCGGGCGTTGACGGCGAGGTTGATGAGAACCTGCTCCATTTGCCCCACATCGACCTTGACGAGGCCTATTTCCGCACAATGATTGAGATCAAGCTCGATATTCGCGCCGATCAGGCGGCGCAAAAGGTGCGACACTTCGGTCAGGATGTCGGCGACGTCCTGCACCTTCGGGCGCAGCGTCTGCTGGCGCGAGAACGCCAGAAGCTGGCGCACGAGGTTCGCCGCGCGGTTCGAGTTCTGTTTGATCTGCATGATATCGCCAAAGGACGGGTCGCTCGGCTTGTGGCGGAGCAGCAGCAGGTCGCAGAACCCGATAATGGCGGTCAGTAAATTGTTGAAGTCGTGCGCCACGCCGCCGGCGAGCTGGCCGATCGCCTGCATCTTCTGCGATTGCACGAACTGCGCCTCGAGGCGCTTTTGTTCGGACAGATCCATAAAGTGAAGGACGATATTGTCGCTGCCCTTCATACGCCGCGCGTGCATTTGCGCCGCTACCACCTTCTCGCCCTTCAGTGTAATCTCCATCGGCGCGGGCATCTGCTCCCCGCTGCCGATTTCCGCAAGCGCTTTTACCGCCGCGTCGCTATGTTCGGACACGATGATATCCGTCAATATCTTGCCCTCGATTTTCCCCGTCGGCAGACCGATCATGGAACTCAGCGCGGCATTGCAATCCTGCAAAACACCTTTGGCGTCGACCAGCGCGATGCCGAGCGGCGCGTCTTCGAAGAATTTCTGGAACCGGTCTTCCGAAACCTGCAACGCCTGCCGCATTTCGCGCTCGGCCGTCAAATCGTGTATGACGCCGCGCGTGCGTACGCGCCCGTCGTCCTCGAACACCACCGTCTGGTTGACGGAGGCCAGGAACGTGCGCCCGCCAACGCCTTTCATGACGACCTCGGCGACCTGGCGTGTGCCGCCCTTGTCGCTGATGTCATAGGCCGCTGCGCCCTTCGGCGGCGCTTCCATGTAAGAATGCAACAGCGCGCCGTTCAACAGCGTCTCGATATCCTCACCCAGCCACCGCGCCAGCGTGGCGTTGACGAACACGAAACGCCCGTTTTCATCGATGGAAAAGAAACCGTCCGGCGCGTTGTCGGTAAAGTCGATCAGCTTCTCGCGCTCTTCATGCACCGTGCGGTCGATCTCGCGCTGGTGCGTCACGTCGTCGATGCGCCAGTGGACGTATCCTGCCCATCCGGCCACGGGCTGCGCCGATACGATGAACCACCGCTCGCGGTCGCCCTGTACTGATTTCAACTCGATGGAATCCGGCAAGCCCTTATGCGCCTGCTCCGCAAGGCCGCGGAAATGATTGAACGCTTCGTTGTTATCGGAGAACAGCGACGCCAGCGCCTCGATGCGCGATCCTTCCGCCCCTTCGGTCAACTCGTCGAATTTCTGGTTGGTGTAGATGGCATTGTCCGTGCTGTCCGTAATAAGGCGCGCGCCGCGGCTCCCTTCGAGCACCTCGCGAAGCAGCAGGCGCTCCTTTTCCTGCGCGCTGTAATTATGCAGGAACTTCTGGAACAGGAACGCAAGGATGGATGCGAGCACGAACGCCGCCCCTGCCGCGATCATCGTCGTCTTGTCGATATCGAACACGATCGCAAGGACCAGACAGCCGACCACATACAGAAGGATAAATGCGAATCCCGCCGCGATTTTGCGCGCGCGTATCTTCCCCAAATCGGGGTCGGGCTTGCCGTGCGCGTGGCGCGCGATGAATTCGGAATGATCGAGGCTCATAACCCGCGAATAATGCCATAATTACCAATAACTTGGCTAGGCTTTTACTTGAGTTTTCCCTTAAGGCGGAAGACATAGGAGATGATTTCGGCCACGGCCTTGTATTGCGCGGGCGGCACAGCCTCGTCGATCTCCACCGTATCGAACAAAACGCGGGCCAGCGGCGGGTTGGGCAGGATGACGACATCGTTTTCCCGCGCCACTTCCCTGATCCGCAGGGCCAGCTCCTCCACCCCCTTGGCGACGACCAGCGGCGCCTCGTTGACGTCGGGGTCGTATTTCAGGGCCACTGAATAATGGGTCGGGTTGGTGATGACGACATCCGCCGTGGGAACCGCCTGCATCATGCGGGCGCGCGCCTTTTCCTGGCGGAGTTGGCGCAGCTTGGATTTGACCATCGGATCGCCCTCGGACTGACGGTATTCGTCCTTCAACTCCTGCTTGGTCATGCGCATTTTCTTCATATGCTCATATCGCTGATATACGAGGTCAAGCACCGCGATCACGAACAACACCACCAGAAGGCCGATCAGCATCCGCGTGATCAGGCTGCGCGTCTCATCCATCATCACAGGCACTGGTAATCCCACCATATGATCAATGCCGCTGAAGAACGGCTTGACGATCAGGAAACCGACGACCGATATGATCGTGAGCTTCAAAATTCCCTTGACGAATTCCATGATGGATTTCATCGAAAACAGGCGGGCGAAGCCTTTCGAAGGCGAAATCTTGCTGATATCCATCTTGAGGATTTCGGGCGAAAATAGCGGCCCCACCTGCGCGAACGGCCCGATAAACGCGGCGGCGAGCAGGAACAGCAGCGGCAGCGCGATGATCTTCAAAACCTCGCGCAGCGCCTCGACCACGGCGAACTGCATTCCGCCCGGCATCTCCGGCATGTCGTCCGCGCGTTCGATATAGGTGCGCATCAGCACAGCGAGATCGCTCATCATCCCCGGCCCCATGGCGAGCACGACCAGCGTTCCCGCCAGCAGCATGATCCAGTTGTTGACCTCGCGGGACAGCGCCACCTGTCCCTTCTTTCGCGCCTCTTCCAGTTTTTTGGGTGTCGGGTCTTCTGTCTTCGAGGAATCGTCCTGATCGTCGTCGCTCATGCCCTATCCCCCGCTTTGCGACAGGAAATAAACCATTCCGTCCTCGAACCGCGTCAGGAAGAACAGCATGCTGGCCGAGAGCGTGATAGACAGCGTAATCAGCGCCAGCAAAATCTGCACCGGAATGGCGAGGATGAACACCTGCACCTGCGGCATCAGGCGCGATAAAACCCCCATGCCTATATATAAGAGCAGCGAAATCACCACGAACGGAATGGCGATCTGAAACCCCGTCAGAAAACTTGCCGACACGGCGCGCGCCATCAATTCGGCCATGCTCCCCGTGTCCGGCACGCCGCCGATCGGAAACATCTCATAGCTTTCCACCAGCCCCATCAGCAAAAGATGATGCAGGTTCGTTACGAACAGCAGCGTCACGCCCATCACCGACATGAACGCCCCGAACACCGACCCCTGCACCGCCAGCGACGGGTTGAACACCTGCGCGTTCGAAATACCCGACGCCATGGAAATCAGCATCCCCGCCGTATCGAGCGCCATCATCAGCACCCGCGCGACCGAGCCTATAAACAACCCCGTGACGAATTCAATGGCCAGCAGCACGAGCAGCGTGCCAAAGGCCGGTACCGGCGTCGGCACGATCCGCATCAGCACGGGCGTCAGCGACAGCGAAATGCCGAGCGCGATATAAAGGCGGATATGGTTCGGAACGAAAGAATCCCCGATCCCCGGCATAATCATCAATGCCGTGCCGAACCGCACGAAGATAATCATGAAGGCGAACACACCGCTGACAAGGAATTCCTGGAGCATCTACGCTCCCCCCGCCAGCTTCGGCGCGAAGAACACGAACGCCGCGCCTGCCGCAATCAGCGCGAAGCCGATCCCGTGATAGACCGTCAGCTTCTCACCCAGCCAGAACACCGAAAACCCGGCGAAGACAACCAATGTAATGACTTCCTGCATCGTTTTGAGTTCTGCGGCGCTATACATGCCGTAGCCGATGCGGTTGGCCGGAACCGCGAGGCAATACTCGAAGAAGGCGATCGCCCACGCCACGAACACGGCGATCAGCAGCGGCGCGTTCGGATATTTCAGGTGGCCGTACCACGCGAACGTCATGAACACATTCGACAGACACAAAAGAATGACGGGGACGAAAGGCATCAGGGACGGCGGGACGAACCCCATGTGCCCCTACCCGATCCCGACGATCTTGTCGGCGATCAGATGCATGAAATCCTGCATCGTCGTCACGAACAACGGAAACAGAACGAAGATGGCCATGAAGATGGCAAGGATTTTCGGAACGAACACCAGCGTCATTTCCTGAATCTGCGTGAGCGCCTGCACCAGCGCGATGGCCACCCCGACGACCAGGCCGACGATCATCACCGGCGCGCCGATCTTGATGGTCAGCATGATCGCTTCCCGCGCTATGTCGATCAATTCGGTTTCGTTCATGTCGTTATAGTATGACAAGCCGCCAGCGGAAAATAGCGGAATTTTGCCTTTTTCCCTTCCCCCTTTAATGCCTGAATTTTGTTTGCAGGCCAGGCAGCCGAGGCGAGGCGCGCGGAGCGTACGATCAGTACGTGAGCATGCCGAGACCGAAGGATAACGCCGCTCGCAGATAAAAGGCGCCGCTAGATAGGCATCCTCATGATCTCGGTATAGGCGTTGATCATGCGGTCGCGGATGGCGACGATGGTGTTGATCGTCAGGTCAGCGGCGTTGACGGCCTGCACGACGTCGGGGAGCGTGGCATCGCCCGTCACGGCGCGGGCGGACATGGTTTCACTGTGGCGGAGTGTGTTGATGGAATCGACGGCCACCTGTTTCAGCATCGCGCCGAAGCCGCCCTTTTCGGCGTCCTTGGCGGTATCCGTACCGGTTCCGATTTTAAGCGTGTTCGCATAAGCGGCGGCGCCTGCGGCTGGGTTTGCAATCTTGTCGATCATGCGTCTCTCCTAAAGCCTACTCTACCACAAAATTACCGTAACATATCAATCGTTCTCATCGCCATGGCACGGGAATTTTCCATCATCCCCAGATTGGCCTCGTACGATCTTTGCGCTTCGCGCATATCGTTAAGTTCGATAATCATATTGACGTTCGGCATTTTCACATAACCCGCCGCGTTCGCACCCGGATGATCGGGCATGTATTTCAGCGGAAATTCCGTTTTCGTGTCGTCGGCGATATCCTTGACCTTCACGAGGTCGGTCTTGGACGCGCGGTCCATCTCGTTCTGGAACGTGATGATCTTGCGGGTATAAGGCTGGCCCTCCGGCGTCAGAGCGGCTGTCTGAGCGTTGGCGATGTTTTCGGAAATAACGCGGGATCTCTCGCTCTGGGCTTTCATGCCGTAAGCGGAAACCGTCATCGTGTTCCACATCCGGGAATCGTCAGCCATATCCTACTCCTTACGCGTTGCGGCCAATCACAGTGCGGTACATCGCCGTCTGCTTGGACATCAAATTGGTCAAAAGATTGTAATCCATCTGGGTTTTCGCGGCCTTCACCATCTGCTCTTCGACGATGACGCCGTTTTTGTCGGGCGCGACTTCGTACGTTAAGCGGTCTTTCACGTCCTTGGCCCGGTCTGTTTCATTCGGATTGGGCATATGGCCTTCGTTCGTGGTGACGAGGCTCACCCTTTTCATGCTGGTGAGGTTTTTCAGGACGCTGCCAAAATCGACGTCGGTCAAATCCTTGGACTGGTAGCCCGGCGTATCGGCATTCGCCATGTTCTGGGCGAGGATGCCCTGGCGCTTGTCGAGATAATCCATCTTCGCGGCCATGGCCTTCATCAGGGGCAAATTGCTTATGGACATCGTATAACCCTTACCGTCTATAATAGTGACAACCGATGAGAACCTTGCAGGAACCGTGCCAATGGCGGACGACCCGGAAAACGATCCCCAAAACCCTTTCAAGCCTCTGAATATTAAGGAAAAAAACATCCGCCAGACCGCCGTGGCGCTGAAAGACCGGACGGCGGAGCGGCAGGTGCCGCAGGTCGTGGCGGCGGGCCGGGGCGAAATTGCCGAGAAAATCATGCAGCTCGCATTCGAAAACGGCATCAAGGTCAAGGAAGACGCGCCGCTTGCCGAAATGCTGGCCGCTGTCGAACTGGATTCCCCCATCCCCTCCGAAGCCTTCATGGCGGTGGCGGAAATCCTTTATTACGTGTACCGTGCGAACGGAGAGCCGAACCCCTTCGACGCCGTCTTGCGCGAAACGTCCGAAGAGCAGAAGAAACCATGAAAGCCTCCTTATGAAATCCGAAGACCTCCACGCCAAAATGGAAAAACTGAACGACTACATCATTCAGGCCGAAGACACCGTGCGCGGCGGCAAGATGATGGATCTGGGCAGCCTCGACAAGGATATCGCCGACCTCTGCATGAAGGCCGTGTCCCTTCCCCCGCCCGAGGCAAAAGACCTCCAGCCCCTGATGGCCGACATGATCGGCAATCTGGAGCGGCTCGGCGCGGCGCTCAAGGATTTCCGTGACAACTTGAAACACTGACTTGCCACGCGGCATGAGCGGTGACAGTCTGGCGGTATGGAATATACCGATTATCTGAAGTTCTTCGCCGCGCTGATATTCGTTCTCGGCCTGATGGGCGGCCTCGCGCTGGTTTTGAAACGCCTCAATCTCGGCGCCGCCTTGATGATCCCCTCCGACAAGCGCCGCCTCAAGGTTATCGAAATACTCCCTCTCGACGCCCGCAGAAAAGCTGTATTGCTCGCGCGCGACGGCGCGGAACATCTTGTTATCCTCGGCCCCACGGGCGAAACTGTCGTCGAAACCAATATTGAAAAAGCGAATGTCTGACCACCCCGCCATTGCGAGCCACCCCGTCATTGCGACGCCGAACGAAGTGAGGGGGAAGCAATCCAGAAAATGGGTCGCCACCCTGCGCCGGCATGGCTTCATCGCAGGCGGCATTTTCGCCCTGCTCCTCCTCGCCGCATGGATGCACCCAGCGCTGGCCCAGCAGATCACGCTCGATCTGGGCTCCGAGGAAAACGGCACCGTGTCGGGGCGCCTCATCCAGATGCTGGCGCTGCTGACCGTTCTCTCGCTCGCGCCTTCGATCCTCATCATGATGACGTCCTTCACGCGCATCGTCGTCGTACTCTCGTTCCTGCGCACCGCGATGGGGATTCAGCAAACGCCGCCGAACACGGTGATGATCTCGCTCGCTTTGTTCCTGACCTTTTTCATTATGTCGCCGACCCTAAAGGCCGCCTACGACAACGGCGTCAAACCGCTGGTGAATTCCGAAATCGACGAAATCCAGGCTTTCGACCGCACCGTCGCGCCGTTCCATGAATTCATGATGCATCATGTCCGCGAAGCGGACCTCAAACTCTTCCTCGATATGTCCAAGGAAGGCCCCATCGAAACCGAAGCCGAAGTGCCGCTGCACGTCCTGATCCCCGCCTTCATGATCTCGGAACTGCGGCGCGCTTTCGAAATCGGCTTCATGCTGTTCCTGCCCTTCGTCATCATCGACATGGTGACGGCCTCCATCCTCATGTCGATGGGGATGATGATGCTCCCGCCCGTCATGATCTCGCTGCCCTTCAAGATCATCTTCTTCGTCCTCGTCGATGGCTGGTATCTGATCTGCGGCTCGTTGATTCAGAGCTTCAATTCAGTCCCGGTCACCCCCGCGGGGTAGCGATGGGAAACCTCATCCGCAAAATCGCCGGCGCCTTTCAGGCCAGAAAATTCCAGACATCTAAATCCACGCCCATATACGACGAGAGTAAGGATAAAGGAATTTTTTGCGATTGCTACGGCACGCTTTATTGCCACAATTTCAGCCACGATGAACTGCTCGTCCGCTTTCTGAACGCCAAACACAGGGAAGGCATCCCTGTAACGCTCATCAGCTCTAAGATATCTGATGTCGCTCCGCATATAAGCGATATAGGCCTCAATCCGGCAATCGTGGCCTCCCTGACGTCAAAAATGCGCTATTACAGCAGCACACTGGAAATACTGATTGATGATGATCCAGCGCCGATCGAGGCCCGCACTTTATACCATCCCGCCGATCCGATTTTTCGCGGCCAGATTCAGGCGTTCCTCGAAAACAACAACAATCCCGCGCCTGCCCCGGGCTGATATCACTCCGCCGCTTTTTCCGGCAGCTTCGTGACCGCCTTCTCCGCTTCCGGGGACTTTTCTGCTTCTGCGGATTTTTTACCGTCCACCGGCACAGGCTCCTTCACCGCGGCGGGCTCTTTCGGCGCATCCGGCTTACCCTTTTCCTGCATCTTGGAATAGCTGTCGAGGAAGCCGCTAAACAAATCGATCTCGGAAATCATGCTGGAAATCGCCTCGCGGCTGCCGATCATGTCGGGGCGGCGCGCGCGGGTGACGATCTCGAACATCTGTCCCTTCGTCGTGCCCTTCATCTGCCCGTTATACCGCTCGCGCAGATTGGCCAGCGCCACGCGGTTGCCGGATAAATTCAACGCAATCGCGCGGTTCAGAATAATATCGCGCTGATAATCGGTCAGCGGCATTCTGGGTGAAATATCCTCGGCGACGATCAGGTCGCCCAGCGCCCGCGCCGCCTCTTCCCACTTGCCCGACGTCCACGCAATATCCGTGCGCAAACGGTTCACATCGGGGTCGAGCCGCATGTCTTCGAGAATGGCAAGCGCCTCGTCCGGCTTTTTCTTCATCGAAAGCGCGCGGGCGCGCAAAAGGTCTATCTGGCGGCGCTTCTCCGGGTCTGCTTTCGCCGCGCCTGAGGCGGCGGGCGTTTCCGTCTTCACCTCTGCCGCCTTAGCCGCATCGGCAGGCGCGGGCGCCGCCGTCCCCGCATCCACCTTGTTCAGCGCGTCCTCCGCGAGCTCCAGCGAACGCAGCGCCCCGTCCGGATTTCCGTCGAGCAAACGGATCGCGGCGAGGCGAATGGCGATCCCCGCCTTCTTGCCCCCCGTCAAACGATTGTTGACGTGATATTCTAACAGCGCCGCCGCGCGCCCCAGCAGGTCGGCATCGACAAGCCGTTCGGCAAGCTTCTCGACCACGCGGTTCCCCTCGTCGCCCGGCGGCGTCAGGTCCTTGAATTCCTCATACAGGCTGATCGCCTCCAGCGGCGAAATATCCTTCAGCCGGTCGTTCGCGAACACATCGCGGAAACTCCGCCCCATCGCGAGCTTCATATCCTGCGCAATCTGCGTGCCGGGCGAAAAGGTCGATGCGTTGCGCCACACCGTCAGCCCCTTGAGATAATCCTTATTGTCGAGATACACCTGGCCGAGGCGGAAATTGACCAGCGTTTCAAGCTCGTCCCCCCGCCACGCATAACGAAGCCCTTCCAACCTGTCGATCGCCTCCGCCGGCTTGATCTTCTTTTCGTCAAGCTGGAGTTTTGTCAGCGAAAGACCGGCCTTGGCGCGGTACAGATCGTCCTTCCCGTCCTTCACCAGCGGCGTCCACAACGCCTCCGCCTTCTGCCCGTTGCCCGACTGGCGCTGCGCCTCGCCCTTTAAATATTTGTAGGCCGACGCATACCAGAGCGGCATCTTCTCAAGTTCCGGCGCCAGCGTTTTCAAAATCCCCTGCGCCACCGGCACATTCCCGTTGCGCAGCGCCACCTCGGTAAAAGTCAGCAGCAGCGACGTGCGAATATCCTTGGGATACGCATGGATCGGCGTAAAATTCTTCGGCA
>DASTUM010000040.1:0-19645 GCA_035759665.1 Micavibrio sp.
GCCGTTCTGGTGCGCGCCGGATTCCAGACGCGCGAGTTCGAAGAGAGGTTTATTCAATTGGGGCTGCCTTACCGCGTCATCGGCGGCCCGCGATTCTATGAGCGTCAGGAAGTGCGGGATGCGCTGGCATATTTGCGTGTCGTCAATCAGAAAGACGACGACCTGGCGTTCGAGCGCATTATCAACGTGCCCAAGCGCGGCATCGGGGATTCCACGGTGCAGACTCTTTATACCCATGCGCGAGCGAAGAATATCAGCCTGTACGATGCCGTGCGCGACCTCACGCAGACGGAGGAGCTGAGGCCGAAGATGCGCGGCAGCCTTATGAAGCTGATCGACGATTTCGAGCGCTGGCGCGCGCAGGCCTCAAGCACGCATCATGCCGCGCTGACGGCAATTATTCTGGACGAGAGCGGCTATACCGATATGTGGAAGGCTGACAAATCGCCGGATTCGCCGGGCCGCCTGGAAAACCTGAAAGAGCTGGTTTCGGGGATGGAGGAATTTGAATCGCTTCCGGTTTTCCTCGAACATGTATCGCTGGTCATGGAAAATCAGAATAAGGACACGGGCGAGCAGATCACGATTATGACTCTGCACGGCGCCAAGGGGCTTGAGTTCAAGTGCGTGTTCCTGCCGGGTTGGGAGGAGGGATTGTTTCCCTCCCAGCGCAGCATGGATGAAAACGGGTTGAAGGGATTGGAGGAAGAGCGCCGCCTGGCCTATGTCGGGATCACGCGGGCGCGGGAGCGCGCCTATATTTCGCATGTCGGAAACCGCCGTACTTACGGCAGCTGGGTCAACGCCATCCCCTCGCGTTTTGTCGACGAATTGCCCGAAGAGCATATAGATACGCAATCGGATATGGGTTCGTTTGGTGGCGTGGGCCGTTCCGCGCATTGGGATTCATCGGGCTTTTCCGCGAATTTTCCGCCGCGCCGCACGGATTTCATCGAAGGGTCAGCACGCCGCGTCGAATCGCGCCTCGACTGCACGAACCAGAACGGTTATGTGCGCGGGGACAAAGTCTTCCACGAAAAATTCGGGCGCGGCGCGATCGTCCATATCGACGGCGCGAAGCTTGACATCGCCTTTGAAAAAGGCGGCCTGAAACGCGTGATGGATTCTTTTATTACAAAAGCCGATTGATCATTGGGCGGGAGCCGGAGCGGTTTTTTCCGGCTCTTTTTCCGGGACTGCATTGCGTGTCTCTTCGCGCAATTTCGCGGCTTTTGCCGCCCGGGCCTTGGCTTCCGCCTGAGCCTTAATGTCGTTGGGGTGAGGATAGTCGGCCAGCATGCCGGAGGCAAGGACGGGCTCACCCATCGTTTCCTGTACCAGAATGGCGTAACCGCCGCGTTCCTTGCCGCCTTGCGGCGCCGGAACGTCGACGTCGAGGGTGCGCATCTGCTGGTGCCATTTGCCGATATGCCTGATATCCTGGATGACGTTGCTGAAGCGCAGGACGCGTCCCTTGTTCATGCCTTTGTCAACTTTTTCGACGGCCATGTCCTTATAGCGCACGATCCATACGCTGGCGGATTTCTTGCTCTTCCCGGCCTTGGGATCCGCGGGAAGGTGGATGGTGATCGTATCCTTGTCCTTCCAGCGCATGAATACTTCCAGCGTTTTGTTCTTGCTGCGGTAATGATACTTATTGAGCATCATCGCGTAATAACCGTGTTCTCCGCCGACGGCACGGTCATAGCCGTTAAATATGAAAGTGGGGATGCGAAGATTGATTTCATCGGTGCTGTAGGATGAAAGGTAAGTCCACAGGCGGAATACGCATGGATCCATCGGGCCTGTCTGCTTGACGGCTTTCTGGTTTTTGCGCCTTTCCTTCGTTTCGCGCCACGATTCGAATTTTGTGTAAAGTTCGCTCATATCTTCGATTTTGCAGCTGAGCGCAATCACGTTTTTGTCGCCCCTCATCGTATCGTAGAGGATTCGATCGGCGAAAACGCAGGCCGTGCAGTCGGCGGTGGTGAACAATTCCACGACGATGGGCGAATCGACCTTGCCGCTGGCGGCTTCCTCTTCGGCGGCTTCCAGCTGTCTCAGCTTCTCCACCTCTTCGGGCGGGGGTTGCGTTTCCTGCGCATAGGCGGACAAGGCCGGAAGCCCCAGCAAGGCCGCCAGCAAAAGGCCGAAAACCAAAGATTTTTGTATGGAAAAACAAGTCATTGTTTTATTGTGCCAGAAAACGCGCTAAAAATCATGTTTAACGATTATCGCGGGAAAACCGCCTTTTGCAAAGATTTTACGGATGACCACAACCCCTTATAAACAAGCTTGCATTTTCGGCGGCACCGGTTTTATCGGCCGCCAGATCGTCTGCCTGCTGGCGAAGCAGGGTTACCGGATCAAGGTCGTCAGCCGCGCGCCGGAAAGCGCCTATTTTTTGAAAACCGCCGGGAATGTCGGGCAGATCGTTCCTTTTGCCTGCGATTACGGTGACGATATGTCGATCCGCGAAGCGGTGCGCGGCTGTTCGGTCGTCGTCAACTGCATCGGCATCGCTTTCGAAAAAGGCGGGAACAGCTTTACGCGCATCCACACGGAATTGCCCCGCGCGATCGCCAGGGCCTGCGCCGCCGAGCAGGTTTCCCGCTTCGTCCATCTCTCCGCGCTGGGATGCGATCGCGCTTATTCAAAATATGCAAAATCCAAGCGCAACGGCGAAATGGCCGTGCTGGAAAATTACCAGCGCGCGACGATTCTGCGGCCCAGCGTCGTGTTCGGCGTCGATGATAATTTCTTCAATATGCTCGCCAGAATGGCGGTCTTTCTTCCGGCGCTTCCTCTGATCGGCGGGGGCGGCACAAAATTCCAGCCCGTCTATGTCGGCGACATCGCCGGGGCCGTTCTGGCCGCGCTCGAAGCCGATCAAGCCGGCGATGCCCTGTATGAACTCGGCGGGCCGGAAATTGTTACCTTCCGCGGCATTTATGAGCGCGTGTTTCGTGAAACGGGGCGAAAGAAAATGCTCGTGCCCCTGCCCTGGGGCCTTGCATCGCTGCAGGGGAAAATACTGGGCCTTATGCCCAGGCCGCTTCTGACGGCGGATCAGGTGGAAACATTGAAAACCGACAGCGTCGTATCCGGTGAATTTCCAGGTTTTGCCGAGCTGGGGCTTTCGCCGACGGGCATGGATGCGGTTTTACCGGCTTATCTATCCCGCTACCGCCCCGGCGGACGTTTCGGCGACAAGAAAAGGGCATAAAATTGCCGCGAAGAGCGGGCCAGATTTATTTAGAGGTATTGTTCATGAAAAAATTTCTTCTGATCGCCCTGATGGCCGCGGCCTCCTTTGCGGCGGCGGCGCGTGCCGAACAGGTCGCGGGCATAGCCGCCGTCGTCAACGACGATGCGATTTCCATGACCGATGTGCGGGAAAGGATGAAGCTTATTCTGGCCTCGTCCGGCCTTCCTAACAACGAGGATGTACGGGCGAAGATTCTGCCGCAGGTCGTCGAAAGCCTGATCGAAGAGCAATTGAAATTGCAGGAAGCCCGCCGTAACAAGCTTGAAGTCAGCGACGAGGAAGTGGCGGAAGGATTCAAGATTATCGCCTCGCAAAACAAGTACGAGCCGGAGCAGTTTGCCGGTCTGATGAAAAAAGCGGGCATATCGCTGGATACGCTGAACGACCAGATCAGGGCGCAGCTTTCCTGGAACAAATACATCAAGGAAGTTTTGCGCAAGCGCGTGAATGTCAGCGATTCCGAAGTGCAGACGCGCACCGAGCGGATGAAAGCGAAAATCGGGCAGACCGAATATCTCGCCGCGGAAATCTATCTTCCCATCGAAAACCAAAAACAGGCGGGGCAGGTTCAGCAATTCGCGCAGAAAATGGCCAATGAGCTGCAGGCGAAAAAAGCGCCGTTCGGCCCGGTCGCAGTGCAGTTTTCCAAAGCCGCCGGCGCTGAAAAAGGCGGAACTCTGGGATGGATTCAGCAAGGGCAGCTTCAGCCCGAACTGGAAAAAGCGCTTTTTGCGCTGGAGGAGGGCGGCGTGTCTAATCCCATCCGGCTGACCGATGGGATTCACATTCTGAATTTGCAGAAAAAACGCACGATCACCGAAGACTCCATTCCCAAGCCGGACGATATGGCCAACATGATCGGGTTCGAGCGGCTCGACCGCGCACAGCAAAGGGCGCTTCTCGATTTGAAATCGGCGGCTTTCATTGACCGCAGAGTCTGAGATCGCGGAACTGCCGCCGCTGCGTGAGGTTATCCGCGAACATGGATTGCGCGCGGAAAAATCGCTAGGCCAGAATTTCCTGCTCGACCTCAACCTCACCGGAAAAATTGCCCGGGCGGCGAAAACCGTTAAGGGCGCCTGTGTGTTTGAAATCGGCCCCGGCCCCGGTGGATTGACGCGGGCGATATTAGAGAGCGGCGCGAAAAAGCTGATCGCCATCGAATACGACCAGCGTGCCGTTGCCGCTTTGCAAGGTTTGAAAGATGCGTCCGGCGGCAGGCTGGATATCGTGCATGCCGATGCGCTGCATGCCGATCTTCCGGCGCTGGCAGAGCAATACGGTCTAAAGCCGCCTTATGCGATCGTGGCCAATCTTCCTTATAATATTGCGACGCCCCTCCTGACCGGATGGCTTGAGCAGATTCATGCCGATCCGGCGTTCTATTGCGAAATGGTTTTGATGTTCCAGAAGGAAGTGGCGCAGCGCATCGTCGCGAAGCCGTCGACGAAAGCTTATGGGCGGCTGTCCATTCTCGCGCAATGGCTGTGCGAGGCGAGGCTGGCGTTCGACGTGCCTGCCGCCGCTTTTACGCCGCCGCCGAAGGTTACGTCGTCTATCGTGCGATTGGTTCCGAGGAAAAAGCAGGCCGCGGATTTCGCCGTCATGGAAAAACTGACCGCCGCCGCGTTCGGCCAGCGCCGCAAGATGATCCGTGGCTCTCTCAAGGAATACATGCCGTATATTGAACAATGCGGATTGCGGCCCGATGCCAGGGCGGAAGAGCTTTCCGTGGCCGATTTTGCGAGGCTGGCGGAAGCGGTGACTAAAGCCCCTCTTTGAGGCCGCGCACGAAATCGGACAGGCCGCCGGCGCGCTGACGCTTGAGCCGTTCGGAATCGAGGATCTGCTGTGCGTGATGAATCGTCAGATCGACATTGTTGTTGATCAGGACGTAGTCATATTCGGAATAATGCGTCATTTCATCGGCTGCCTTGTCCATGCGGTGGCGGATGGATTCTTCCGAGTCCTGGTTGCGCGCGCGCAGGCGGCGTTCCAGTTCCTTGGAGCTGGGCGGGAGGATGAAGACGGTCACCAGATCGTCGCGCGCGATTTCGCGGAGCTGCTGGGTGCCTTGCCAGTCGATGTCGAAGATAACGTCGCGGCCGCGATTGAGGGCTTCTTCCACCGGCTGGCGCGGCGTGCCGTAATAATTGCCGAAGACCTTGGCGTGTTCGAGCATTTCGCCGTTATCGACCATTGCGTTGAATTCGGGAATTTCCACGAAATAATAATCCTGCCCGTCTACTTCGCCGGGGCGGCGCGGGCGCGTCGTCGCCGAAATCGATATTTCCAGGTCGGGATTGTTTTTCAGGAGCGCGCGGGTGATCGTGGTCTTGCCGGCCCCTGACGGGGAGGAAAGCACATACATCAGGCCGCGGCGCTGTATCGGATTGTCCATTTGTCTTCAGTCTACGTTTTATTGCGGCCCCCATACTAGCGGCGCAGGCACGCACTGCAAAGCCTGCATTTATCTTTTGGACACAGGATGCTAAGCTGTTTCCATGCAAAATCCGGGGTCCATACTCATTACGGGCGCGTCCAGCGGCATCGGCGAGGCGCTAGCGCTGCATTACGCGGCTCCCGGCGTTTTTCTGGCGCTGTCGGGGAGGAATGAAGAGCGGCTGGAGCAGGTCGTGGCGGCCTGCCGCGCCAAGGGTGCGCTGATTGAAATCGCCATTCTGGATGTATCCGACCGCGAGAATATGCGGGACTGGATCGGCGATATGGATGAAACGCGTCCACTCGACCTCGTCATCGCCAATGCGGGCATATCCGGAGGGACAGGCGGCGTCATGAGCGGAGAGCCGGTCGATCAGGCGCGCCGGATCTTCGATGTCAATATCATGGGGGTGGTCAATACGATCGAGCCGGTACTGCCGCGCATGATCGAACGGAAACGGGGGCAAATCGCTTTGATCAGTTCGCTTGCAGGCTTTCGCGGCTTCCCGAGCGCCCCGGCCTACAGCGCCTCGAAGGGCATGGTGCGGTTTTACGGTGAGGCGCTGCGCGGCTCCCTTCGGTCTACGGGCGTGAGCGTAAATGTGGTCATGCCCGGTTTCGTAAAATCGCGCATGACCGATGCCAATGATTTTCCAATGCCTTTTTTGATGGAAGCCTCCCGCGCCGCTGAAATTATTGCCGCCGGACTGGCGCGTGATAAGGGAAGAATCGTTTTTCCAGCCCTCTTGCATATCGGTGCCTGGATCGGCTCTGTTTTGCCCGACTGGCTTGCGCAAAAAATATTAGGGAAACTGCCGGCAAAGCCGCAACGGTGACTTATTGAACACGCGTTGCAAAAAAGACTAAGGCCAACCCCTCAAGCTTATTGATTGTTGCTCCGAAATAGGTCAATCATTGTTAAGAATGCAACCTATATTATAATTGTCTTATACATACGGATGTGTTCTTGCCTCTGCAGTTGGCGGTTTTAGGGCTTATATAAATAAAGTTTATTACTTATAGTTGTTACTTGAATAGGGCGTTTGAAAAAAAAGCGGTCTGTATGGATTTAAAAAAATTAGAAGAACATTCGGAAAAAGCGACCGGCCTGTTGAAGGCGTTGGCCAATGAAAAGCGCCTCTTGATCGTTTGCACTCTGAGCGCCGGCGAAAAAAATGTCGGCGAGCTCGAAGAAGTGATCGGCCTGAGCCAATCCGCCCTGTCCCAGCATCTGGCCCGGCTGCGCCGGGACGGCATCGTCGAAACGCGCCGGGAAGCCCAGACGATTTATTACTCCCTCAAAGACGCCATTGTGCTGCGCCTTCTTGAATGCCTGTGTATGGTTTACAGCAAAGCCAGCTGATTTTTGAAGGCGCCCCAGACTTCGCCCGGCAATAATTCCTCAAGATTTTCCTTTTGCAAGGTCGCCACATGATCGCCCAGCGGGGCATGGCGTTCCGGTTTGCTGGCCCCCGAGAAAAGCACGAGCGATTTGCAGCCCGTCGGCGCGATCAGGTGCATCGGCCCCGTATCATTGCCGATGCAGCCGGCGGCTTTCACAGCGAGCGCGGGAAGGTCGGATAAGGACGTCTGGCCGGTCAGGTCGATGGACAGCGGGGCATTGGAGATTATTTCCTGCGCCATCTTTTTTTCATCAGGGCCCCCAATCAGCACGGGGGTCAGATTATGCTCCAACAACAGGCGGCAAAACTCTCCGAAATGCGGCCAGCGTTTTTGCGGGTGGCGCGGCGCGGCGCCGATGACGGCGAGAACATACGGATCCGGCAGGTTCGAAAAATCATGCGCGGCTTTCATCCAGCGCAGATCGTCCAGGGCCACATCGTGTATGCCCGCGAGCGCCAGCGTTTGAACATGGCCTGCAAAAGCCTTTCCGGCGGAGCGACCCGGCGAGGCGTTGCGATGCGACGCGCCCCGCGCGGCGCCGACCCATTCTGGGCGCGGGGAAAAAAGTTTCAGATAGAAAGCCGTGCGGTCGTTGTTCTGCAGATCGTAGACGCGGGAGAATCCGCCTTCATTCAATTTCTTTCGCAGGGCGAGCCATCCGCAGGGATCGTGCCAGCGGGGGCGGGAATCGATCCAGACCTCATCAAAATAACCGCACTGGCGCGCAAGCGATTCAAAAGCAGAGGTGGTCAGCAGCGTTATAGGGGCATCGGGATGATGCCGGCGGATGGCGGCCATCGGGCCGAGGGCCTGAACAAAATCTCCCAGCGCGCCGAGCTTGATGACAAGGATCCTGCCGCGGCCCGCATCCATTCTATGCGGCCTCTTCCCTGGGTGCGGCTAGCTGGCGGACGCGGTATTTTTCCTGCAGCAATTCCGCATAGACATCCATCGTCCTATCGATCATATGCGCCCTGGTGAAATGGTCGGCGACATGCATCATGGCGTGCGTGGCCATCAAAGAACGCTGTTCCGGCTCCATCGACAAGGCTTCACCGATGGCGGCGGATAGCGCGCCCGCATCATTGGGGGGCACCAGCCATCCCGTATAGCCCGGTAAAATCGTTTCCATCGCGCCGCCATGGTTGGTTGCGACGATCGGGCGGCCCATCGCCTGCGCTTCGATCGGCACGCGCCCGAATCCTTCGGGATCGGTGGAGGCGGATACAACGACATTGGCCAGCATGTAAGCGGCGGGCATATCGGAACAATGGCCGATGATGCGCACGCGCCCTTCAAGGCCCTTCGTCCTGATCGCGTCTTCGATTTCCAGGCGATATTCCGTGCGGCCCTGATCGTCGCCGATCATCACGCAGAAAACATCGTCGCGTTTCAGTTGCGCGATAGCGTCGACCAGAACATGGTGGCCTTTCCAGCGCGTCAGGCGGCCCGGCATCATAACGATGGTGCAGCCGTCCGGAACGCGCCATTCCTTCGTCAGTTTGATCAGGTGGGTCGGCGCAACCGCATTGGGATGGAATCTTTCGATGGCGACGCCGCGGTGGATCACGCGGATATTGCGATCCTCGATTTCGTAATTTTTCAAAAGATAATCGCGCACGTAGTTCGAAATAGCGATCACGCGTTCGCCGCGCGCAATGGACGAATTGTAGAATTTTTTCGCTTCGCCGGAAATATTGAACGGCGCATGGCAGGTCGTCATGAATTTCGCCCGCGTGCCTTCCACCGCCTTCCAGGCCGACCATGCCGGGGCGCGGGAGCGGACATGGACGATATCCACGTCATGTTCGCGGATCAGTCTGCGGATGCGGGCGATGTTTCGCCACATGACGAGCGGATTTTTGGAATGAACCGGCATTTCGATATGGGTGGAGCCGCCACGCAGTATTTCGGGGATACGGTGGCCACCATGGCAGACGACAATGGATTTTGCGCCGGATTTGACAAGTTCGGCGGCGACATCGATGCAGCCCTGTTCCGCGCCGCCCGCGCCGAGTGAGGGTATGATCTGCATGACCACGGGCGCGTTCCGCGCCGCTTTCCGATCAAGAGGTTTTGTTTTTTCACCCTGCATGTTCTAATCTTCCGAAAACCGCTGCTGCATGGGCCATAGGACTAGCATATCTTAAGCGCGCGCGACAAAAAGAAAAGAAGAGCGATTCGAAAATGTCTGTAGAGTTTTTAAGGCGGGACGGCTTTCCGGCCCTCGCCTATCTAAGAACAAAGGGCGAAAACCCGTCCCTGCCCACGGTCGTCTTCCTGAGCGGATTCAGATCGGACATGACGGGGACGAAGGCGGAATCTCTGGCGCAGGCCTGCACCGGGCGCGGACAGGAATTCGTGCGGTTTGATTACAGCGGCCACGGACAATCCGGCGGCGCGTTTACCGATGGCACGATCGGATCGTGGCTCGAAGACGCGCTGGCCGTGATCGACACGCTGACGAAGGGTCCCCTGATCGTCATCGGATCGTCGATGGGCGGATGGCTCGCCCTGCGCGTGGCGCTGCTGCGAAAGGACCGCGTAAAGGGGTTGATCGGCCTTGCCGCCGCGCCCGATTTCACGCGCGATATTCCCGCGTTGATGACGCAGGCGCAAAAAGAAGAACTGGAATCAAAAGGGTACTTTACCGAGGCCAACGAATACGATTCCGATTATATCTTCACGAAGACGCTGCTCGAAGAAGGCGAGGCGCATTGTATGCTCGACGGCCGTATTGCCATCGATTGTCCTGTGCGCCTGATACAGGGAATGAAGGATGCCGACGTTCCATGGCAGACCGCGCACCGTATAGCGAACGCCCTGACCACCCAGGATAAAAAAGTCTATTTGCGCGAAGAGGGTACGCACAGGCTTTCGTGCGAGGAGGATCTCGCTTTGCTCGACCGGCTTGTGGTGGAATTGTCGGCCTAGCGGCGCTTGTATTTGAACTGGCCGGTTTGCGTCGTGCCTGTTTTGCGGCCGTAAACGTCACGCTCGGGCCGTCTGGCGGCCGATGCTCTTCCCGCGAACGGCCAGATGTCGAAAATGCGCGAAATCAGAAGCCAGATGAAAAACAGCAGGGCCGGAATGAGAGCGACGACGAAGCTGTAAAGCCTTAGAACGGGATCGGCCCATTTGGCCCAGTTTTCTTCGCCGACGGCGGACCTTAAATTTTCATAAGCGCCGGGGAGGTATTTTACGACCAGATAACCAAGGTCGCTGCTCTGATAAGCGGTGGGATCGATGTCGAAGGCTTCGAGGCGGGTTCTTTTGCCCTCATCCACGTAATAATTTGCATAAAGGTCATGGCCGACCACCAGGAAAAAGGGCAGCAGCAGCAGAAAACACCAGAGTTTGACTGTATCGCTCATATCGGTGAGGGGCCTAATTAAACCAAGAAATCCTTACGAAGGAGCGGGGCCGGGAAAGGACCGGCCCCTGATTCCTTTTATCCTAACAGCTTCGGATTGAAGGGAAAAGAGCCGGATTCGCCGCCTTCCCCGTTCCGGAGAGTAAAAAACGGCTTTCGGGGAGCAAAAGCTTGAACTTCCCACCCTTTTTGGATACTGTCCGGCGACTTAAAGGACAGGTGGCCGAGTGCCCGTTCGCGCAGGCGAACAAATAAAGCCGAAATCCCTAAAGTTTCAAAGGACAGGTGGCCGAGTGGTTGAAGGCGCACGCCTGGAAAGTGTGTATAGGGCTAACACTCTATCGCGGGTTCGAATCCCGCCCTGTCCGCCATTTAGTCTTTGGTTTTCCACCCAAGGGGAGAAACTAGCCTGAAGGCCCGCAGTTCTGCGGGCTTTTGCTTTATGGATGGTAAAACTAAACGGAGAGAATGCATTTTCTGTCGAAGATAAGCGCGATTCTCTACGCGCCGTCGGCGTCGGTGTGGGAATTAATCCGTACCGCGGGTTCGAATTGACTACCCTCTGCCATTATAAATGCAGGTAAAGCTCACGTTGAGGGCCATATTCAAGTAATCCTCTCACTTGACATATAAAAATAGGTCCATATATTTGGACATATGGACCTACAAAAAGCCCTTATCGCCTTTGATGCACTCTCACAGGAAACCCGTTTGAAAGTTTTCCGCTTGCTGGTGGAATACGGGCCGGAAGGCACAGCCGCCGGAACGCTTAGTGTAAAGCTGGCGGTTCCGCATAATACATTATCCTTCCATTTGAACCATATGAGCAACGCCAATCTGGTTCTTTCCCGCCGTGTGGGGCGTTCGATTATTTACAGCTCGAATTTCGATCTTATGACAGGTCTTATCCAGTTCATGGTTGAGGATTGTTGCAGCGTCGAGTTCGCCAGCATTCGCAAAGGGGGCAAAGGAAAGTCCGTTATTGAACTTAACAACTGCTGTCAGCCGAAGAAGGAAAAGTAAGCATGAAGATTTCAGAAATCAAAACCGCCTTGGCCGGATTGCAAACTGTAAATTTCAAATTGCCAGATGGCTCTTATTTGCCCCCGCATTTTCATGTAACCGAGGTGGGGCTGGTGACAAAACACTTCATTGATTGTGGTGGAACAGAACGCAAGGAAACCGTTGCCAATTTCCAGCTATGGGAAGCTGGCGACTATGACCACAGGCTAGCACCGCAGAAATTCCTTTATATCCTTAATCTTTGCAAAAAGGTTTTGGGATCGGACGATCTGGATATTGAAGTCGAATACCAACGTGACACGATTGGAAAGTTCGGTCTGGATTTCGATGGACAAGACTTTGTTTTGACGGTCAAAAAAACCGCCTGTCTTGCGCAGGACGCTTGCGGAATACCCGATAAGCAACCTCCAGCCGCGTCATGCTGTTCATCAAAAGGAGGATGCTGCTAATGGCCGAAAAAGTTCTAGTTCTTTGTACGGGCAATTCCTGCCGTTCCGTTATAGGCGAAGCGTTATTTAATCATCTTGGAAAAGGTCTTATCGAGGCCTTTAGTGCCGGAAGCAATCCGGCGGGGTATGTTCATCCAAAATCCATCGAGACGCTGAAACGCCATGGCGTAGAAGCCGGAGAGCCGCGCAGCAAGTCATGGGACGAGTTTGAAGGGCAGGAATTTGATCTGGTTGTAACTGTCTGTGATTCTGCCTCCGCAGAAAGTTGTCCTGTATTCTTTGGTGCAAAAAAGAAACTCCATTGGAGTACGCCCGATCCGGCTAAGGCCACAGGCACAGAACAAGAAATAAACGCCGCGTTCGATAAAGCATTCTATATGTTAAAAGCCCGTATAGAGGAGCTTCTAAAGATATGACCACGGCTGTTATTATTATCACGGCCTTTCTTGCTTCGCTGCTGACCCTGTTTTCGGGGTTTGGCCTCGGTACGATTCTGATGCCTGTCGTGGCGATTTTCTTCCCCGTTGCCGTTGCCGTAGCAATGACCGCTTTTGTGCATTTGCTGAATAATATATTCAAGCTGATTGTCCTGTGGCGCAAAATAGACTGGCCTGTCGTGCTACGTTTCGGTCTACCCGCGATGATTGCTACTATTCCGGGCGCGCTGCTACTGACTGCACTTTCGGATCTGCCCGAAATTCATTCCTACATTTTCGCGGGCATGAATGTTGTTATCACGCCCGTCAAGCTGACCGTCGGCCTGTTGTTGATTGTCTTCGCGACGGCGGAATGGCTTCCCTTTCTGAAGAATTTAAATCTTCCCGCAAAGGCCATGCCTGTGGGCGGGATTTTAAGCGGATTTTTCGGCGGGTTATCCGGACATCAGGGCGCCTTCCGCAGTGCCTTTCTTATCCGCGCGGGGCTAGATAAAAACCAGTTTGTCGCCAGCAATGCCGCGATTGCCGCGCTGGTGGATATCACGCGCCTTGCCGTTTATGGCCTTAATATTACGCTGGTGCTCCAGCAGGTGAATACGGGACTTCTGGCAGCGGCAACGGTTGCCGCCTTTGCCGGAGTATTGGCTGGAGCCGCCGGCCTTAAGAAGGTCACCGTTGGCTTTATACAGAAGCTTGTCGCCATGACGCTTTATGTTCTTGGCATCTTGTTGGTTGCCGGATTGATATAAAGAGGAAGTATGAAAGACTTTAATCTTAAGAGAAGGCTATTTTCCGAATGGATTGGTACAGCCCTGCTTGTCGCCGTCGTTATCGGTTCAGGCATCATGGGAGAAAATCTTGCGGATGGGAACGATGCTATCGCGCTTCTTGCCAACACGTTGGCGACAGGGGCCGCGCTTGTGGTGCTAATTCTGATTTTCGGTCAAATATCCGGCGCGCATTTTAACCCCGTGGTTAGTTTGTCTCTTGCTTTGCAAGGCGGATTGCGCTGGCGTGAATTTTTTTTCTATACGCTGGTACAAATTTTAGGCGGTCTTGCGGGAACGGTATTAGCGCATAGTATGTTTGACTTGCCCCTGATTCAAATTTCTACCCATGTCCGCACGGGTGCGGGTATATGGATTGGTGAAATCATTGCTTCCTGTGGCCTTCTTATGACGATTATAGGCGTACATAAAAACCACCCCCAAGCCGTCCCTTATGCCGTAGGACTTTTTATCACCGCTGGTTATTGGTTTACTTCTTCAACGTCTTTTGCAAACCCCGCCGTTACCATGGCCCGTGCTTTTTCAGATACATTCGCGGGCATCCGGCCAGGAGATATAGGCGGATTTATAATGGCTCAAATACTAGGGGCCGCTGGCGCAACATTCTTAATGCGCTGGCTTTATAAGCCAAACATTTAGCAATCGCTGTGTTGGTATGAGTTGATCGTAATGGATCCATCGCGGATATTTATCAGCGAAAATAGCCGCTGCAAGGCTATAATGCCGTGGTTTTTGGCGCTAAATATGGGATCTGAAAAAATGGAGATTGGCGAGAAGAATTGTTCGGCAATTCTAAAATCGTAACATAAACATTTTTCTTTAACAAGGCTTGTTATTGCATTGCAAAAAAGGTTATCAGCATCGGGTCACCACCTTGGTAACAACAACCATAAAGAGGACTTATCATGACTAAGAACTACAACACTATCCAAAACACCCCCCCTCCCTGCAAGAAAAGCTTGTTTCTGACATCTGCCGCCTATCTATCGGTGACCGCATTGGCGGTCTTTTTTATGCCTGCAACGCAGGCGCGGGCAGCCGACCAGATCCACATTGTGGGGTCTTCGACCGTCTATCCCTTCGCGACGACGATGGCCGAGGAATTCGGCAAGACGACCAAGAACGCATCCCCCATCGTCGAATCGACGGGCACGGGCGGCGGTTTAAAACTGTTCTGCGGCGGCGTGGATGAAACATTCCCCGACATCGCCAACGCATCCCGCGCAATCAAGGACAGTGAGCGCAAGCTCTGCGCGGATAACGGGGTAAAGGACATTACCGAGATTAAAATCGGATTCGACGGTATCGTGCTGGCGAATGCCCGCAAGTCGGCGGTGTTCGATCTGACGAAAGACCAGATATTTGCGGCTCTCGCGAAGAAGGTCGTCGTTGGCGGCAAACTGGCCGACAACCCCCACAAAATGTGGAACGATATCGATCCGAAACTGCCCGCGGTTAAGATCGAGGTCTACGGCCCGCCGACCACATCCGGCACGCGCGATGCGTTTGTCGAACTGGTCATGGAAAAAGCCTGTGCCGACAAGGACGCTTTCAAGGCCGTCTGGAAAGATGAGGACAGCCGGAAGAAGAATTGCCACATAATCCGCGAAGACGGGGCGTTCATCGAGGCCGGTGAGAACGACAACCTGATCGTCCAGAAGCTGAAAAGCAATCCGGACGCGCTGGGAATCTTCGGCTACAGCTTCCTTGAAGAGAACGAGGATTCGGTTCACGGTAGCAAGGTTGGCGGCGTCGCGCCGTCCTTTGAAACGATTGCCGACGGATCGTACCCGGTATCCCGCCCGCTATTCATGTATGTGAAGGATGCGCACGTTGCCATTACAGCGGGGCTTGCCGACTTCATACAGGAAGCGGTCAGCGAAAAGGCCGCCGGCGCAGAAGGCTATCTGGCAGCGAAGGGATTGATCCCCTTGCCCGAAGCCGAACTGAAAACCATGGAGGAACGGGCAGCCGCTCTTTCCAAAGTCCAAGCCAAAGTCAAATCGAACTAGGCATTCAGCAAATACAGACAGGAAAATGAATATGAGAAAGACGTTATTGATGACGTCGGCAACGTTGTTGCTGACCATGGGATCGCACGCCCACGCGGCAGAAACCATGACAATGGAACAGATGCAGAAGCAAATCGAAATGCTGACGCAGAAGATGGACAAGCTGACCGGTGTTGTGGAGACGCAGAACAGCGTTATCACGGCGCAGAAGGCGCAGATCGACGCACAGTCACAGAAGATCGCCCAGCAGGAGACAGCCGTGACGCAGAAGCTCGCGACTGTTGCCCCGGCTGCGGGCGGCTTGGACGGTATAAAGATCAGCATGAAGCCGACGCCGAAGATCGAATCGGCTGACGGTAAATACTCCTTCCAGCCGACCGGACGCGTGCATCTGGACTACACTCACTTTGGCGACGATGAACGCGATCTGCCGAACGGCGCGCATTTCCGCCGCGCGCGCCTGGGCTTCAAAGGAGATCTGGGTGAAGACTTCAACTACAAGGCCGAGATGGATTTCGGCGGTGAAGGCTCGAACATCAAGGAAATGTACCTTGCCTATACGGGCCTGGATTTCGCGGAAGTCTGGGCCGGTAACTTCAAGCCGCCCGTGGGATTGGAGCAGAACACCAGTTCCAACTACATGTCCTTCACAGAGCTTTCTCCGGCCAGCAATGCTTTCACGCGGGACGAGATTATCGGTCTGGCGTTGAAGAGCGGCGGCGAGAACTGGTCTCTGGCAGGCGGCGTGTTCAATGAAGACCCGGGCATCAACAGTTCGGACGACGAGGCGGTATCGTTCGATGCGCGTGGCTCCGTCGACCTGCTCATGGACAGCCCTGATGTGCTGCATGTCGGTTTGGGCGGCAGCATCCGCTCACCAAACGCGACGTCGGAGCAGGTGACAATCTCGGGCCGTCCGGCGGGAACCGGGCCGAGCATGGTCACGACCGGCGGATTGTCCGACATCGACCGCTCTACCGTGTTGAGCGCCGAACTGGCGGGTGTGTTCGGGCCGCTCTCCTTTCAGGGAGAATATTTCCTGAACAGCCTCGACCGCGATGACGGGAACAGCCCGGATTTCGAGGGTTGGTACGGACAGGCCAGCTACTTCCTCACTGGCGAGACGCGTCCGTATAAGGGGAAAACCGGAAACTTCGACCGCGTGAAGCCGAAAAATCCTGTGAGTCTCAGTGACGGCGGCTGGGGCGCATGGGAAGTTCTCGCGCGCTACGACAATCTCGACCTGACAGACCGCTCTGCCGGTGTTGTTGGCGGGGAGATGAGCAACGTGACGCTCGGCGTAAACTGGTACATGACGGATTATATCCGTACCATGTTCAATGTCACCGATGTGAATACGAACGACGACGCAGTGGTGGCGGATGACGATCCGACCGTTGCGACCGCCCGCGTGCAATGGGATTTCTAAGTCTTGTTTGACCGCATCATAAAAGCACTCCTCCTGATCGGCACCGTGATCTCCATTTTGGTCACGGTGCTGATCGTCCTCTCCGTTTTTTCGGAGACTGTGCGCTTCTTTACCCATGTTTCTCCGTTCAGCTTCTTTTTCGGGACGGAATGGAGTCCGCAGATCGCCATTCGGAGCGACCAGGCGGGAAGTTCGGGCCGTTTCGGGGCCATACCGATTTTCACCGGCACGGCGATGATCGCGCTGATCGCGATGCTGGTGGCCATTCCGCTTGGATTGCTGGCCGCGATTTACCTGTCCGTTTATGCAAGCCCCGCGGTGCGCAACGGGTTCAAGCCCGTGCTGGAAATACTCGCGGGCATCCCGACCGTCGTTTACGGCTATTTCGCCATCGTGGCCTTTTCACCGATCCTGCGGGAGGCGGGTGGTCTGATCGGGCTTTCGATTGCCTCGGAAAGCGCGCTCGTCGCCGGGGCGGTCATGGGCATCATGATTACGCCTTTCGTCATGTCCTTGTCCGAGGACGTGATCAGCGCGGTGCCAAAGTCGCTCATCTATGGCTCTCTCGCCATGGGCGCGACGCCGTCGGAAACGGTCTACAAGATCATGGTGCCTGCGGCCATGCCGGGAATTATCGGCGCAGTGCTGCTG
Source organism: Micavibrio sp. (assembly GCA_035759665.1). GTDB lineage: Bacteria > Pseudomonadota > Alphaproteobacteria > Micavibrionales > Micavibrionaceae > Micavibrio_A. The sequence continues at coordinate 17,277 of DASTUM010000040.1, forward strand.
GGAATTTCCCGCGCTATAGGCGAAACCATGATCGTGGTCATGGCGGCGGGAATGTCGGCCAACCTTACGGCAAACCCACTGGAAGCTGTGACGACGGCGACGGTGCAGATCGTGACGCTCCTGACGGGCGACCATGAATTCGACAGCCCAAAAACACTGGCGGCTTTCGCGCTCGGCTTTACGTTGCTGATCCTGACGCTGCTGTTGAATTTTATCGCGCAATCCTTCGTCAAGAAATACAGGGAACGTTATGTTTAAGATTTTCAAACGCCGTGCCCGCATTGCCATCAAGCGCATGCAGCGCAACCAGAACCCGTTTTCCTTCTCGCCGGGAAAGTCACCCGCGCAGAAATGGATGCTGCGCCGCCAGCGAAAGGAGCGCATGTTCCGGCGTTGCGGGTTCGGTGCGATTCTTTTATCCTGTGTGTTCCTTGGCGCATTGCTGTGGAGCGTCATCGGCAACGGCTATACGGCCTTCCAGCGCACGGAAGTCCTTCTGACGATTGATTTCTCCGCCGATGTGATTGGCAGCGACCCGGAAACCGCCGATTACCGGCTGCTGATGCAAAACGCTTTGCGTGAGCTTTTCCCCGAGGTCACGGAACGGCGCGAAAAATTCGATCTCTATGCCCTGATGAGCAAGAGCGCCTATTACAAGTTGCGGGAGATGATTCTGGCCGACCCCTCGCTGATCGGGCAGCGGCGCAATCTCTGGCTGCCTGCGGCCAGCAAGGTCGATATGTTCATGAAGCGACATGCACCGGATGATGATTCTGCGCTGGCAAGTTATAAGCTGAATGCGCAGCAATTTATCTGGATCAAGAAACTGGTACGGGATGACCGGGTACGGACGGTTTTCAATCATATCTTTTTCACCGGCGGGGACTCGCAGGAACCGGAAAGCGCCGGGATCGCCGGCAGTTTTATCGGCTCCCTCATGAGCATCCTGGTTTGTATTGTCGTCGCGTTTCCTTTGGGCGTCGCCACGGCGGTGTATCTGGAAGAATTTGCCAGAAAAAATTGGTTCACCGACCTGATCGAGGTGAATATCAACAATCTCGCGGCGGTGCCGTCGATCATCTACGGCCTGCTGGGCCTGTCGGTATTCATCAATACGCTTGGCATGCCCCGGTCTTCGGCACTCGTGGGCGGCCTGACGCTAGCGCTGCTGATTCTGCCGGTCATCGTAATCGCGAGCCGGAACGCCCTGCGCACGGTGCCGCGCTCGATCCGTTTCGCGGCTATGGCGATGGGGGCGACCCCGGTGCAAGTAGCGCTACATCATACCGTCCTGTATGCGCTGCCGGGGATCATGACCGGCTTTATCCTGAGCATCGCGCGCGCCCTCGGGGAAACGTCGCCCTTGCTGATGATCGGGATGGTGGCTTTCGTGACCGATATTCCGCGCGGGATTACCGATCCGACAACCTCCCTGCCGGTGCAGATTTACCTGTGGGCCAACAACCCGGAGGCGGGTTTCGTCGAAAACACGGCGGCGGCGATCATCATGTTGCTGGCGGTACTGGCGGCGATCAATGTTTTTGCCGCGTGGGTGCGGAACAGATTTGAAATCAAATGGTGAGATCATGAGAGAAAAGATGAAACAGAATGCAGGCGACACTGAAATCCGCATGGCGGCGCAGGGCCTGAGCGTTTTTTATGGCACCAAGCAGGCCGTGTTCGATGTCGAACTGCCCATCCTGACCAACAAAGTCACGGCGCTAATCGGCCCGTCCGGTTGCGGGAAGTCGACGTTTTTGCGCTGCCTGAACCGTATGAACGATGTCGTGGCCGGGTGCCGCGTGGCTGGTGCGGTTACACTCGACGGGCATGATATTTACGACCGCAGCGTCGACGTCATCCTGCTGCGCCAGAAAATCGGCATGGTGTTCCAGAAGGCGAATCCGTTCCCGAAGTCGATCTATGAGAACGTCGCCTATGGTCCGCGTATTCACCGCCTTGCGCGAGGTGCCGACCTCGACGCGTTGGTGGAGGGCAGCCTCGAACGCGTGGGGCTGTGGGAAGAGGTGAAAGACCGACTGGACACTCCCGGCACCTCGTTGTCAGGTGGGCAGCAGCAGCGCCTTTGCATCGCGCGCGCCATTGCAACCGAGCCGGAAGTGATCCTGATGGATGAACCGTGCTCCGCGCTCGACCCCATTGCCACCGCGCGGGTGGAGGAGTTGATCCGCGAACTGGAAAAGAAATACACCATCGTGATCGTGACGCATTCGATGGCGCAGGCGCAGCGTCTGTCTGATTACACGGCGTTCTTCCATTTGGGCAAGATCATCGAAGCGGGTGAAACGGGGCAAATATTCCAAGCCCCCGTCCACGCCCAGACGAAGGATTATGTGAGCGGGAAGATT
>DASTUM010000041.1:0-2470 GCA_035759665.1 Micavibrio sp.
GAACATTCTGGTCACGGGGATGCTCCTCGAAGGGTTCGGGTGCAGATACGTGGTCGCGTCCAACGGGCAGGAAGCATTGAAGCGCTTAAAAGAGGGCGGCATCGACCTTGCCCTGATGGATGTGCAGATGCCGATCATGGACGGTTTTACCGCGACCCGCCTGTGGCGCGTGGAAGAGGCGGTGGCACACCGGGATCGTATTCCGATCATCGGCATGACGGCCCACGCGCTCGATGGCGACCGCGAGCGGTGCGAGGTTTCAGGCATGGACGATTATGTTTCCAAACCCTTCGACGCCGCCGAATTGAAGGACAAGATTTTCGTTCTTCTGGCGCAAAAGACCGGTTCCTGATTTTAAAAAGTTTCGTTATCTGAACTTAGAAATTCGCAATTGCGGGGTAGCGAAGCAATTTAGAAACTTGCAAAACCCGCTGGATTGCTTCGTCGCGCCGCTCCTCGCAATGACGTTCATGCAGGCTGTTCCCATAAAAATATGTTATATTATAACAAAATTCTTGCCGCAGCGCGGGCTTTGCGGTTAAAAGGGCTGTATGAACCAGAAAATCCAGAAATCGTTAATTTTCGCCGTTATCCTGTCGGAGACGAGCCACCTGTTCTGCTGCGTCCTGCCGACGATCGTCAGCCTGATGGGGCTGCTGGCGGGGCTTGGCATGGTTGCGGCGTTGCCGGCCGGCGTACTGGAACTGCATGACTTCCTGCATAAATGGGAAATTCCCATGATCGCCGGCTCCGGCGTCATTTTGGCCCTTGGCTGGCTGACCGTGCGCCATAGCGAGAAGGTGGATTGCCATAGCACGGGATGCCATCACGGCGCATGCGCCCCGCGCAAAAGCAGGGCGCATCTGGTGCTCAGGATCGCCACGGTTCTATTCGTTTTCAACATTCTGGTTTATGCCGCCGTGCACCGGAGCGCATGGTTCAACGGCCATTCCCCCCTGGGTCATGAGGCGCAGGCCGAGGGCGAACGCGCCCGTCACGACTAATTTTCACAATATCTTGCTTCCTTTAGCGGAAATCTGCTACACACGCGCCTATGAAGTTTGAAGACTTGGGTTTGAGCCCGGAGACGCTTCGCGCGGTTACCGAAAAAGGCTATGAAACGCCCACCCCCATTCAGGAAAAAGCGATCCCCATCATTATGATGGCGCGGGACGTGGTCGGCCTTGCCCAGACGGGCACGGGCAAGACCGCGGGCTTTACGCTGCCGATGATCGACGCTCTCTCGGGCGGACGGGCGCGGATGCGGATGCCGCGTTCACTGGTTCTTGAACCGACGCGCGAACTCGCGGCGCAGGTCGCGGAGAATTTCAAGACATACGGCAAATATCACAAGCTTTCGATGGCGCTGCTGGTCGGCGGGGAAAGCATGGGCGACCAGACGAAGCTGCTCGACAAGGGCGTCGATGTTCTGATCGCAACGCCGGGCCGTCTGCTCGACCTGTTCCAGCGCGGTTCGGTTCTACTTAACGACATCCGTATCCTAGTGATCGATGAAGCAGACCGGATGCTCGACATGGGATTCATTCCGGACATCGAGAAAATCGTTTCGCTCATTCCGCCGAGCCGCCAGACGCTGCTTTTCTCCGCCACCATGCCGCCGGAAATCAAGCGCCTGACCGACAGGTTCTTGAGCAATCCGAAAGAGGTTTCGGTGGCCGCGCCCGCGACGACGGCTTCGACGGTCGAACAATTCCTCGTCCACACACATCCCAAGGACAAGAAGCAGACTTTGGCGCGCCTGCTGAAACAGGAAAACCCGAAAAACGCTTTCATCTTCCTGAACCGCAAGCGCGATATCGGCGAACTTGCGACATTCCTGAAAAAGCAGGGATATGCCGCTGCGCCTCTGCATGGAGACATGGTTCAGGCGAAGCGCACGGAAACATTGCAGGGATTCCGCAACGGCGATGTCAAGTTTCTCATTTGCAGCGACGTGGCGGCGCGCGGGCTGGATATTTCCGCTGTATCGCATGTGTTCAATTATGACGTTCCGATGAGCCCGGACGACTATGTCCACCGGATCGGCAGGACGGGCCGTGCGGGCCAGAGCGGGCGTGCCTGGATGCTCGCTACGAATCAGGATGAGAAATACCTGGCAAATGTCGAGAAACTCATCAAAAACCCAATTCCAGTGTTTGCGATGGGTAACGCTCCGGTAGCCGCTGAACCGGTTCGCGAGGCGCGTGCGCCGCGTCACGAACGTCCCGTGCATTCGGAGCGGCCTATCGACCGTCCCCGTCGCGAGGAGCGCAGGCCACAGCCGGTTCACGAAAATTCCGCGCCGAAAAAAGACAATGACGAGGGCGATAGCGCTCCCGGATTCGGCGACGACATTCCGGCTTTTTTCAAGTTCTAAAGAACGATAAAACCAACCTCCCTGTATTGACATTTCCGTCAAAGTCTCAATGATTGGAAAGCCTTATTCAGGCTTTATCGATTGAGTCTTTTT
>DASTUM010000042.1:0-19723 GCA_035759665.1 Micavibrio sp.
CGACCTGAAGGCGCTTCGTAAAATTCCGCGGATTGGCTATTATTTCCGTTACGATTTGCACCGCGGCAATTTTTACGAAATTAAAATCAAGGACCGCCTATACGGCCATTACACGGCGAAACCACTATACGGTCGTCTGACGCCGGAGGGCCGCGTCGATAAATCCGCCGGATTTGACGGTGATGTGGCGGCGCTTTTTATTCCGCTGGAGGCCCATGCGCAGCAGGACGCCCGGCTGTTCGTAACGCACACAGACCCGGCAAAGCTCGTATTGGCTAATGGAAAGAAAAACTGGAAAGCGATCAATAAAGTCGCTGAAAGTTTTATAAAAAGGAAAATCGCGAAAGGCTGAAGACGGTTCTTGGCCGCGAGCGGATTTGCGTATCGCGCGAAAATACTGTTTTCCTGCCAAGTTTTTGCAAATGGTAAATTTTTGACAGAAGACGATAAAGCTTGAATCGGAACGTTGTTCATGTTATGTTCCGTTCATTCGTGGGCGCAATGCGCCTTTTTTTATTCCCGACATTTCAGGAGATTTTATGGTCATACCGCGCCTCGGCACGGATTCGGGCCGCCCTTCGCAATCCTTTCCGGAGGCGGAGCCGGTGCTTTTCGATCCATCCCTCAACACTTTGCTTGCCTGGTACGATGCCGGCAACGCGTCCGGCATTCATCACACCGCGAATGCCGTCGACATGCTCGACGATCTTTCGGGCAATGGCCGTCATATTTCGAACATATCGGCGGGCAGGCCCGCGTACGACGCCGCCAACGGAAAGATTGCTTTCAATGGAACCTCGAACGTTCTTTACAACACCTCGCCCTTCCTTTGGAGCCGGAGCGAGAAGGCAGTCTATGCCGTCATCAACGCCGCTGTGGCGGCGACGGGTTACATCCTCGCTGAGCGATCGAGCACGACGGGCGCACATTATTCGTTCCTGGGTACGGGCAACAATTCCCCCAACGATGCCAACCTGTGTCCGCGCGTCCGTCGCGACGTGAACACCGAAGTGCTGGTCAATATTCCGATGATGATGGTCATAACCGGCGAGAAAATGATCGTCCGGTTGCATGAAAAAAACGGATTGCTCCTCGGATGGGCCAACGGCACAACGAGTCTGGAAAGCCGCTCTTACGAACGGATCGAGGGCGATCTGACGCTAGACAGGTTCAGCCTCGGCGGCGGCATCGCAACGTCCGCCGGAAACTTTATCGCCATGGATTTTTATGAGCTAATCGTCATGGAAGACGATTCCCTGGGCGAGCAAATTGAAGGATATCTAGCGCATAGGCACGGCCTCGCGTCGTCCCTGCCCGACGGGCATAGATACAAGACCGCCGCGCCCTTGCAGGGCGATGTCACGGATTATTCCATCAAGCCGGCGGCGGGGCCGATCAACGCCGTGCTTTTCGGGGATTCCCTAACCTCGCAGAATACCACTGTTTCCGGCGGGACGATAAGGTTCAACACCGGCGCGAATTTTACGTGGTATCACCAACTGTCGAATGGCCGCTGTTATCTTCAGCTCATTCCCACCAACCACAACAAGGGATCGAGTGGCAATACCCTCTCGCAGATGAAATTGCGCCTGGGCGACCTCGATGCCCTGACATTCGATGTCTGCTTTCTCATGGGGGGAACCAACAGCCTGACTTCCGTGAGCTATACGACCATGCGAAGCCAGCTTGACGAGATCATAAGCTATATCACCCTGAAGCTCGGCAAGAGAATCGTGGTCAGCTATATCACACCCAAAGACACGGATTCGACTGGCATCGCCGCCATCGACAACGCGAACTGGCATATAGCCCGCCGTCATGGCTCCTGCATGGGGCGCGTCATCGCTGTGGATACGAACAGCGTGATGAACGATGGTACGGGGATGCCGGTCGCGAACGCCCTTTACGATAACGTGCATTTTACGCCTTATGGCGGGTATCTCGTTGGGACGGCGCTCGATGCGGCGCTGGAACCGTATTTCGGGCGCGGCGCTATGCCTGATTTCTCGGGCGGGAACCTGCTGGCGAACGGCGTTCTTGCCGGAACCGGCGGCAGCGGCGCGGGGCAGGTCGCCATGGATTGGACCTATGCGACCTCAGGCCCGGCTTCGACCGCGAGCAAGGATGGAAGCGACGCCCAGCTCGTGCAATCGGACTACGTCTCGACCTCCGCCGGCGGAAATACATGGGAATTGTCGCAGACTATCACGGACGGATATGCGAACGGCGATAAGATCTACGCGGCGGCGATGGTGCGCACGGCGAACTTCGCCAATATCGGCTCACTGTGTCTTGAAATCAACCTCGCGCCGAGTTCGGCGCAGACATATTACAACAGCATCGGCAACCGTTCCAGCAATGGATACCCGCCGGAAAACGTGACGGATATTGGCAGCGATTATCTGATCGTCACGCCTGTTCTGCCTTTGTCGTCGGACGGCATAACGTCCATCGAAACGCGGCTGTTCCTGGAAAATCAGCTGGACGCGACACAGACCAGCGCCGATGTCACGATCAAGGGCATCGGGCTTTTTAAGTATGAGGGATAATTGATTACTTGTTCGGGCCGTCTTTGCTGACCGGGCGCGGGGGCAACGGAGCGGGGATGTGTTCCGGCTCGCACTCCACCGTGGCTTTCAGCAATTCCGGCCATTTCTCGACCCATCCGCGTGTGTGATCGGCATCCTGTACGAACGTATAATGTACGCACCGGGATTCGCCCATTTGCTGGCGGAAGGAATGGTATCCGGCGGCAGGGGCGATATCGTCGCCTGCGCCGATGAAATGGTGCTGCGGCGTTTTCGCCAATTGCGGCGCGATGCCATAGGCCGTGATGTTGTCGGCGTCAAGCGGACTCGTCTTGGCGTCGTATGACACGGCGGGGGTCAGCGTTCCGGCAACCGTGCGGATCGAGGCGATATCATCGCGCGATGCGACGAGCGCCGCGGCAATGTTCGCGCCGCCGTCGTAACCGATCAGGTTGAATTCCGTGATGTCGTAACGTTTTTTGATCTCATCGAGCACTTCGTTATAGGCCGCGACCACTTCGGGCGAGAAACGGCGCGTACTCCACAGCGGCTGCGAGCATTCGTCGGTGTCCTGCGGGTCTTTGTACTGGCACGGGCGGCCGATATAGACGAGGTTCTCGGCGTTGTCGCGCGAGGCGAGGTGCAGGCCGACCGGATTGTCCGGCGAGGGGTTGCTGAAGAAATCCGTGCCCGCATCCGATTTGCCGTCGCCTTCGATATAGACGTTGGCGGGGGCGTAGCGTTCGTGCATGCGTTCCCACAATTGCAGCTGCGCGGGGCCTGCCGTGATCTTACGCTCGACCATGAAGGCCGGGCGGGCGATGTGCTCCGCGGTGACTTCGCGGTTTTCGCTGACCGAACAGGCGGCGGGTATCAGGGCTGTGCCGAGCAGGGCGGAGAAGAGAAAGTAGGTCAGGCGGGTTCTTTTCATGGCGGGATCATCCGTTGGGAATCAGTAATGGCCTGAACAGTTTAGGCTGATTTGCCGCCCTTGGAAACGGTTAATTCGACGGGTTTTTGACCAGTTCGGGATGCCAGCCGTTGCGCCAGGCTCCCAGATCGACGATCCAGGGGGCCTTCCCGTTGTCCTCAAACCATGAATCCACGGCGTATTGCGCCCCTGTTTTCTTGTCCGTGATGACAGCCGTCTGGTGCATCCAGCCGCGGCCCGAAACGATGGGCCAGCGCACCTGCGGCTGCTCGATCTCATGGTGCTGGAGCAAGCCCTTTTGCTTGAGCAGCATCAGGTAGATGGTCGTGTTCGTGCTCTCGTCCACGCAATCGAGCTGGCCTTTGCCCATTTTGCCGAACGTTCCCGCCACATCCGCGTCCGTCCCCGTTAGCGGCCCGACCACGCGCTCGAATTCGCCGATGGCGCGTGCCGCTTTTTCCCGCTCGTCCGCGGCGTTCCGCGCCTTTCCTCCATACGCCCTTTCAATTTTCGCCCAATCGCTCCTGCCCAGCTCGACATTTTTATAGAACGGGCATCCGTAGCCCTCGCAATGCGGAAAGCTCTTCTCCGTCGGGGTGGGAAGCCTTTTTTCCTTCATATAATAATGCAGGTCGGGATACAGCTCGTTGGCGCAGCCGCCCAGCATCAGGACGGCGAGAAGGGGGAGGAGTGTGTGTTTCATGCGATGGTCAAGATCACCGGCGTGTGGTCGGAAGGGGATTCTTCGCCCCGCGGTTCCTTGTCGATCATGCAGGAAATCAAGCGGTCTGTCACGGGGGGTGAGAGCAGGAAATGGTCGATCCGGATTCCCCGGTCTTTCTGCCAGCATCCGGCCTGATAATCCCAGAATGTGTATTGATGCTCTTTCTGATTCAAAGCTCTGAATGCATCCGTTAAACCAAGGTTTAAAAGCGCGCGGAATTTTTGCCGTGTTTCAATGCGGTAAAGCGCGTCGTTCATCCAGACTTTCGGATCCCAGCAATCGATGGCTTCGGGGATGACGTTGAAATCGCCGGTAATGACGAACGGAATTTCCGCTTCGCGCAATTCCTTCAGGCGGGCGTAAAGCCTGTCCATCCACCGCATCTTGTAATCGAATTTTTCCCCCGGCCAAGGGTTGCCGTTGGGCAGGTAGATATTGATAAGGCGTAGCCCGTCCGCCGTCTGGATTTCGAGGTAACGCGCCTGTTCGTCCGCCTCGTCGCCGGGCAGTTTTTCCAAAATCATGTCAAACGAACTATTGGCGAGGATGGCGACCCCGTTATAGGCCTTTTGCCCGACCGCGTGGATTTTGTATCCCTCGAAAGCCGTATGGGGGAATTCCACCCCCTTCAATTCCTGAAGGCACAGGAAATCCGGTTTTACCCGCTCCAGCCAGCGCTGGGCATGGGCGGTTCTGGCCTTGATCGAATTGACGTTCCATGTGGCGATTTTCATGGGGCCGGATTAAACCATAAAAGCCGGGGGTTGGGCACCCGCGGTTTAGGGCTATTTTATTGACGGTGAGTCCGAAACAATGTTTTATTACGGAAACATAAGGGGCGAATGTTAAGATTTTAGTCAGGGCTGTAGACTTATATATAATATTCGCTTAACTCCCTCCTGCAAAACAGGGCTGGCTTATAGAGGTTGTATGACGGCTTATTCTTCCTATTCGGACATTGCGCATTTTCTGAATAAAATCGGAAACGCGCCGTTGTTCGTGTGCGACATGGACGGCAACGTCATGACGGGCTACACGCTTAAAACGGACACCGCGCCTTTGCCTCTTAAAGAGACCGACGAAGCCCGGCGTCAGACCATTCCTTACGGAACGCCCCCGGCAGTTCTCGGCGGGCTTGTAAAAGAGGGGACCTACGAAACCGGGATTTTCGCCGAAAAAGCCATGGATGCGCGCCTGCCTGCGCCGCTGGTCGATCTGGTCAACCATGGAATCGAAACGAACCAGCCGTTCAGGATCGCCTTCCTGACATCGCGCGGCGCCAACGATGCCCGCAAGCTGCTCGTCGAATCCGGCATTGGCAATGTCGACGCGGTCACGCTCGTCGCCGACAGCGGCGCGACGCTTTTTATTCAAGGCCGGAAAACCGAAGCCCGCAAACTAAACGACGGCGAGAAAAACTTTCTTGCCAATCTCGAGTATCTCGCGGCCTATTATCAAAAGGACGTCCAGGCTCTCGTCGCGGTGACGCTCGGAACAGCGAAAGGCTGCCCGAAGCTGTTCGTCGAACATAAGGGCATCGCCAGCAACATCCATTACCGCGAAATCCTTTCGCATTTCGGCCAGCCGGACAATTCCGATCTCGACAAAACCATAGGCGCGCACCTGAAAGAGCGGCTGGATGTCTATGCGGGGCTGTGGCCGAAAGACCTGAACGGCGAGTCCGTGTTTAAAACGCTCGACGGCCCCGCCACGGTTGAAGTGAAGGTCGCAAGTATGCACAAAGGCCACGGGCTGGCCGCCATCGTCGAGGAGGCCCTTGGCTCCGGCGTGAGGCCGAGCGCGATCGTTTTCGCCGGCGACGACGTCGCCAAAGGCAACGGCCTGCCCGGCACCGATTATTACGCCATGGCGCAGGCCCGCATTTTTTCCGCGAAATACGGCGTGCCGTTCCTGAATATTCACACGCACCACCCAATAGGCAACGACGTCAATTGCGACCGGCCCGACCCGGACAAATCGCCGGGCACCTTGTCCCTCGCCTTCAACAAACCCGATATCGACCTGATCGTGCCCACCCCGTCCGCGCTGACGGATATTATTTTAAGGGCGTACAGCCGTTCCATGCCTGACGCAAAGTTCGGCACTCGTTTGCTGCCCGAAGCTGCCGCTGCCGGGCCTGTGCGGGAAATCTGATTTAGACTGAAAAACTGGTGCCGCAGCCGCAGGACGATTTGACGTTCGGGTTCTGCACTTCGAAATGCGCGCCGATCAGGTCGTCCGTGTAATGAACGACCGCGTCCCGCATATAGGGCAGGGAGATATCGTCGATGATGACGCCGATCCCGTCTTTTTCGAAAACCTCGTCGTCGCCGTTAACCTTTTCCGTCAGCTCGAATTTGTATTCGAACCCCTGGCATCCGCCGGAATCGACCGTAATGCGGAGCTTAAGGGACGGGTTGCCCTCCTGCGCCTGCAGGGCTTTGATGCGTTGGACAAGATTGTCGGTCAGGGTGATCGCGCTCATAAAGACTTATATAAACGGAGCCGCGGCAAAGTCACGGGGAATTTCATAAAAGCTTTGCAGCCCGGGCCTTGCCGGGCTCATAAAAACCTACGTGCTTTTGCGCCCTGATGCGTTTAGAATCAGGCGCATGAGTACAAACGCCCAGACCGCCTATAATTATTGCGCCCTTCCTCTCGCCCCTTATGCCTGCATTCCGGAACAGACGAAAGGCCGCCTTTACGCCGAGGAAGAAAGCGGAACGAGAACGCCATTCCAGCGCGACCGCGACCGCATCATCCACACCTCTGCCTTCCGCCGCCTCAAAGACAAGACGCAGGTTTTCGTCTATCACGAAGGCGATCATTACAGGACGCGCCTTTCGCACACGATCGAAGTCTCGCAAATCGCCCGCACGCTTGCGCGCTCGCTGATGGTGAACGAAGATCTGGCGGAGGCTGTCGCGCTCTCCCATGATCTCGGCCACACGCCCTTTGCGCATACGGGCGAGGCTGTTCTCGCGGAATGCATGAAACCCTATGGCGGTTTCGAACATAACGATCAATCCTTGCGCGTCCTGACGAAACTGGAGCGTAAATATCACCGCTGGCCGGGTTTGAACCTTAGCTGGGAAACGCTTGAAGGCGTCGTCAAACACAACGGCCCCGTCGAAGGGTCGCTGCCCGTCACGCTTGCCGAAGTGCAGAAGCAGACCGATCTCCGCCTGAGCACGTTTGCCACCGTCGAGGCGCAATGCGCGGCGCTCGCCGACGATATCGCCTACAACAACCACGATGTCGAGGACGGCCTGCGCGCCGGCATGTTCAGCCTCGAAGACCTGCAAAAGGTCGAACTTTTGAAGAAGGTCAGCGCGGAGATCAGGCGCCGCTATCCCGATATTGCCGAACATTACCTCGTGCAGGAAACGATCCGCGAGATGATCGGCGCCATGGTGCAGGACGTTCTCGCCGAATCCCGCCGCCGCCTGCAATCCATCAAGGCCGGATCGCCGGACGATATCCGCATGGCGAAAGCCGCCGTCGTCGCCTTTTCCAGCGATATGAATGAACGGGTCGAGGAGCTGAGGTCGTTCCTGTTCGACCGCATGTACCGTCATTATACCGTCATGCGCGTATGCGCGAAGGCGGAGCGCATTCTGCACGATTTGTTTAATGTGTTTCTGGATCGCTATAATCTCCTGCCCGACCACTGGCAGCGCCGCGTGGAAGAAGCGGGGGGAACGCTCGAAGACGCGCCCCGCGCCCGTATCGTCTGCGATTATATCGCGGGTATGACCGACCGTTACGCCATCCGCGAACATGAAAGATTGTTCGATATATACTGGGATAAAAAATAGACGTTTCGGCGCTTGAAGGGGGAAAACCATGCTGATGAGGATTTTCGTTATTCTGTTTTCGACGGCCTTCGCCTGCATCATCGTCGCCATGGCTCTCGAAGGCGCGCACAACTCCCTCTCCATCTTCAAGATCGCGCATGTCATCATCCTCTTCGGCATGATCATGTCCTTCCCGTCGATGGTCTACGGATATTTGCGCGGTTCGATCGACTGGGAAAACGGCGTGCGCACCTACAGGCCGTATCTGAAAACCGCGCTGATCGCTTCCATCACAAATGGCGCGGTCTGGGGGCTCGTCCTCGGCGTGCCGTTCATGGAAGACGGCCCATGGTTGTTCACGCTTATTCTTATCGCCTTCGGCCTCGGCGGCGCCGTCGCGTCGGCTGTGGCCTTTGCGCTCATGCAATCGCTTGAGAGGGGCGCCGGAAAACCGCCGGATAGCATTGTTTGAATTTGCGGTGAATATTAATAATTAGCCTGCTTTACAGGGCTATGGTTTTTGTCATAGCATCCGACTCATGGCAAAAAAATATGATGATTTCGATGAAGAGGGGCAGGACGGGTTTTTCGACCAGGTTCTGACCATAGTTTCCCATCACAAGCGCGGTTTCGCGATCTTTACGGTCGCGGCTGCCGTTATCCTCCTGGGCGTTGTCGTCTTCGGCAGCTATCCGGATGACGAGCAGACGGCCTCGACGGAAAGTGTGCCGATCGTGCGCGCCGACGCGGGCGATTACAAAACCACGCCGGACAATCCGGGTGGGATGGAAATTCCCTACCGCGACTCCACCGTCTTTTCGGGTACGACCGACGGTGGCACGGAAAATATCCTTGCCGATGAAACCTCGGAAGAACCCGTTCCGCGCTCGCAGCTTTTCGCCGGTCTGAGCACCGAAGGCGACCAGCCGGGCGGCGCGCCTGCCGAGGCTCCGACGCCGAACGGCGTCGGCGAAGTCGAGGCGACGCAGGCCGAACTGGCGAAAGCCGCTCCGGTCGAACCGCCTTCGAATGACGCTCTGGTGAAAGAAGCGCTCGGCGTTTCGGAAGAAACCTCCAGCACGGGGGAGCAGCAACTTGCCGCTGCGACCGTTCCCGAAGCGATCCCGCCGAAAGCGGAGCCGGTCGAAAAGGAAGCTGAAAGCGCCGCCAAGGCTGAACCCGCCTCCGGCATCACCGCAGCCGCGGGCGTCCAGCCCGGCGGTTCCTATGTCCAGCTCGCCAGCGTGAAAAATGAATCCGGCGCTGCGGGCGAATGGAAGAAGCTGCAAGCCAAATACAGCAATCTGTCCGGCCTGAAATACCGGACGCAGCAAGCCGATCTCGGCGCAAAGGGCACGTTCTACCGCATTCAGGCAGGCCCGATGAGCAAGGATTCTGCCACGCAGATTTGCAGTGAAATCAAGAAAAAGGCGCCCGGCGGCTGCCTCGTCGTAGCGAAGTAAGTTTCCTAGGGCTCCTGCCCGACGACAAAGCTCATCCTCCGGCAGGACGTCGGAGGATGATTTTTAGGAAGATCCCATGAAGCCGAACACCAAACCCGTCATCCTGTCCTGTTCCGGCCCCGTCCTGCTGACGGAGGAAAAGAATTTCTTCGCGGATTTCGCGCCCTTCGGCTTTATCCTCTTCGGCCGGAATATCATCGACAAGCCGCAGCTTAAAATCCTGTGCGATTCGCTCCGCGAATCCGTCGGCTGGGATTGCCCGATCCTGATCGACCAGGAAGGGGGGCGGGTGCGCCGCATGCGCCCGCCGCACTGGCCGGACTATCCGTCGATGAAAGAAATCGGCGATCTCGACGACAAGGACAGGCTGATCGAGGTCATCCGCGGCATCGCCGGCGACTGCCGCAATGCCGGTTTCGATGTCGATTGCGCCCCCGTTCTCGACGTTCTATTTCCGGAAACGCACGCCGCGATTGGCGACCGCGCTTTTTCGAACGACCCCGATACGGTCGGCGCGCTGGGCCGCCTCGCCTGTGAAATCTTCCTGGAGGAGGGCATCACGCCTGTCATCAAGCACATGCCGGGGCAGGGGCGCTCTACGCTCGATTCCCATCACGATCTTCCCGTGGTGTCCGCCAGTCTCGAAGAGCTTGAATCCTGCGATTTCAAACCTTTCCGTCATGTGCTTGAAAGCCCGCATGCGGACGGCATCTGGGGCATGGTTTCCCACATCGTCTACAGCGCCATCGACGCCGATCATCCGGCCTCCGCCTCTTCAAATGTCATCGACATCATTCGAAAAAACCTTAATTTCAATGGCTTGCTGGTCTCCGACGATCTGTGCATGAACGCGCTGTCCTGCTACGGATCTTCTGCGGATAGAGTGCTGAAAACATTGGAATCCGGCATCGATATCGCGCTATATTGCGCCGGTCACCTAAATGAAATGCTAGACATCGCAAAGGCTTGCCCGCCTTTGCGGAATGAGAGTTTGAAGCGCTACGATGCAAGCCGTGCACGAAGACAATCCGCCTCCGCCTGAAGACCTCCCTTTCGCGCTGCCCGAAGGGGAGCACGAAGCCGACTCTCTGCTCCTGAATATCGACGGGTATGAGGGGCCTATCGACGTCCTGCTGGAGATGGCGCGCAACCAGAAGGTGGATTTGCGCGAAATCTCGATCCTGCAACTCGCCCGCCAATATCTCGACTTCATCGACCGCGCGAAAGATCTGCGCCTCGATCTCGCCGCCGAATATCTCGTCATGGCCGCGTGGCTGGCCTACCTGAAATCCCGCCTGCTGCTCCCGCGCGAAAAAGACGAAAGCGGGGAGCCGTCGGGCGAGGCGATGGCCGAAGCGCTGTCCTTCCAGCTTCGCCGCCTCGAATCCATGCGCGAAGCCGCCGCGAAACTGATGGCCCGTCCGCAGCTCGGCGTGAATATCCACGCCGCCGGACAGCCCGAAGGTTTGCGCGTCGCCTACAACGCGACCTACAAGGACACGCTCTTCGACCTGCTGAAAGCCTACGGCGATATCCGCCGCCGCGCCGAGGCAACCGTCTACGAACTCCCTGTCTTCTCCGTCATGACGATGGAAGAGGCGGTGGACCGCATGACGAAAATGCTGGGCAACCTGCCGAAATCCGGGCCGTTCTCGGTCTGGACAACGCTGCAAAGCTTCCTGCCCGACAATATCACCGATCCGCTGCTCCGCCGCTCCTCGCTGGCCTCGACCTTCACGGCGGGCCTCGAACTCGCCAAGCAGGGCAAGGTCGAAATCCGACAGGACGGCTCGTTCCGCCCCATCTACCTGCGCACCGCCAACCGCCCGCCACTTGAAGACGCGCCAACCGATGACACCAACGATGTCATCCCGAGCGAAGCCGGGGGATCTCAGATCTCTCCGCTCCGCGTTGCCGATGGCAACCCTCCGGCCGAGATGACACATGAGGAAGAAGACGATGACACAACAAACTGAACAACTGAATATCCTCGAAGCGCTGCTGTTCGCCGCGCCGCAGCCGCTGACGCCGCAGGCCATTCTGGAACGGATGCCGGAAAATGCCGACCTCGCCGTCCTGCTGCCGCAATTGCAGGCGAACTATAACGACCGCGGCATCGGACTCGTCGAAATCAACGGCGCCTATGCTTTCCGCACGGCGAAATCCGTGGCTGGCGCGCTTACGATTGAGAAGGATGTCGAACGCCGCCTGTCCCGCGCCGCGCTGGAAACGATGGCGGTCATCGCCTATCACCAGCCCATCACCCGCGCCGAAATCGAAAACATCCGCGGCGTCGCCACGCACAAGGGCACGATTGACCAGCTTCTCGAAATGAACTGGATCAAGCCGGGCAAGCGGCGCGAAACGCCGGGCCGTCCGCTCACATGGCTTACGACCAACGTGTTCCTTGATCATTTCGGCCTTGGTTCTATTATAGAGCTTCCGGGGCTTGAGGATTTAAAAGCCGCCGGCCTGCTCGATCGCCGTCCCGCCATCGAAACCGTTCCGGATTCCCGCGACCTGTTCGATGCGCCGGATGTCAGCGCGGCGGAAATTCTCTCCGGCGTTCCGGACGCGGGCGAGGATGACGATTTCGAAGGATACGAAGAAGAAGAGTAAACCAATCAAGTCCTCTCCCTTGAGGGAGAGGATTTAGGTGAGGGTGCGGGGTTTCTCCGTTAAGGAAACGTTCAACACCCTCACCCCGGCCCTCTCCCTCAAGGGAGAGGAAGTTTTAAAAAGAAGGATAAAATTATGGGCCTTAGCATCTGGCATATTCTGATTGTCGTCCTGGTGGTGTTTCTTTTGTTCGGCGCGGGCCGCGTGCCGCGCATGATGGAAGACCTCGCCAAGGGCATCAAGAGCTTCAAGAAAGGCCTCGCCGACGACGACGCTGCGCCGAAGAAGGTCGAAGACAAACACAAAGAAGACGTTTAGCCCATGTTCGACGTCGGCTGGTCCGAAATGTTCCTGGTCGGCGCAATTGCCGTCCTGGTGATCGGGCCGAAGGATATTCCCAAGATCATGTATCAGGTCGGCCGTTTCGCGCGCCGCCTGCAATATATGAAATTCGCCATGAGCCAGCAGTTCGATGAAGTGCTGCGCGCGGGCGATATCGAGGAACTCCGCAAAGGCGTCAATTTCGAAGCTCCCAAAACCGACGAAGCCGCCGCCGACGCGGACGAATATCCGCCCACGCCCGCCGCCACCGTCCCGCCGGAGGAAAAGCCATGACGAAAACGCTTCCCCCGGCGCAGGAACAGGCGATGCAAACGCTCACCGCGCATGTCATGGAATTGCGCAAGCGCATCCTCTGGTGCTTCCTCGCCATGGTCGGCGGCACGATCGTCTGTTTCCTTTTCAAGGAAGATATCTTCTCCTTCCTCGTCCAGCCTTTTGCAGACGCCATGCACCGCGTCGGCGGCACCAACCGCATGATCTCCACCGCCTCGACCGAAATATTCATGACGTATCTGCGCGTGTCGTTTTTCGCCGGATGCTTCCTGACCTTTCCCTTCCTGCTGTGGCAGGTCTGGATGTTCGTTGCGCCGGGGCTTTATAAAAACGAAAAGAAAGTCTTCCTGCCGTATCTTGTGGCAACTCCCGTCCTGTTCTTCCTCGGCGGCGCGATGGTTTATTACCTTATCATGCCCGCCGCGTGGACGTTCCTCCTGCACTTCCAGAGCACGGGGGAAAACACCGCCCTGCGCATCGATCACGAACAAAGCGTCGGTGAATATCTGTCCATCGTCATGACGCTGATCTTCGTGTTCGGCTTGTCGTTTCAATTGCCCGTGCTCATGACGCTTATGGCCCGCGCCGGAATCCTCGGCGCGCAATCGCTTCGCAATTTCCGCAAATACGCCGTCGTCGCCATCTTCGCCGTCGCCGCCGTCATCACCCCGCCGGACGTGTTCAGCCAGATCGCGCTCGCCGTTCCCCTTTGCCTTCTTTATGAGCTGTCTATCCTTCTTGTCTCCCGCATAGAGAAGGCGCGCCATGTCCGAACTCCTTAAAAAATACGAAGGCGAAGTGGCCGCCGGCCATTTAAAGAAAGACGAAAGGCAGCGCAAGGCGGCCGAAGCCTTCGATCGGCTCCATGACGAACTGACCCAAAAAAAACCGCTCTTCGCCCGCCGTAAGAAAATTCAGGGCGTCTATATCCATGGCGGCGTCGGACGCGGAAAATCCATGCTGATGGACATGTTCTTCAACAGCCTGCCGCCAGCCATGCCGAAACGCCGCGTGCATTTCCATGAATTCATGATCGAAACCCATGACTGGCTGCACGAACGCAGGGCGGGGAAGGCGGTCGACAACCTCCTGCCGCAATACGCCAGACACGTCGCGGCCAACGCTGCGGTTTTGTGCTTCGATGAATTTCATGTCACGGACGTAGCCGACGCCATGATTCTCTCGCGCCTCTTCGCGGCCTTGCTGGATTACGACGTCGTGGTCGCCGCTACCTCCAACTGGCCGCCGGACAGGCTGTACGAAGGCGGGCTCCAGCGCCAGCGATTCCTGCCTTTTATCGCGCTGATCAAGGAACGGCTCCAGGTCGTCTTCCTCGACAGCGACACCGATTACCGCGGCGAGGTGGTGCAGGATCTCGAAACCTATCTTCACCCCCTGAACGCCGACACGAAGGCGAAGGCAGACAAATTTTTCCGGCAGCTCTCAGGCGGAGAACTGGAGCGCGTCGAAAATGTCTACGTGAAAGGCCGCGACATTCCCGTGCAGGCGGCGGACGGCGTCGCCCGCTTTACCTTCGCACAGCTTTGCGAACAACCGCACGGCGCCGAGGATTACCTGACCATCGCCCAGAAATTCCACACGGTTTTCCTCGAAAATATCCCGCGCCTGACCTATGACCGCAACAACGAAACCAAGCGGCTCATGACACTGGTGGACGTTATGTACAACGCCCGCCGCCGCATGGTTTTCACCGCCGAAGCGGCCCCGGAAAAGCTTTACTCGGGTGATCGATACAACTTCGAATTCGACCGTACGATCAGCCGCTTGCGGGAAATGCAGTCTTCCGCGTATACAGAGATATGATGGGTTTTTTAGGCAGAATTTTAGCCCCCGCAAAACCGCAGGCCAGATTGCTCGAAGCCGATGAGCGCGAAATCGCCGAACGCGGCACGCAAAAGCAGCGCATGGCTCTCGCCGGGGATGAACACACTTCGCAGGAAATCCTATATTACCTGGCCGAAAAAGACCCGTCACACGCCGTGCGCAAGGCAGTGGCGCAAAATCCTTCCACGCCCTTGCAGGCATCGTCCATTCTGGCAAAAGACAAGGATGAAGATGTCCGCATCGTCCTCGCCCGCCGCCTTGTGAAAATCCTGCCCGACCTTAGCCAGGACAAATACAGCCAGCTTTACGCCTTCGCCGTGCAATCGCTCGGAATGCTCGCGCTCGACGAAGTCCTTAAAATCCGAAGGGCGCTTGCCGAAACGCTGAAGGATCACGCCTACACGCCGCCCGCCGTAGCGGCGCAGCTCGCCCGCGATCTGGAACGTGAAGTGTCCGAACCCATCCTGCGTTTTTGCGCGGCGCTTTCGGATGCCGATCTCGTCGATATCCTGAAAACCCATCCGGCCAACTGGGCGGCGGAGGCCGTGGCGGGGCGCAAAATCCTCAGCGAGCGCGTTTCTCGCGCCGTCATCGATACGGGAAACGTCCGCGCCGGTGAGATCTTGCTCTCCAACGAAGGGGCGCTCATTGCCGACGATCTTTACGAAACCATCGTCGAGCGCGCCCGCGAATATCCCGAATGGCACAGGCCGATCGCCGCGCGCAAAACCCTGCCGCCTCTCATGGCGATGAAGCTCGCGGCCTATGTCGATAAGACGGTGGCGAAAATTCTTACTGAACGTACGGATATCGACAAACGCACGATCAGCGAAGTCACGCAGGTCGTCCAGCGCCGCGTCGAATTCGAAGACGAACGCCGAAAGGCGGTCGACCGCTCGAATCCAGTCGAACGCGCGCAAAAAATTCTTGCCGGGAATGGGATCACGGAGGAGACGCTGAGCGACGCGCTCGCCATGGACGACCGCGATTTCGTGATTGCCTGCCTCGCGCTGCGCGCCGGGACGACGATGGAGGATGTCCGCAAGATTTTCGACGTCCGCGCCCCGAAATCTATCTGCGCTCTCACATGGCGGGCGGGCTTCTCCATGCGTCTTGCCCTGAAACTCCAGCAAACTTTAGGCCGGGTTCCCCATACGGCGCTGATCTATCCCCGCGGCGGCACGGACTATCCGCTGACCGAGGAACAGATGCGCTGGCAACTGGACGCGATTGGCATAAAATCCTGATTTTCCGCTTTTGCGCCCCTTGTGCTGCGCCGCCGGAGTGCTAGACTCCCTGTCATTGGATTCACACCGTTTTTTAAAGGGAAATTTCATATGGCACGCGCGAAAATTGGATTGGTCGGGGCAGGGATGATCGGCGGCACACTGGCGCACCTCGCAGGCTTGAAAGAACTGGGCGATGTCGTCCTCGTCGATGTGGCCGATGGTATTCCGCAGGGCAAGGGCCTGGATCTCGCCGAAAGCTCCCCGGTTGAAATGTTCGACGCCAAATTTTCGGGCGGTACGGATTATTCCATCCTGAAAGACAGCGACGTCGTTATCGTTACGGCAGGAGTTCCGCGCAAGCCCGGCATGTCGCGCGACGATCTGATCGGCATCAATTCCGGCATCATCAAGACGGCGGGCGAGGGCATCAAAAAACATGCGCCGAACGCGTTCGTTATCGTCATCACCAACCCGCTCGACGCGATGGTCGGCATCATGCAAAAAGTCACGGGCTTCGATCCGAAGAAAGTCGTCGGCATGGCGGGCGTTCTGGATAGCGCGCGCTTCCGCTACTTCCTCGCCGAAGAATTTGACGTTTCGGTGGAAGACGTCACCGCCTTCGTTCTCGGCGGCCACGGCGACTCTATGGTGCCGCTGGTACGCTATTCCACGGTGGCCGGCATTCCGCTGCCCGACCTCGTCCAGATGGGCTGGACGACGCAGGAGAAGCTCGACAAGATCGTTCAGCGCACGCGCGACGGCGGCGCCGAAATCGTGGGGCTGCTGAAAACCGGCTCCGCTTACTACGCCCCGGCATCTTCCGCGATCGCCATGGCCGAAAGCTATCTCAAAGACAAGAGGCGCGTCATGCCCTGCGCGGCGCAACTGGACGGCGAATACGGCGTGAAGGGCCTGTATATCGGTGTGCCCGTCGTGATCGGCAAGAACGGCGTCGAGAAGATCATCAATATTAAGCTGAGCGCGGATGAGCAGAAAATGTTCGATAATTCCGTCAACGCGGTGAAAGATCTCGTTTCGGCGGCTGAAAAAATCGCGGCCTAACGCCTAGCAGAAATCATTCGTGAGGGGGGCCCAGCCGGAAGGTTTGGGCCCTTTTCCGTCGGGATCGGGCGGAAGGTCTGCTGGTATATCGGCCAGGGCCGCCTGCTTGAAACTACCGGCCAGATTGAACTTCGCCGCTGATTTTTCCGGGTTGTTGCCGTCGCCCACAAGACCCGCCGTGCGATCCGTGTCGATGCCGTGTTTGTGCGGGTTGTCGATCCTGTCATCCAAATATATTTTATCCGGATGCATTTTATCGTGCATTTTATCGGTGCTCTGGCGGATAAGCAGATCTTTTTTAAAGGCTTCGCGCTGGGCCGTAACAACGATTTTACGTTCGGTTCTGTAATCGTCGGCGAGCGTGTTTAGGATTTTCACCTTCGCCTCCGCAAAGCTGACCGGCCTGCCATGATCGTAGAAAAGATGGCGGTTGCTTCTGGCCGCGGCGGGATATTGTTCGGCGACGATGGCGTTGCTGTTACCCTTATGCCTCATGACCGGAAGGACGTAGGCGGGGTACGATCCCCCCATTTCCTTCAGATATTGCGCCGCCATGTAGGGAGCGACCAGGGGGTCGCTTCGCCAGTCTTTCCCCACGTGAATCCCTTCGTCGCCCAGTTCCCGGCGCGCGATGCTGCCGTAGGCGTTGTTCATATATCTGTAGGTCTGGCTGGTAAACTGGCCGTAATTGTTGGCGATCCTGTTGGCGGAGCTGTTGCCGTAGCGCGGGTTGTAATCGCCGAAAGCGCTCTCCTGCTTCATGACGGCGAAAAGCTTTTCCATGGGAACGCCCGTAAGCTCCGACGCGACCTTGATTCCGCGCGCGAGTTCTTCGGGCCTTCCCTGCGATGCGAAATAATCTTTATAGGCCTTGTAACGAATATCGTTGTCGGGGGTGGGAAGCTTGTTCAAATCGCGCAGGTTCAACGAGCTGCGCAACTCGTCGCTGATCTTGTTGTCGATCGCGTAGGCTTCCGTTTTCAGCAGGAGATCAGGCCCGACGGATGACCGGTAATCGGGATTTTCCTCAAGGAATTTCACGAACGCTTCCGCCGTATTCTTGCCGAACTTGCCGTCGACTTTATCGTCATAGTATCCCTTGCTCTTCAGGTGCGCTTGTACCAGTTTGACGTCTTCTTCGTTTTGCTTATACGCGCCCAGAGCGGCGATGATCGCAGGCTCCGTATGCCCGAGAACGGCGGGGTCGGGAATGCCTGCCGGCGCTTTGGCTTCCAGCTTGATCCTGTGCGCCTTCAACTGTTCGCTGACATTGCCGGGGAGCGCCTCGCTGCCCACATGATCCTTGTTGAGAAAACGCCCGATCGCGCCCGCCGTGATGGGGCCGAGAACGCCGTCGGTTTTACCCGCCTTGTAGCCGAGCGTGTTGAGCGATTCCTGAATGCGGGTCACGGTTTCCCTGTCGGAAGCATCGTGTTCGGCAAAAATTTCGGTAAGGGTGTTTTTCGCGAGCGCCTGCTCTATGCCCTTGATCGTGTTGCGTCCAGCAACGCCGTCGATTTTACCGACATCCTTGAATCCGGCATTGACGAGCGACGTCTGAATTTCCTTGATGGCATCGGAAGAAAGCCCCTTGAGCGCGGCGCGGCGTTTTTCGTCGCTCAGCCCCAGAAGACCTGCGGATTGCAGCGTGTCGATGGCGAGTGAAAGCGTCTTGCCCGGCGCAGCCGTCAAATCCCCGAGCGGGAGAGGTTTTGTATGTGTTGCCGGTTCGTTGTATCCGATCATATCAATACTCTATATGAAAACGCTTTACATCGCGTAAAACCCAACTTTCCTCCAGTTTAACGAATTTTTAAGCGCGAACGCAAATTCGCCGCCCGAAGCGGCGGCGTTAAAAAGTTAATGGTTAAAATAGCTTAGCTATGCCGGAAGGCGGGCGGTGGGGCGCCCTTCAGATGGTCGCCGGAAGCGATGACCTCGGCGGGATCGTTGTCCAGCACGTCGCCGACCTTGCTGCGGACGCCCCTGTCGCCCACGCCCTGCGGCTGGCGCATACGGAAGACACAAACTGCGCCCGTGCAGCGGCACGCATCCGCGCCGGGGTTGTTCGTCCGCTCCATTTCAACGACGCGCGAGAAACTGTGAACATATTCGCCCGTAGTCGGATGGACGATCATGTCGAATTCCCTCGCAAGTATTTCAATCTTGTCTTGTTCGACGCGGCGGGCGGAATAATCCTCGATTGTCTCAAGGGCCATAAGTCTCGTGCGCATGATTCCGGCTTCGCGGTCGATGGTCTTTTGTGTTTCGGGCGATACCGGAACCAGGTCGAATTCATACTTGTCCGTGGCCGCGATACGGATATCCGGCTTCGCCTCAGTGTTCCGTGCGGCGGAGAAGCAGGCCATCAGCGTCTGGACGCCCTCGCGAACGTCTTTCAGCGTGATGTTGCGGTTTCCGGACAGAAGAAGATATTCCATCAGGCTGGGGGCACCTCTGGATTCATGGCGGCTTTGCGATGTCGCGCGATTGGTCAGGCGGCGGCCTTTGACCGATGTGGCATCGGGATTGAGGTCGAGAATATTGATCGCTGCGGAGAAGAAATCGTAATCGTCTTTTTCTTCCTGGCGTCTGTCTGCGATCTGTTGTTCTGTGCGCTCGGCTTCCAGCAATTCCTGCGCCGTCAGCCTGCGCTTTTCAGCATCTGTCAGCATGCGCCAACTATAAGCGAAAAGCGTCTAAAGAGCAAGAAAAATAGGGATTAGATGTTTGGAGCAAAAGGCGCAAAATTATGGACATGGGCGGGCGCCGACGTTCCCGTTCTAGCTACGAATTGCTCCACGTCTTTCTCCTGCGCGTTCAGCCGGTCGACCTGGCCAAGAACTCCCGAACCCATATCCGAATCCGGCTTGACCGCGGCGAGGGTACCGTTCAGCTTTACTTGCAGAA
>DASTUM010000043.1:0-8963 GCA_035759665.1 Micavibrio sp.
CGGGCCGGCGTAGCGGATATCGAGTTGCGCTTCACGCGGTTTAAGGGTCTTGATCATGACGGCCTGAACGCCGTAAACGCGATCCAGCGTGCTCTTCATGCGCACCCAGTCCTGCACGGACGCGAATTTCGCATGCGCCGCGTAAGTTTGCGAGGCGCCGAGCGCGGGGCGCGTGTAAGGAACGGGAGCCGTCCTCGTTACGGGCGGCTGGCCGTGCACCGCAGTCTGCGCGGGCGGTTGCTGCTGCACGGACGGATTATAGGGGGCGTTGGCCTTCCAGTTCGAACGGAGGATATCCTGCACCTTCTGCGCGGCGCGGGCGTAGACGGCCTCGTCGCTCTCGCCCGGCATCTGATCGACAGTGACCTTCTGGACGAAGACAGGGCCTTCGAAGCCGTTGTTGTAGATGTTGACGACAAGCCTTCCCTGCGCCGTCTGCGTCGGCACGGCGGAGGCGAGCAGGATGGCGACATCGTCGGCATCGTAGCGCGAGGCGAGTTCCTGGACGCGCATGGGATCGTAGCGAAGTCCTTCCTCACCCGACACCTGCGCCATGTCCTGGGCGTCGCCGAGCGGCAGGACGGTGGGCTGCATTACGCCGCCGCCGGCAGGCAGCGCGCGCCACGCCCGCATCCACGGGTTCGTTTCGTCCCACAGCGCGGTGTCGGCGCCCTGCTCATAGAAGGGCAGCACCAGAACGGGCTTCCTCGGCGTATCGGAATAGACCATGCCCTGCGAGGCCATCTGGTTCTTCATCGCGTTCGGGCGGAAACGGACGGTGAAGACGCCCTTGTAGCGCGTCGTCGAAAGCTGTTCATTGGTGACTTCGTAATCCTGCACGAGCGAGGAGACGGTGATGGGATCGGGCGCCTTGAAATTTTTCAGTTCGTCCGGCGAGAGGAAGCGTTCGGCGAGCATCTGGTAAGCTTTGACCTGCGCTTCGTCGAGCGCCTTTTCGCGGGCCTTCACGGCGTTTTCGGCCGTCACGTCCACCTCGACCCCCTCTACAGTATAGGCGGGGTTGGACGCGGCGTGGGCAATGGCGGGAACGATAAGGAAAACGAGGGCCGCCAGCGCATAAAGTGCTGTACGGAAAACGCAGAATTGCTTATAGACTGGGGCAGTCATACGGATAATCCTCGCTGGGAAGTGTGGCCAATTTATAACGCGATTGAGGCGGAAAACCAAATGAAACAGAGTGCTTATAAAGACGCGGGTGTGGATATAGACGCCGGAGCCGAGCTGGTCGAGCGCATCAAGCCCGCCGTCAAGCGGACGGCCCGTAGCGGAATGATGGGCGGCCTCGGCGGTTTCGGGGCGTTTTTCGACCCCAAAGCCGCGGGTTTCAAGGACCCCATCCTCGTTTCCAGCACGGACGGCGTCGGCACCAAGATCAAGATCGCGATCGACGCGAAGCGGCACGAAACCATCGGGATCGACCTTGTCGCCATGTGCGTCAACGATTTGATCGTGCAGGGGGCGGAGCCCCTCTTCTTCCTCGATTACTTCGCCACCGGAAAACTGGAAGTCGGCGTGGCGCAGCAGGTGATCGAAGGCATTGCCAAAGGATGCGAGATGGCGGGATGCGCCCTGATCGGCGGAGAGACGGCGGAGATGCCGGGCATGTACGCGGCGGGCGATTACGACCTTGCAGGCTTCACGGTCGGCGCGGTGGAGCGCGATGAAATTCTGACCGGCGAAAATATCGAGGAAGGCGACGTCGTTCTGGGCCTGCCCTCGTCCGGCGTGCATTCCAACGGTTATTCGCTGGTGCGCAAATTATTTTCATCCACGCAAGGTTACAGCTACGAGACGCCCGCGCCGTTCGAAGCGGGAAAGACAATGGGCGATGTTCTGCTCGCGCCCACCCGCATCTATGTGAAGCCGATGCTCAAGGCCATCAAGGCCGGCGGCGTCAAGGGCATGGCGCATATCACTGGCGGCGGGCTTTCCGAAAATATTCCACGCGTCCTACCGTCGAACGTCGCGGTGCGGCTCGACGCCGAAAGCTGGCAAAAGCCGGGGATTTTCGGGTGGCTGGCCAAGACAGGGAATATGGACGCCGCCGACATGGCGCGCACGTTCAATTGCGGCCTTGGCATGGTCGTCATCGTCGAGGCGGCGAAAGCGGATTCCATCATCGCCCTGCTCAAGGCCGAAGGCGAAACCGCCTTTAAAGTCGGCGCTGTGGAAAAGCGCACGGGTGACGCCCCGCAGGTGATAATCGACAACGATGCGGCACTGCTCAGCTAAGCTTTGCATTCACCGCAAAATCTGGTTCAATAGGCGTAGATTCTGGAAGGAAGCATCACATGGGAAGCAATCACAATCATCCGGTCGAGGTGGATCCGCAGGCTTTGCAGGACGCCCACCATATCTGGAACAATTTCACCAAGGTGACCGCGATCTGCGTGACGATCGCAGCCGTTGTGCTGTTGCTGATGGCGCTGTTCGTCGCCTAGCTTTTAGAAAAACTTAACCATCTAAACCCTTTCCAGCATTCATTTTTCTGTAACCTTTTCATCGCATGATGGTGATGGGGGCGTGTGGGTTTCACACGACCAAAGGGACGAAAAAAATATGGCTATCAAAGGGTTAGCTTCATTTCGCGGAAAATGGGGAGCGGCGGCTTTCCTTGCCGCGATGCTGTGCGCCCTGCTCACGGCGCCTGTTTTTTCCGCCCGCGCCGAGGAATCGGTTCTCGGCGGGATCGTTCTCGGAGAGTCCTTAGAAAGCATTCCACTTGCCCGCCATATGCTCGTGCAGCCCGATCCGGACGGAGAAATCACGGTATCGTCCATCATCGAGCACAACGCCGCCAACCTGAAGGGTAAAATGCGCGAGGGGGATCAGCTCCATCTCGGCTATGACGGCACGCCTGTCTGGCTGACCTTGAAAGTGCGGGGCAATTCGCACAACGACGAATGGATCATCGATCTCGGCCGGCGCGCCGAGGGACGCATGGGCTATCTCAAATCCGTGCACGTTTATGAAATGCTTCTGACTTCACCCGTCACGGTGAAGGAGATCAGGCCCCTCCACGGCGAGGGCGTCTACAATATCCGGGTCGCCAAGGGCGATGAGAAATTCATCCTTTTCAGCGTCGCGCCGTCCGCCGGAAAACCGACCATCCTCCCCGTCAAGATTTTCAGCGAGACCGCGTATATCAACGCCATCAAGCGCAACAATAGTTTCGAAAATATCTATTCTACCCTGCTCGCCGCGCTCGGCGCCGTCTTTCTTGCCATGTCCGCCATCGCGCGAAAGCCCGCCTATTCGGTTTTCGGGACGTATTTCTTTTTCACGCTCCTCTTCTGGATTAGCTACAACAATCTGAGTGTGCAAAGCGGGCCGGGGCTGTTCGGCGAAATCATGCTTTTCTTCGCGCTCGGCCATTCCATCTTCGCCATTTATATGACCAAAATTTTCTGGGGCATAGAATATGGGAGTTATACGGAAAAATACATTCTCTACGGCCTTGTGTGGCTGAACGTCGTCGCCAGCGCCCTGTCCATGCTGCTCCCCGTCGGCGACGGCGTGGCGCATATTGCCCTGTTTTACGGCGCGCCCATTATTACCGTGTCCATCCTTTGCCTGATGTCGCTCGCGCAATCGCGCACGATTGGAGTCAAGGGAAATTTTTACCTGCTGAGCTGGCTGTTCCCGCTCGCGGGGCTGATCGCTACCGTTCTTGGCGCGTGCCGCGTGCTTCCGCCTGTCGATATCGTCCTTAACGGTTTCTGGTATTCGGTGGTCGGCCAGGGTGTGATGCTCGCAATCGCCATGTACCGCAGGTTCGAGGCAATGGGCAGCGAGCGCGCTATCGGAGCGGATACGCTTAGCCTCCACCGCCTGAAAGAAACGAAAGATGCCGCCGACAATTCCCGCCTTCTGAAAGTCATCCAGAAAGAGCGCGAGATGCTTGCCGAATTCCGCACGAAAGAAGCGATCCGCATGGAAGAGATGCGCGTCGCCAAGGAAGAGGCGGACGAGGCGAACCGCGCCAAATCGGCCTTCCTCGCCGTCGTCAGCCACGAGATCAGGACGCCGATGTCGGGCGTGATGGGGATGGTCAAGCTTTTGCTCGATTCCAACATTACCAAGCAGCAGCGCGATTACGCCATCACCATCAAGGAATCCGGCGAGGCCATGCTCGGCCTTCTCAATGACATTCTCGATTTCGAAAAAATCCAGCGCGGAAAGATGGAGCTGGAGAATATCAGCTTCGACCTACACCGCATGATACAGGGCATCGTCACGCTGATGTCCGGCCATGCCGCGGAAAAGAACATCACCCTCTCCGCTCGCATGGACGAGGACACGCCGCGTTTCGTCAAGGGCGACCCCACGCGCCTGCGCCAGATTTTGCTGAACCTGATGGGGAACGCGATTAAATTCACGGAAACCGGCACCGTCACCCTGTTCATCAAAAACCTGAACCAGCCCGAGAGCGACGACATGCCGTTCCGGCACGAGCGCCACATGGTCTATTTCGCCGTGCAGGACAGCGGCATCGGCATTTCCCGCGAACAGCAGAAAAACTTGTTCAATCCGTTCAGCCAGGCCAATTCGAGCGTCGCCCGCAAATTCGGCGGATCGGGGCTGGGCCTCGCCATTTCCAAGGGACTTGTCGAGGCGATGGGCAGCGCCATCAATATCAACAGCAGGGAAGGCGAAGGCAGCACGTTCTTCTTCACGCTGGAAATGGAAAAAGGCATTTCCGGATCGCACGATCATCGCCGAGCGAAAGCGCCGCAGCCCGCCCAGGAAAAAGACGCAGAGCCGATGAAAATCCTGGTCGTTGACGACAACACCATCACCCGCAAGGTCATGGTCGGGTTCCTCGAACAGGGCGGGCACGATATCGTCACCAGCGGCACCGCCGAAGACGCCTTGAAGAAAATCGATCAGGAAGAGTTCGACCTGATCTTCATGGACATCGAACTGCCGGGCATAAGGGGGGACGAGGCCACGAAAATCCTGCGCGACCATGCCAACCCCCTTAAAGCCGCCCTGCCCGTCATCGCCATCACAGGCAATATCAGCAAAGAGGATATGGAGCACTATCTTTCCGAAGGCATGAACGCCGTCCTGCCCAAGCCGATCGACGCCGACAAGCTGAAATCCATTGTGAACGAAATCGCGGCCAAAAGATTTGAACGGGAGATCAAGATGCCGGGCCATGAGTCCTTGGACATCGACCTGCCCGACGATTTCGATTCATTCGCCCTGCCACCGGAATCGGAGCGCCCCGTGGTCGCCAACGGAATTTTCAACCCGGTTATGCTCCAGGGGCTGAAAGACGCGATCGGGGGACGGCAGCTGGAAGAACTGCTCTCAGACCTTATCAACAAGACGGACGAAATATTGCAGCAGATGGATGAAGCCGCCAAGCTCGGCGACCTGCAGGCGCTGGCCGCGCGCGCCCATGAACTCAAAGGCATGGCGGGTAATTTCGGGCTTGTCGAAATCAGCACGATCGCGGCGGAGGCGGAAAAGAAAGCCAAGACCAATGAGACGGACGGTTTAGGTGCGCTGGTCAACGCGCTGCCGGACGCCAGCGCGCGCGCGCAGACGGCCCTGAAAGACTGGGTCAGCCATTAACGGTTAGCCGACGATTTCGTTGTCCTGGAAGAAAAACGCGATTTCGTTTTTCGCGTTTTCGAGGGAATCCGAACCGTGCACGGAATTCTCGCCGGTTGAGAGCGCGTATTCCTTACGGATCGTGCCGGGGTCGGCATTGGCCGGGTTCGTCGCGCCCATGACTTCGCGGTTTTTCGCGACGGCGTTTTCACCTTCGAGCACCTGCACGACGACGGGTTCGGAGATCATGAAATCGACCAGTTCGCCGTAGAAGGGGCGCTCTTTGTGGATTTCGTAGAATTTCTCGGCCTGCTGCCTCGAAAGCTTCACGCGCTTTTGCGCGACGATGCGAAGGCCGGCGGATTCGAATTTCGCGTTGATAGCGCCCGTCAGGTTGCGGCGCGTGGCGTCGGGTTTCAGGATGGACAGGGTGCGTTCGATCGCCATGTGTTAACCTCTATAAATCAAGCTATTTTTTTAAGTTCGCCCCTTATAAAGGGGGGTTTTGGAGGACACAAGCCTTTTGTGGGCGCAGGTTATACAGGCTTATTCACAGCAAGATTGTTGCTTTTTTTCAAAGCCTCTGCACTTAAAAGCGTTTTCCCCAAGTTTAAAACGTTAAAATATAACTTTATCCTTGAGTTTCCGCCGCTCCTTTTGTTAGCATTCATTTAACGCATTGATGCTATTTCTTTTTTGCAAAGCATCATTTTTTTGACGTTTTTATTCTAATAAAAAAAAATAAAGTCAGGTCAGTGTTAGGGGTACATATTCTATGGGTTTGTTGTTAGAGAAGTGGCTTCCGTCCGTTCAGCAGATACTCGCGGGGGATTCGTACGACCCGTTTTCCGGCTGGAGCAACCTCGCGCAACCCATCGCAGCCCTCGACAGCAAATCCTATCTGGAATTCGCCAGGGAGGGCCTGGAGCCTTTGAAAGAGCGCATGGTCGCTTTCTGCGAGGCAAACAACTTCTCCCATGTCATCATACCGCAGGAAGAGTACAGGGCGGGATTCGAAAAAGGGGATGAAGAATTCCACGAGTGGTTTGAGGAATATTGCCGCCAGCGGGGCATGAACCCGGCCGTGAAGGTCGTCATCATCGGCCCGTGCGTCAAGGATGAAGCCTCGACCGACTTCAAAGCGAAAATCCGGCCCGACGCGCGCGTAAAGGATTATCTGCGGGGCATGTATATTTTCCTTGAGGGTAACACGGCCAAAAGCGCAAGGAAGAGCCTCGACAACATGGCCAACGCTATCGATTGCCTGCAAAGCGACGAAAAATTCAAAACGCTGGGCCGCAAGAATAATCTGCACACGCCCAAGCATAACGGCTATCGCTCCTACAAAGCCGCGTGGAACGTGCCGCTCGGCGGCGTTTTTGTCGGCAAAGAGATGATGGCTGAAATCAAGATCGAGCATGAAAGCCAGCAGGACTTGAACCGCATGACCCGCCGCTTCATGAATTACAGCCGCAAGACCCGCGACGCCATGGAAAGATTCTACTCCAATTGCACCAGCGAGAGCGGCGGTAGCCGGGACCTCCGCATAGCCAACAAGAACATGTTGCTTATGATGCGGAATGTGGAGGATCTCGATAAATTCTCGCGGCTTGTCTATGATTACGTGCATAAGAATGCTGGCCTGAACCGTTTCCTCGACAAGAGCAAGGAAGCCCAATACGCACCGGCCGCTCCCGAGGTCCTCCAGGCAGCAGCCCGCAAAGCGATCGACGCCTTCGGCGCGCCGATTGCCCGTGAAATCGAAAATGCAGGCGTGAAGCTGCCGAGCGTCCGCGCTCGCGCGGAAAAAATGGAAAAAACTTTTTCCTAGAATATTCCCGATCAAAAAACCCGCCGGATGGCGGGTTTTTGTTTGTCCTTATGTCGCGATCGACTTTTCGATCTTGCCGATGGCGTCGTTGGCCGCCGCCGGGTTCGGCCCGCCGGCCTGCGCCATGTCGGGACGTCCGCCGCCGCCGGAGCCGCCCATAGCTTCGGCAGCCGCCTTGACGAGATCGACGGCGTTTATCCTGGCGGTCAGGTCTTTCGTGACCGCCACCACGATGGAGGCTTTCCCCTCTTCCGTTGCGATCAGGGCGACGACGCCGGAGCCGATTTTCTTCGTCATGTCGTCGGCCATGGGTTTCAAGTCTTTCGCAGGGAAGCCCGGAAGAATTTTGGCAAGGAACTTCACGCCGCCGATGTCTTTTACATCGTCATTGGCGGACGCGCCCGTACCGCCCGTCGCAAGCTGGCGGCGCAGGGTGGAGATTTCCTGTTCCAGTTTCTTCTTGTCGTCCACCAGCGCTTTAACGCGTGCGGGGATATCGCCCGGCGCGGCCTTGAGCGTCGTCATCACATCCTGAACCATCGCCTCTTTTTCATGAACGAGATGCATGAACGCCTTGCCCACGACGGCTTCTATCCGGCGGATGCCGGCGGAGACGGCGCTTTCGGAAAGTATCTTGAAGGCGCCGATATCGCCCGTGCGCTTCACATGCGTGCCGCCGCACAGTTCAACGGAATACGGGATATTCGAGCCGGGTGCGCGGGGCGTACCCATGGAAACCACGCGCACCTCGTCTTCGTATTTTTCGCCGAAGAGCGCGCGGGCGCCGGATTCGACGGCTTCGTCGAGCGGGAGGACGCGGGTGACGACCTCGGTGTTGGCGCGGATTTGTTCGTTCACCTGCTCTTCGATCTTGCGAAGCTGTTCCGCCGTGATCTGGTTGGGTTGCGAGATATCGAACCGCGTGCGGCCTTCATCCTGCAGGGAGCCTTTTTGCGCGATGTGGTCGCCGAGAGTCTGGCGCAGCGCTTCATGCAAAAGATGCGTGACCGAATGATGCGCTTCGATTTCGCGGCGGCGCCAGCTATCGACGCGCAGCTCGACGCCCTCGCCGGCATTGATCGTGCCTTTCGTGACTTTGCCGATATGAATCCAGAGTTTTCCGACCTGTTTTTTCGTATCGGACACGGCGAAGGCGTCGCCGGCAGGCGTCAGCATGATGCCCGTATCACCGACCTGGCCGCCGGATTCGGCGTAGAACGGGGTCTGGTTGACAATAATGAAACCTTCTTCGCCGCTTGTCAGCTTCTCGACTTCTTTTCCGTCCTTGACGATGGCGAGGATTTCGCCTTCGGCGGCGGTATCTTTGTAGCCAAGGAATTCGGTCGGGCCGAGCCTGTCTAACAGTTCGAACCATATTTTGGACGTTCCGGCATCGCCCGAACCGGCCCAGCTTTTACGGGCGGTTTGTTTTTGCACGTCCATGGCTTTTTCGAAGCCTGCCATGTCGACTTCGAGGCCCTTGGCGCGCAGCGCGTCGGCGGTGAGATCGACGGGGAAGCCAAACGTGTCGTAGAGTTTGAAGGCGACG
>DASTUM010000044.1:0-13810 GCA_035759665.1 Micavibrio sp.
TCCCACCGGGCTCGCCGTCGCCATTCAGGAAGAAAAATCCCAGCACAAGAACAAGGCGCGCGCCATGTCGCTCCTCAAGACCCGTCTCTACGATATGGAACGCCAGAAGCTGGACGCCGCCCGCGCCGCCGAACGCAAGGGGCAGATCGGATCGGGCGACCGTTCCGAACGCATTCGCACCTACAACTACCCGCAATCGCGTCTCACCGATCACCGCATCAACTTAACGCTCTACAACCTCGACCAGATCATGAACGGCTCGGCTCTCGGCGAAGTCATCGACGCGCTGGTCACACAAGCGCAAGCCGAAGCCCTCGCCAATCTGGATGTTTAATCTCCATAACTAACATCCCCGCCGCTGCTCCTTCCGGCACAGCGTCCCCGTCATTTCCTCTCTTCTCCATCATTGCTTCCTTCTCCGTCATTGCGAGGAGGCGGAGCCGACGCGGCAATCCAGAATCTTGCCAGCCCCGCTTAATCACCTCATTTCCATCAAGCGGCACTCCTTTTTTCCCATAAGCCCACAAGAACCATTGTTTATTCTTGACAAAATAGGAATTATTCCCTACTATGCGCTAATGCTTTCAGCGACAAAAACCACCCCCGAAACCATCCCAAACCCTGCCGCCGACCGCCTCTCGCACGCAAAACTTTTCGCGGACGAACTAAGTAATTCCAGATTACGAAAAACGAAAGCCTTCTGGTCACCGGAAAAGAGGGCGGAAAAATCCCGCGTGATCCGCCTCGTTCGTCCGTGGGCGCGCTCGACCGGCCCCAAATCCGAGGCCGGAAAGCTGAATTCCTCCCTGAACGGCGGAACGGGCAGGGCGGATTTGCGTCGCCTTCACCGCTGGCTGCGCCTTCAAAATGCCTATCGCCGCTACGCCGAATTAATTCGCATAAAACCCTTTCCCGCGAACCCGCATATGCTAAGAAAGCGCATGTTCACGCTCGAAAAACTTTTGCTGAAAATGCGCAAGGAACTTGAGGCCGCGAAGGTGGAAACACCGGCCCTCGACGCGCGCATTTTGATGCGGCAGGGGGGCTGTTTTTCCGACCTCGAACTCATCACCGAAGCCGCTTGCCCTCTCTCTGAGCAAGTCATTGAAAATACATTGAAATTACTGGATCGACGTTTGAGAGGGGAGCCCGTTTCCCGCATTCGGGGGGAGAGGGAATTTTGGGGTCTGAATTTCAAGGTGACTCCCGCCACGCTAGACCCCCGTCCTGACACCGAAACCCTGGTCGCCGCCGCCCTGAAACGCGCCCGCGAAATCCAGTCCCCGGCCACCCCTTTGTCGTCATTTCGACCGGAGCCTGTCGAAGGCGGGCGAAGCGGAGAAATCCCCGCCAAGCAGAGCTCACAGAGCCACACAGAGAATAACGCTAAAAACTCTGTGAAACTCCGCACCCCCAGCGCCTCCGTGGTTCAAAAAAAATCTCCCCGTCCATTGCGGCTTCTCGATCTCGGCACCGGCACCGGCTGCATCCCGATCGCCTTATTGAAAGAGCTTCCCGACGCCACCGCCGTCGCAATAGACATAAGCGCCGACGCGCTGGCCGTTTCCCGTGAAAATGCCGCCCGTCACGGCGTCGATTCCCGCATAGAATTCCGCTGCGGTTCGTGGTTCGAACCGCTTGCGGCGGGCGAATCCTTCGACATCATCACGGCGAATCCACCCTATATCCCCGAATCCGACATCGAATCTCTGGCGAAAGAGGTGCGGAATCATGATCCGATTCAGGCTTTGTCGGGAGGAAAAGACGGTCTTGACGCCTACAAAACAATAATTACGGAAATAAAAAATCATTTGGAGTGTGGCGGATTTGCACTCCTTGAAATCGGCGCCGGACAGGAAAAAGACCTTGCGCGACTCATTGAAGACTCTAATATGAATCGGGGTGAATCATACGTCGATCTCGGCGGGATTCTGCGGGTGATGGAAATCACTATGGGGACAAGTGAAAATATATTTGACGACCCCCGTTGATCAGAATCGAAAGCCCATCGTATGGTCATCTTGCTCAAGACAAGCTGTCGGTCGATGAGCCGGGGTAGCCGGGGAAGTAAGACAGCCTTTTTGAAAATAGTTTCGTCCGACTCTATACAACCTGTACGCAAATCAGGTATGGTTGTACTTGTGTATGATTCTGTTGATAAGAAGAAAACCACTGGGAAATAGAAGACGTTATAGGGATACACAAAATGCGACACGGATCACAAAACAGACGCTCTCGGAACCGCAGCCATCATGGCGGCCAGAGTGGTCATAATAACGGCGGTCAGCGCCGTCCAACGCAGAATCGCAACCAGATTTTCGACAGCAACGGCCCGGACGTACGAATTCGCGGCACGGCGCATCAGGTGTGCGAGAAATACCTTGCTCTGGCCAAGGATGCCGCTTCCACGGGCGACATCGTCCTCGCCGAAAGCTATCTGCAACACGCCGAACACTATCAGCGCATCATCAATAGCTGGGCCGACGAGTTTCAGTCCCAGCCCCGCGCATACGCCCCGCAAGACCCCGCGCAGGCGCCCCAGCCCGAAGACGATTTGGCATTGCCGGTCAGTATCTTGGGCGGCGACGCTAAGACCAATTCTCAGCCTTCCGTACGCGAAAATGCCTACGCCAAGGATGAGGTATTAGAGGCTGTGTAGTATACGTTAAAAAGACTGCGTAACTATTTGTCTTTATTTGAGAAAGCGGGCCTTCTGGCCCGCTTTTTCCATCTCGGCCCCGTCGTTCCCGCGTACTCGTCCTGCGCCCGCCGCAATACCATCGTATGGCACCGATTCTGCGCCTAACCCCTTGATCTCCAGCAAGGAAATCTTAGCTTCTAGTCTGTAAACTGAAAGCGAGCCTGTGCTTGATGAAGGCGGGCGCGCCTGTCACAATAGATTGCTTCAACAAGGATCTGCTTATGGAATTCGACAAGTTCACCGAAAAATCAAAATCCATCCTGCAAAAGGCCCAAACCCTGGCCATGCGCAGCGACCACCAGTCGCTGGAACCCGAACATCTTCTCAAGGTCATGCTTGAGGACGAGGACGGCCTCACCGAACGGCTCGTACAGGCCGCGGGGGGCGATTCCGCCCGCCTTAAAAAAGCCGTCGAACAATCCCTTACCAAATTGCCGTCCGTTTCCGGCTCCGGCGCGGGCGGTCTGCGCATTTCATCCGATCTCTCAAAAATGCTCGATAACGCCTTGCAAATGGCCGAAAAAGCCGGTGACAAGTACGTTACGCTGGAACGTATTTTTCAATCCATGCTGATGGCTCGTCCGGCTTCCGAAATGGGCGGAATCGTGGCCGATGCCGGTTTGAACCCCACGGCGGTCAACCAGGCCATCAACCAGATGCGGAAGGGTCGTACCGCCGATTCCGCTAACGCCGAAGACCAGTTCGAAGCCCTCGCCAAATACGCCCGCGACCTGACTCGCGACGCCCGCGATGGCAAGCTCGACCCGATCATCGGCCGCGACGAGGAGATCCGCCGCACCATCCAGATCCTTTCCAGACGTACGAAGAACAACCCCGTCCTGATCGGCGAGCCCGGCGTTGGTAAGACCGCGATTATCGAAGGGCTGGCCCTGCGTATTATCAACGGCGATGTACCTGAGTCGCTCAAAGGCAAACGCCTGATGGCGCTCGACCTCGGCTCCATGATCGCGGGAGCGAAGTTCAGGGGCGAGTTTGAAGAACGCCTGAAAGCCGTTTTGGATGAAATAAAAAACGCCTCCGGGGAGATCGTACTCTTCCTGGACGAGCTACATACGCTGGTAGGCGCGGGCAAGGCCGACGGAGCCATGGATGCTTCGAATATGTTAAAACCTGCGCTGGCCCGCGGCGAACTGCACATGGTCGGCGCGACGACGCTCGACGAATACCGCAAGCATATCGAAAAAGACGCCGCGCTGGCCCGCCGCTTCCAGCCCGTGTTCGTGACCGAGCCGACGGTGGAGGACACAATCTCCATCCTGCGCGGCCTGAAGGAGAAGTACGAGGTGCACCACGGCGTACGGATCACCGACGCAGCAATCGTTGCCGCTGCTACATTGTCGAACCGTTACATCACAGACCGCTTCCTGCCCGACAAGGCGATTGACCTCGTGGACGAGGCCAGCTCACGCCTGCGTATGCAGGTCGATTCCAAACCGGAAGCCATCGACGAAATCGACCGCCGAATCGTACAGATGAAAATCGAACGCGAAGCGCTGTCCCGGGAAAAAGATTCCGCCTCAAAAGACCGTCTCGTCAAGCTCGACGAAGAACTCAAGACTCTGGAAAAGAAATCGGCGGACATGACCGGTCAGTGGATGGCCGAAAAAGAGAAGCTGAATGTCGGACAGAAGGTCACCGAAGAACTCGACCGCGCCCGCATCGAGCTGGAACAGGCGGAACGCAATTCCGACTGGGGCAAGGCGTCGGAATTGAAATACGCCAAAATTCCCGAACTCGAACGCCGCCTCGCCGAAAGCGCCAAATCCGGCAATGCCAGCATGGTGCAGGAAGAGGTAACCGAGAGCGACATCGCGGCGGTGGTCAGCAAATGGACGGGCATCCCCGTGGACAAGATGCTGGAGGGCGAACGCCGGAAACTTCTGGAAATGGAAACCAAATTGAAGGCCCGCGTGGTCGGCCAGGACGCCGCCGTGAAAGCGGTGTCGAATGCCGTCCGCCGCGCCCGCGCCGGGCTGCAATCGCCCAACCGACCGATCGGCTCGTTCCTGTTCCTCGGCCCGACGGGCGTGGGCAAGACGGAACTGACCAAGGCGCTCGCCGAATTCCTGTTCGACGACGACACGGCGATGGTGCGGGTCGACATGTCCGAATACATGGAAAAACATTCCGTCGCCCGCCTGATCGGCGCGCCGCCCGGCTATGTCGGGTATGAGGAAGGCGGCTCGCTTACCGAGGCCGTCCGCCGCCGCCCGTATCAGGTCGTCTTGTTCGACGAGGTCGAAAAGGCGCATCCCGACGTGTTCAACGTCCTGCTCCAGGTTCTCGACGACGGCCGCCTGACGGATGGGCAGGGCCGTACGGTGGATTTCACCAACACCGTTCTCATCATGACCTCGAATCTCGGCGCCGAACATCTGGTCGCCCTCGAAGACGGGCAGGATGTGGAGGACGCGCGGGACAAGGTCATGGCCGCCGTACGTGCCGCGTTCCGTCCAGAGTTCCTAAACCGCCTTGATGAAATCCTGCTTTTCCGCCGCCTAGGCCGCGAGCAAATGACGGGCATCGTCGATATCCAGCTCGGCTACCTCCACAAGCTTTTGGCAGGCCGGCAGATCAGTCTAGATGTCGGGGCCGACGCGAAGAAATGGATCGCCGACAAGGGATACGATCCCGCCTACGGCGCGCGCCCCCTGAAACGCGTGATCCAGACGGAATTGCAGAACAAGCTCGCCGAACTCATCCTCGAAGGCAAAGTCGAAGACGGCGCCCGCGTCAAAGTGAGCGTGAAGGGCGAACATCTCGATTTCGCCGTCACACCGCCCGGCGTGAAAACGAAGGCCGCCGCCTGATGACCGCGCTTTATTTCGATCTCGATGGCACGCTGGTCGATTCCCGCGCTTGCTGTGTGGTATCGACGCAGGAAACATTCCGCAAACTCTTCGCTCTGGAACTCATGGCGGAGGATGTGATCGACAAGATGGGTGTGCCTATCGAAGTCACATTCCGCGAATGGTCGGGCGGGAAAATCCATGACGCAATTGGGATGAGGTGGCGGGGCATTTTCGCGCCGCCTATAAAAGCAATTCACCCGCTTTAGCACTCTGTAGGATGGCATGGCGGAGTTTCTGACAGGCCTTCGCGCGCAAACCGAAAATCTGTTCGTCGTCACCAGCAAGAAATCCGCCGCCGCCGAAAGCGATCTTTCCAATATGGGCATCCTTTCGCATTTTCGCGGTGTCATAGGTTCCGACCGCGTCGATCATTACAAGCCGCATCCCGACCCGATCTATAAGGCGCGGGCGATGATGGGGGATTTCAAACCGTCTATCGAAATGATGATCGGCGACGCCGACACGGAACGGGTAAGGCGGCAGGCATCAAAACCTGCGCCGTGACGTGGGGCGCGCATGATCCGGCGCGGCTTCTGGCCGCTAGGCCCGATTTTGTTGCCAACGACGTTGCTGAATTGGCCGAAATCGTCCAATCCGTGCTGACGGCAGGCGGGTAGAAGGCGAATCGTTTGCCACCCCAATCGCTTTACGGTAATTTGGAGGGGTCTTTGATTCCTTCCCGTCCGGGGTATTTGTCATGCGTTATCAGATCCGTTTCCTGACTTTGGCCGCCGCCCTACTGCTCGGCGCCTGCGGCACCATGGCCGAAGGGCAGACGCAGGACGTCACGCTCCGCACGCCGGGGGCGAGCGATGCGAAATGCACGCTCGACAACGGGTTGCGTTATCCGATCTACAAAGACCAGACAATCCAGATCATGCGCTCCTTCCACCCGATGGTGGTGGATTGCTACGCCGTGGGCAACCGCCACAAGACGATCACTATTCCCGCCGGGCCGAACCCGTGGTCGGCGGCGAACGTCGCGAACGGCGTCGTTCCGGGTACGGCCTACGATGCCGCGTCGATGGGGCTTTACACCTATCCGGACGTCATCACTGTGGATTTCACTTCTATGCCCTCCAAAGGTTATGAGTTGCCGGACTATCACAACCGCGACACGGTCAACCCGTATGAGCAATCCATCGAAAATATGGGGCCGAACAGCATCCGCACGCCCGGCAGCGACGAATATCTGGAACGCGGCATCGAACGGCGTGACATCAAGCTCGACAGCAATCCGTTCGCCGGTACGCCGCTGGGCAATGTATCATCGTCCTCTACGCCTTCTTCATCCGGCGCGCCGGCCATGACGCCGTCGAAAGAGGGTGCGGGTGCCGCTTCATCCGGCGCAACCGCTCCGGCAACGTCCGGCATGCCGAAAGGCGATACGGCTGAGGAACTGACCCGTTCGGCGAACCCGACGGTCTTCAACAAGTAGCCGTGTCCGCAGCTCCCCATTATTTCGTCTGCGGAATAGGCGGCAGCGGCATGTTGCCGCTCGCGATCATTCTCCAAGGGCTGGGCTATACCGTGTCGGGATCGGATCGCTCCCGCGATCAGGGCCGCACGCCGGAGAAATTCGCCTGGATCGAAGAGCAGGGCATTACGCTCCATCCGCAGGACGGATCGGGCATCGCCAAGGACATTTCCTGTGTCGTGATTTCGAAAGCGGTGGAAGACACGGTGCCGGACATCGCGGCGGCAAAAGCGCTGGGCGTACCGGTCAGGATGCGCGCCAATGTGCTGATCGGGCTTTTCAACAAGGCGGGAACGCGTATCGCCGTTTCGGGAACCTCCGGCAAGACGACCACCACGGGGATGATCGGCTTCCTTCTGAAAGAAGCCGGGATGGACCCGAGCGTGATGAACGGCGGCATCTTCCGCAATTATATAAAGGACAATCCCTATTCGACGGCGTTCGTCGGCGGCGGCGATGCGTTCGTGACGGAAGTGGACGAGAGCGACGGGATCGATGTGGTAACGGCCTATGAACCGGACATCGCCGTCATCCACAACATCACGCTGGATCACCAGCCGATGGATGAATTGCGCCGTATGTTTTCCGGCTTCCTCGCCAAAACGAAAACCGCCGTTGTCAACGCCGACGATGCGGGCGTGATGGAGCTGGCCGGGGATTTCGGCAGGCGCACGATTACGTATGGCGCGAAGGGAGACATTGCCGCATCGGATTACGTTTCGCATCCGGACGGGATCGAGGCGATGATTTCGGCGGGCGCGGAAAAAGTGCGCCTGAAATTGAGATTGCCGGGGCGGCACAATATATCGAACGCGCTGGCGGCGATGGCGGTCGCAAGGGCGGTTGGCATTCCGCTGGCGAAAGCGGCGGACATTCTTTCGCGCTTCGAGGGAATCCGCCGCCGCATGGAAGTTCTGGGCACGAAGAATGGCATTACCGTGATGGACGATTTCGCTCACAACCCCGACAAGATTGCGGCCACGCTCAGCACGCTGCGCGAATTTCCGGGGAGGCTGCATGTGTTTTTTCAGCCGCACGGCTACGGCTTTTTGAAAGTCGTCGGGGCGGAACTGGGGCAGGCCTTTGCGGATTATCTTGGCCCGGAAGACACTTTGTATATGGTAGAGCCGTTCTATGCGGGCGGCACTGTAGACCGCTCAATCGGCGCGGCGCAGATCGTGGCGGACATAGTGAAACGCGGCAGGCAGGCGCGGTTGATGGACGGGCGCGAAACGGCCAAAACCACCATCCTGGCCGCTTGCCAACCGGGCGATAGAATCGTCGTTATGGGGGCGAGGGACGACAGCCTGTCCGCTTTCGCTTGCGACATTTTTGCAACAATCGGCTAATTTCTGCCATTTGCGGAACCCGCATCCAAATTCTCCTGTTGGTTGCAGTAGCGATAAATGGAGGTTTGTAATGGTTTATTCTGCAAGCGAGCAGGCTTTTTTGTACGGCAGCGGTCCCGTACCAGGCATGTTCAAGGAAATAGTCGGCGTATTTATGAGTAAGGATGATCTTCAAAACGCAATCCGCGAACTTGAGGGTACGGCGTTCCCGCGCCAGGATATTTCCGTCATGGGAAATCGTGGCGAGCTGGAGCGCGTGTTCGGCGCGAAAGTCGTTCCGCCTGAATTTGCCATCGATAATCCCGACACGCCGCGCCAGGCGCCCTCGCGCCCGGAAGAACGCACCATCGGCGCGGCTAGCATGATCGGTGGCACAGCCTATGTCGGCGCGATGGCCATGGCGCTTGCGGCGGGAGCGGTGACGTTCCCCGCCATCGTCAGCGCAGCGGTGATCGGCGGCATCAGCGGCGGCACGTTGGGAGCGATCCTCACGAAGCTGCTGGGCGATCGTTACAATCGCCATATCGAGCAGCAGGTGGAAAAAGGCGGTTTGCTGTTATGGGTGCGCACGCCCGACAGTGAGCGCGAAGATCTCGCCAACCGTATCCTGATTACCAACAACGCGTACGAAGTCCACGTCCACCAGATGATTTAGGCGTATCGGCGTTCGATCAGTTGCAGAACGGCCCGCATTCCGGTATCGGCTCCACCGGCGGGCCGTCCCGCTTTTCCGGCTTGTTCCCACGCATAGCAATCCATATGAATCCAGTCTATGGCCGGATCGACGAATTGCTGGAGGAACAAGGCGCCGTGAATTGCGCCGGCCTTGCCGGAACCGATATTGTTGATATCGGCGACCGTGCTGTTCATTTCTTTTAAGTACGGCTGGTAGAGCGGTAAAGGCCAGACGGGATCTTCGCCCGCCATGCCGATTGTTTTGAGATCGTCCGCCAGTTGGTCGCGGTTCGAAAACACCGCCGGAATGTCATAGCCGAGCGCGGCGCGCGCCGATCCTGTCAGCGTGCAGAAATCGACGATCAAATCCGGTTTCACATCAGCTTCGCAGGCATAGGCGAGCGCATCGGCGACGACCAGGCGGCCTTCGGCGTCCGTATCGCTGACTTCCACCGTCAAGCCTTTGCGGCTTTTCAACACATCGCCGGGGCGGAAGGATTCGCCGCCAACACTGTTTTCAGCGGCGGAAATCAGGACGCGCAGACGCACGGGCAGGTCGAGCGACATGATGGCGTGCGCCACGCCCAGCACATGCGCGGCGCCGCCCATATCCTTTTTCATCAGCAGCATGAAAGGCGGCGGCTTGAGATCCAGCCCGCCGGTATCGAACACCACGCCCTTGCCGACAAGTGTGACAAGCGGGTTTTCTTCCGCGCCCCAGTTGATTTCGA
Source organism: Micavibrio sp. (assembly GCA_035759665.1). Classification (GTDB taxonomy): domain Bacteria; phylum Pseudomonadota; class Alphaproteobacteria; order Micavibrionales; family Micavibrionaceae; genus Micavibrio_A. The sequence continues at coordinate 9,807 of DASTUM010000044.1, forward strand.
TCAGTTGCGGGTGGCGCGGCGATGCCTTGCCGACCTCATAAATCATCGGAAAGTTGTTTTCGAGAAGGTCTTTGTCGACGATGCGGTAGAAGGTCGCGCGCGATTGCCGCGCCACCTGCGCCGCCGCGTCGGCGAGCTCGTCCGTTCCCATCAGGTTCGCCGGAAGGTTGATCAGCGTTTTGATCAGGCACAGCGATTCCACCATCGCCCTCGCGCGCTTTTTGTCCGCTTTCTCCGGCCAGAGCAGGATGGGGAAGGAGGACGTCTGCTCCTTCTTATACCGGTCGAAGCGATAGCTGGCGATTCCCCAGCCGATGGCGGCAAGCGTCGCTTCGGCTTCCGCAAGATCGGTTTCGATTTTAAAGGCGTGTTCCGAAAGGAACGAGGCCGAAAATTCGCCGCGCAGCTTTTCGAAGATGTGCGCGAAGCTGTAGAGCCCGAGCGGCGCGGATACACCCGCCATGATTTCGGCGACGGCGCCGGATTCGTCGCGCAGGACGCAAACCTGTTTTTCCTTGCCTTCGAATCCCGCCTGTTCCATCTGGCGCGAAAAGGACGTGGCGGCGCGATGGCTCATATCCTCGAACCCGGCGGCGGCGACCAGGGTAATGGGAATGACACGCCCCTGCGCGGTGTCATGCAAAACGGGATCGAGGGAATGGAAATAACTGTTTTCGGAGGGCTTGTTCATGGCGGCTAGTATGCCACCAAACCGCTTGCCCCAAAAGGGGGCTTTCCGGGTTATCCGTTGACGACGGAGCCGCCGTTCGGGTGCAGAACCTGCCCCGTCATATAGCTGGAATCGCTACAGGCCAGAAACACATAGCTGGGCGCGACCTCGTCGGGCTGGCCGGGACGGGACATGGGCGCATTTTCGCCGAACGTCATGACATCCGCCGCGCCGAAGCTCGAGGGAATCAAGGGCGTCCAGATCGGGCCGGGCGCTACGGCGTTCACGCGGATTCCTTTGTCTACCAGGCTTTGCGAGAGGGAGCGCGTGAAAGTCAGTATCGCGCCTTTCGTCGCGCTGTAGTCGATCAGGACTTCGTGGCCCTGATAGGCCGTGATCGAGGTCGTGTTGATGATGACGTCGCCTTTTTCAAGATGGGGAAGCGCGGCCTGCGTCATGAAGAACGCGCCGAAAATATTGGTGCCGAAGGTTTCCTTCAACTGCTCTTCGGAGATGTCTTCCAGTTTTTTGCAGACATGCTGTTCCGCCGCGTTGTTGACGAGGATGTTCAGGCCGCCGAGTTTTTCGAGCGTCTTGCGCACGGCGGCTTCACAAAAAGCCTTTTCGCGGACATCGCCGCGTATTTTCAGGCATTCGCGTCCCTCCGCCGCGATCTTGTCCGCCGTAACGGCCGCATCGTCGTCTTCTTCCAAATAGATGATGGCGACGTCCGCGCCTTCCTTGGCATAGGCGATGGCCACGGCGCGGCCTATGCCGCTATCGCCGCCGGTGATAAGCGCGACCTTGCCTTCCAGCTTTCCGGCGGCCTTGTAGTTTTCCATGAAGGATTCCGGATGCGGCATCATGGCTGCCTCGCTGCCGGGCTGGGTGGATTGGTGCTGGGGAATATTGACCATGAATGTCTCCTAAAGGTGGATTACGGTTTCCGAGGTGGAATCCGTTTCGCAGGCGCCTTGCGAAAGGCTCATCTCGTCGCATGTTTCGGCGCAGTTGCGGCAATGCCGGGCGCATTCCTGCATGTCTTCCGATTCGATCTGTTCGCAGGAATCCGCGCAGGCATGGCAAACTTCGGCGCAAGCGCCGCAAACGGCGGCTGAAAGCGCGGAGCCGCGTGTCATGAAATCCGCTGCGGTCTGGCATATCTGGATGCAGTCGGCCATCAACCTGACATGATCCTGCCTGACATGCTCGCCGCCTTCGGCGAGGCAGATGTGATAAAGCGTTTTTTCGCAATGAGTCCTGCATTTCCAGCAGGCTTCGATGCAATGGCGGATATCGTCCGGAAGGTCGTTTTTAAGCATGGAATTCTCCGGGGCTACTTAAAATCCAACCCCTTCTATGCGGAAAAGTTCCTTTTATTTTCCAAGCCAGCGGAGGATGCCGTTTGCCGCCGCTTTACCGGTGGCGAACGTTGCTTGTAAGAGGTAGCCGCCAGTGGGAGCTTCCCAGTCCAGCATTTCTCCGGCGGCGAACAGGCCGGGGCGGGCGCGGAGCATGAAGTTGGTGTCGAGTTCTTCGAAGGGGATTCCGCCCGCGCTTGAAATCGCTTTATCGATGGAAAACGGCGCGGTGAGCGTGACGGGCACGTTCTTGATAAGCGCAGTAAGATTGTCTTGTGCCATGTCCTTGTCCGCTTCGCGCAGGAGGGTAATCGCGGCGGGCGAAAGGCTGAGCGTCTTTTGCAGATAGGTGGAGAGCGATTGCCGACCACGCACGGCCTGCAGTTTTTTCGCAATGTCATCTTCGGACATTGAAGGGCGCAGGTCTATATATACGCCCGCCGATCCGTTCGCGGCGATGTCTTCGCGGATGGAGGAGGACAGCGCATAGACAGCGCCGCCCTCGATTCCATTTTGCGCGATCATAATTTCGCCCTGCGCGGTTTTGCCTTTGTGCGTAAGCGATACGGCCTTGAGAGGCTGGCCTGCTTTCGCCTTCAGGTAATCCGACCATCCGGCAACGAAGCCGCAATTGGCGGGGCGCAGCGGCGATACCGGAACGCCGATAAAATCCGCCCACGTGCCGTCCGAGCCGAGCGAAGGCCACGACGCCCCCCCGAGCGCGAGGAGAGCGGCGTCAGACTCTACTGTTTCTTCTTTGCCGTCATTGTCTGTGAAGAGGAGGGCGCCGTCTTTCCACCCCCGCCATGTTTTTTGAAGATAAAATTCCACGCCGAGCGATGACAGCCGCGCGAGCCATGCGCGGAGCAGGGGCGAAGCTTTCATCGCCTTGGGAAAGACGCGGCCGCTCGACCCGACAAAGGTTTCCTGTCCCAGCCCTTCGCACCATGCGCGAAGATCGTCCGGCGTGAAGGCGTTTATGTGCGGGGCGAGGTCTTTTGAGCGCGCGCCGTAGCGGGTTAGGAATTGTTCCAGCGGCTCGGAATGGGTGAGGTTCAGTCCGCCGCGCCCGGCCATTAGGAATTTGCGGCCCAGCGAGGGCTTGCGGTCATAGACGCGTACGCTCAAGCCCGCCGAAGCCAGGACTTCCGCCGCCATCAGACCCGCAGGGCCGCCGCCGATGATAACCACGCCGTTCATGGGGCGATCATACAGGCGGCGGCGCTTGATCGGCAAGGGCCGGGCCTGTAATAAGAAAGGCATGAGCAAGGCTTTTACCAAAGAAGACGGCGGCGGCGACGATCCTGAGGATTTCGAGGAAGAAGACGCGCTGCCCGCGGGCGTAAAAAACCTGATGACGCCGGACGGTTATGCCGCGCTGGCGAAGGAGCTCGACTGGCTTTTGCGGGACGAACGCCCGCGCATCACCGAGATTGTGTCATGGGCCGCCGGGAACGGCGACCGTTCCGAAAACGGCGATTATCTATACAACAAGAAGCGCCTGCGCGAAATCGACCGCCGCATCCGCTACCTCACCAAGCGCACCGAGAGCGCGGAAGTCGTCGATCCGCACCGCCAGCAGGGGCTTGAGCAGGTCTTCTTCGGCGCGACCGTCACCTATGCAGGCGATGACGACAAGGAAATCACGGTCAAGCTGGTCGGCGTGGACGAGGCCGACATGGACAAGGGGAAAATCAACTGGCTCTCCCCCGTTGGCCGCGCTTTGATGAAAACGCGCGAGGGCGATGTCGTGGACGTACGCACGGCGGGCGGCGTTGCCACCATTGAGATTATATCGATCGATTATATCGTGGAGTGATTTGTCCACCGCTCAGCGATGAGGGCATCCGGGCCAGCAGCAGGGGCGGCGCTTTCCGTCTCTCAGATTTTTGCATCCCCATGAAATGCGCCTGGCTCTGGTTTCGGCCTTTTTCGCGGATTCTATCCAACAGATATATTCGTTGCACGCAAGC
>DASTUM010000045.1:0-5578 GCA_035759665.1 Micavibrio sp.
TTTCAAAACGCCATACAGAACAAGGAAATTCCCGCCGTCGATGTGGACAGCAAGGCGCAGGAAGTACACGATTTCATCACCGGCCTGATGATCATGGCCCGCATTCACAACAGCCTCGACGGTCTGGAGCGCGACTTGAAACCCGGCCTTACGCGTATTCTGGGGCTCCATATCCCACAATCCATCAAACAAAATTCGATTTAGCTTAGGAGCAAGAGAGCATGTCCCGCAGCACGAAAAACAAGTTTCTGGCCGGCGTGGCCGCCCTTACCCTGCTCGCAGGCGGCATGGCGCTGGTGCAATTCACGCAAGCGGGCGAGGCGATCGCGCAGGCCGGCGGCGAAATGCCAGCAATGCCCGTCCCCTACGTCCTCATCAAGGAAAAGCCCGTCCAGATATGGAAGGAATTTTCGGGACGCCTCACCGCCGTCGATTATGTCGAAATCCGCCCGCAGGTCAGCGGCCTGATTCAAAAAGTCCATTTCCAGGACGGCCAGATCGTCAAGAAAGGCGACATTCTTTACAGCATCGACCCGCGCCCTTATGAAGCCGCCGCTGCTCAGGCGCGGGCCGAACTCGCCTCTGCGAACGAAGACGCGCAATACGCGCAAAAGGAACTGGCCCGCGCCGAAGAACTTTTGAAAACCGGCGCCATTTCCAAGCAGGGCTACGACCAGCGCGTCAACGCCCAGAAAGTCAATAAAAGCGGCATCGCCAACGCCAATGCGCGCCTGAAAGCGGCCCTCGTCGATCTCGACCGCGCAACGATCGAAGCGCCGATCGACGGACGCATTGCGCGCCCCGAAATCACCGAAGGCAACCTCGTCACGGCGCAGGCCGCGCCGCTGCTGACAACCATCGTCTCTGAAAACAACATCTATGCCGATTTCGAAGTCGACGACCAGACCTACCTCACCTTCGTGCGCAAGGGCGCAGGCCAGGGCGTTTCCGCCGAACAGGAAATCCCCGTCCGCCTGCTGTTGAAAGGCGACGACAAACCCTACGAAGGCACGATCAAAAGCTTCGACAACAAGATCAGCCCGACATCGGGCACCATCCGCGCCCGCGCTGTGTTCACGAACGATGACGGCGCGCTGCTGCCCGGCATGTTTGCCCGCGTCCAGATCGGCTCCGTGGACACGGAAAACAAGATCACCATCCCTGAAAAAGCCGTGCTGACCGACCAGAGCCGCAAATTCGTCTATGTCGTCGGCGAAGACAGCGCCGCGGCTTACCGCGAAATCAAGCTTGGCGACACGGTCGGCCCCGACCGCATCGTTCTCTCGGGCCTTGAACCCGGCGACAAGGTCATCGTCGACAACCTGATGAAAATCCGCCCGGGAGCGAAAGTCCAGCCGATGACGCCCGAAGAACTTCAGGCCATGAAACAACAGGCGGCGGCCCCGCAAGCCGGCGAAGCGCCGAAGGCCGGCGAAAAACAGGCCAAAGCGACCCCTGCCGACACGGATGCGCCCGAAGCCATCCCCTTCGACGAGCCCGCGCCCGCCGAACCCCTCGCCCAAGAAACGCCCGCGCAGGAATAATCACTCATGCATTTCTCCCGCTTCTTTATCGACCGGCCGATCTTCGCTGCGGTCATTTCGATTCTGATCTTTCTCGGCGGCCTCGTGTCGATGTTCAGCCTGCCGGTGTCCGAATATCCCGAAGTCGCGCCGCCCTCCGTCGTCGTTGCCGCTTCCTACCCCGGCGCGTCGCCCGCCGTGATCGCCGAAACCGTCGCAACGCCGCTGGAAGAGCAGATCAACGGCGTCGAGGGTATGCTCTATATGTCCTCGCTCGCCACCACCGATGGCAACATGCAATTGACGGTGACGTTCAAGATCGGCACCGATCCCGACCTCGCGCAGCAACTCGTCCAGAACCGCGTCTCGCAGGCCGAACCGCGCCTGCCCGACATCGTCCGCCAGGTCGGCGTCACCACCGTGAAATCCTCCTCCGACATCACGATGGTCGTGCACCTGACCTCCCCCGACGGAAGCTACGATTCCCTTTATTTGAGCAACTACGCCACCCTGAACGTCAAAGACCGCCTGACCCGCATCTCCGGTGTCGGACAGGTGCAGGTGTTCGGCGCGGGCGATTACGCCATGCGCATCTGGCTCAACCCCGAAAAGATCAACGAAAGAAATCTGAACGCCACGGACGTCATCAACGCCATCCGCGGCCAGAACATCCAGGTTTCCACCGGAACCATCGGCGGCCCGCCCTACACCGACCAGGCGCAGGTGCAACTCCCCATCAACGCCAAGGGCCGCCTCTCCTCTCCCGAAGAATTCGAAAACATCATCATCAAGCGCGATGAAAACGGCGTCGTGACCTACCTGTCCGACGTCGCCACCGTCGAACTCGCTGCTCAGCAATACGCGATGCAATCCTTCCTCGACAACAAGGAAGCGGCGGGTATGGGTATCTTCGCCATGGCCGGATCGAACGCGCTGGAAATATCCACCAACGTTCGCACGGCGATGGAAGAACTCAAGAAAACTTTTCCCAAAGGCGTCGATTACGAAATCGCCTACGACCCGACCAAATTCGTCAACGATTCCATCGAGGCCGTCCTGCACACGCTACTTGAGGCCGTCGTGCTCGTGGTGCTCGTCGTCATCGTCTTCCTCCAGACATGGCGCGCTTCCATCATCCCGCTGCTGGCCGTGCCCGTTTCCGTCGTGGGAACCTTTGCGGCACTGCTTCTGCTCGGCTTTTCCATCAACGTCCTTTCGCTCTTCGGCCTCATTCTGGCCATCGGGATCGTCGTGGACGACGCCATCGTCGTCGTCGAAAACGTCGAGCGCAACATCGAGGAAGGACTCTCGCCCCGCGACGCCACCATACAGGCCATGAAGGAAGTCACAGGCCCTATCATCGCGACCATGCTCGTGCTCACCTCCGTGTTCGTGCCGATCGCCTTCGTCTCCGGCTTGACCGGGCAGTTCTACCAGCAATTCGCGACGACCATCGCCATCGCGACGGTCATCTCCACCCTCAACTCCCTCACCTTGTCCCCGGCCATGTCGGCCCTGCTCCTGCGCGGCCACGACGCACCCAAAGACCGCCTGACACGCTTTATGGACGGCACCTTCGGTTGGTTCTTCAACGGTTTCAACAAAGCGTTCAAACGTGGATCGCGGGGCTATGAACGCGGCGTCGGCGGCATCGTCAGGCATAAGCTGATTATGTTCGTCGTCTATGCCGCCCTGATCGTCGGCGCGCTGTTCGTCTTCCGCCTCGTGCCGCCCGGCTTCGTCCCGGCGCAGGATAAAGGCTACGTCATCGCCTTCGCTCAGCTGCCGCAAGGCGCGACGCTCGAGCGCACACAGGCCGTCGTCAAAAAGATGGGCGATATCATGATGCAACATCCCGGCATTCAGAACGTCGTCTCCTTCCCCGGCCTGTCCATCAACGGCTTCACCAGTTCGTCCTCCGCCGGCATCGCCTTCGGAACGCTCAAACCTTTCGAGGAACGCCGGAAGCCTGAACTCTCCGGTTTCGCCATCGCCAATGAATTGCAGCAGAAATTCTTCGGCATCGACGAAGGCTTCGTCGCCGTCTTCCCGCCCCCGCCCGTATCCGGCATGGGCTCCATAGGCGGCTTCAAGCTACAGGTCGAAGACCGCGGCGACCTCGGCTACCAGGCGCTCGACAACGTGATGAAACAGGTGACGGCGGCGGCGCAGACAAATCCCGCCCTAGCCGGAATCTTCTCCAGCTACACGATCGACACGCCCCAGCTCTTCGCCGACGTCGACCGCACGAAGGCGCAGCAGCTCGGCGTCAATGTCTCCGACATCTTCGACACGATGCAGGTCTATCTCGGCTCCATCTACATCAACGACTTCAACCAGTTCGGCAGAACCTATCAAGTCGTGGCGCAGGCCGACCGGGATTACCGCTCCTCCCCCGAAGACATCACGCGCCTGCGCGTACGCAACGACAAGGGCGAAATGGTGCCGCTCGGTTCGATGGTTACCGTCTCCGAAACCTTCGGCCCCCAGACCGCGATGCGCTACAACGCCTACCGCACCGCCGATATTAATGGCGACGCCGCGCCCGGATATTCCTCCGGCGAAGCGCAGGCCGCCATCTCCAAAATCCTCGCCGACACGCTGCCCCCCGGCATGCAGTTCGAATGGACGGATCTGACCTACCAGCAGATCCTCGCGGGCAACACCACCGTCTATATCTTCCCGCTCTGCATCCTGCTCGTCTTCCTCGTTCTGGCGGCGCAGTATGAATCGCTGACGATGCCGCTCGCGGTCATCCTGATCGTCCCGATGTCCATCTTCTCGGCCATCATGGGCGTGTGGCTGTCCGGCGGCGACAACAACATCTTCACCCAGATCTCGCTCTTCGTGCTCGCGGGGCTTGCCTGCAAGAACGCCATCCTGATCGTCGAATTCGCCCGCGAACTCGAACATCAAGGCCGCGGTATCATCGAGGCCGCGCGCGAAGCCTGCCATCTGCGTCTTCGCCCCATCCTCATGACCTCATTCGCCTTCATCATGGGCGTCGTGCCGCTCGTCTTTTCTTCGGGCGCCGGCGCTGAAATGCGCCAGGCCATCGGTATATCGGTATTTTCGGGGATGCTGGGCGTGACGTTCTTCGGCCTGATTTTCACGCCGATGTTCTACGTCATGCTCCGCACGATGGAGGTAAAACTCACGGGCCGCAAAGACCCGATCCGCGCCCACGGCGATGAAATCGCGCCGGGGCGGCGCAACTCCGCGCACCATACGGAAGACGAACCTTTCTAGTAATGTTCGAGGATGCGGGCGGTGATCTCCGCCGCCTGCGCCCTGATCTCGGGAATAGCGGTGGTTTCGAACTGCTCGCCGAACCGCGCCGGGCCGATCTTTTCCGCCGGCTCGTATTTCCGCCCCTCTTCCTGATAGCGGTAGCCGAGGCAGTTGATAACCGCATCCGCCGTAATATCTCCGGCGGATGTTATAACGACGGGGCCTGCTGCGACGTTCTCCACCGACGCCTTCACCAGTTCCAGCCGCCCTGCCTTGACCAGCGCCTCCATCGCCTGCGCGATCTGCGGCGCCATGCGGTGGCGGTGCACGTTCCAAAGCGTAAAGAGCCGCTTCATGAATTGCGCCCGCGTGTGCCGCGTCATACCCTCCCAGATAGGGTTGGTATGCCCGCGCAGGGCGTCAATTACCGCCTGCCACGGGATATCTTCACCCGCCGCCTTTTCCACCTCGGCACGGATACGGCACAGCAACCTATAGGGCGTTTCCTTGTAATCGTCCTGCAGCAGGAAAGACGGCCACGACGCCGGCGCGGCATGCGCGGCGGGCAGCAAGGCATGGCGCGATAAAATAGAAATTTTGCCCTGAAAGTTTTTGGCATAGAGTGCAAGAACCATGTCCGTCGCCGTCAGCCCGCTCCCCACCAGCGCGATATGGCGCAGATTGCCCAGCGCCGCGAAATCCGCGCTCCATGGATCGTCGAAATACCAGGCGACCTCGTCCGCGGCCCTGGGCTTGATCGGCCGCGCATTTCCCGTCGCCTGCACGACGATGGCATAGCTGCGCTTCCTCTTGCCGTAACTTAT
>DASTUM010000046.1:0-8034 GCA_035759665.1 Micavibrio sp.
ATTCCGGCATCTGGTTCGGCGTCAATATGCGCGGCGACGTGCATGAAATCCGCATCGGCAAGCGCACGAACATTCAGGACGGATGCGTTCTGCACGTCACGCGCGGCGTGTCCGGCTGTTATGTCGGCGACGGTGTGACGGTGGGGCATATGGCGCTGCTCCATGCCTGCACGATTCAGGACAATGCGTTCATCGGCATGGGCGCGATCGTCCTCGACGAAGCCGTCGTCGAAAGCGGGGCGATGGTAGCGGCGGGCGCGCTGGTGCCGCCGAAAAAACGCGTGCCAAGCGGCGAGTTATGGGCGGGCAATCCGGCGAAGCTGATGCGGAAGCTGACACAGGCCGACCTCGATTTCTTTCCGGTGTCGGCAGACAATTACGTGAAGCTGTCGAAAGACTATCTTTAGAGTTTGTGGCTTACCGCGGGCGGCTTGTCCAGACCGATCAGCTTCTGGAACTTGCCGTTCGTTTTTTCCAGACGGCGGGAGATCGCCTGAAGCCGTATATAGTCGTTTCCGCTTTGCGTGGCGACCTGGATGACATGGCGTTCCTTGTCGGCGATGAATTTGAAGTTTACGTTTTCGCCGGTCTGCGAGAAAATTTCCTGAAGCTTTTTGACCTTTTTGCTAATTTTCATCGGGGAGGTCGACGAGTCGCACTGCAGGAAATCGACCCGATATGCCATATCAGGTGCAAGCGAAATGCAAGCGGCTACCCGATCCTGAAGTGTTTTGAACCAGGCCTGGATACCGTCGGGGCCGGCGCTAAGATGGTAATCGGGGACGCCAGTATGTTCCATGGCATGCCGGATTTGCGTCAATACCCATTCGGTTTTCGTTCTTATTTTGAAAGACGGATAATCGGTGTTTTCACGGTACATAAAGTCGGCCTGGGATCGTTCGGGATCGAAAACCACTTTCGGCGTCAGTTTGTAGATATAGCCGTTTTGCCTCGGTTCGAAATCTTTTACGAGGGAGAGGTGGGAACGATCTTTTGATTTTTCCGCTCCTTCGGTCTTGCCGCCGAGCGTTATGCCCATGGATTGCGGAGAGGGTTCCGTTTCCGCGTAGATATCCGCTTCATCGTCGTCGTCATAGGAAATTTTGGCCTGCACGGCCTCTTCTTCAGACGGGAAGGGGATGTCGAATTCCGGTTCCTTGCGCTGCAAGCTCAAGAAGGGCTGGAGGATGGCGTGGTTTGCCTCGGCGAAATCGGCGAAAGCGAAATAGATGTTTTTAGAGGATGCCTCGTAATAGATGGTGCGCGTCTTGCGGTCAAGTTTGAACCGGAGCGTATCGCCGAACCCGACCTTGTCCGTCATATCCTGCAATTCACTGCGGATGCGTTTCAGTTTTCGCACATCGTAATTGAGCTCGGTGGAGAAAAACCACTCCTTAACCTTGTCGCCGGGTTCTGTTGCTACCTTGAATTTTGCCAGGTCTTGGGCTGTGCGGAAATGGATGGTGTTGCCGTCATGTCTTTCAAAGAGTTTGTAGTCGGCGATGCGCGCTATGTGTGCGGCATTGCGCATTTCGGCCAGAGATTTCAGGCTCTCAATGTGATCGCCGGGGGAGATAAGCTTGTCTGTAAAGAAATAGGGGTAGTCGGCGGCGGTGAAGCTGCTTACGACGGAAAGATGCTGTGGGGACGGTTTATCGGACATCGCGCACTCCTAGGCTAACTTAGCTTCAGGTGCGTTTTATGTCAATATGGTTTCTTTTGAACATAGCTGCCTGGAGCAGCTTCTATTGTAATCTTGGGCGTTCTTGCCGCTACAGTCTTTCCGGTGTAATCCACAATCCAGTTTTGCCAGTCCGTCCACCAGCTTCCCTTGGTTTCGGTGGCGTGCTCCAGCCATTTAACGGGGGAAGGTGTGTCTTCGGACGACGACCAGAAACAATATTTTCCCGACGCCGGAGGATTGACGACGCCCGCGACGTGGCCTGAGGCGGAAAGGGTGAATTTCTTCGGCCCCGTAAAGGCGGCGTAGCCGGAATATGTCGCCTTCCATGGCGCGATATGGTCTTCGCGGGTGGACAGGAAATAGGCGGGCGTCTTGATATCGCGCACGTCGATCTTCACGCCGTCGATTTCGAGGCCTTCGGGTTCGATCAGCCTGTTTTCGAGATACATATTGCGAAGATAGAAAGAATGCATCGCGCAGGGCATGTTGGTTGAATCTTCGTTCCAGTAAAGAAGATCGAAGGGGAAGGGTTCCTTGCCCAGCAGGTAGTTGTTGATGACGAACGACCAGATCATGTCGTTGGCGCGGAGCATGGCGAAAGTCTTTTGCAGATTGTCGCCGGCGAAGACGCCTTTTTCGCGCATTTGGCGTTCCATGGCGTCGATCTGTTTTTCGTCGGTGAAGAGTTTGAGGTCGCCAGCGTTTTTAAAGTCGATCAGGGTCGTGAGGAAGGTGCAGGAGGCGACGCGATCCGCCATGCCTTTTTCCTGCATCCATGCCAGCGTGATCGACATCAGCGTGCCGCCTATGCAATAGGAGATGACATTCGTTTTGTCTTCGCCCGTGGCTTTTTCGACGTTGTCGAGCGCGGCGAGGACGCCTTCTTTCATATAGTCTTCGAAGTCTTTGTCCGCGAGTTCGGGGCCGGGATTCACCCAGGAGATCATGAAGACGGTGTGGCCCTGATCGACCAGCCATTTGACGAGGCTGTTTTCGGGGCGGAGGTCGAGGATGTAATATTTGTTGATCCAGGGCGGGACGATCAGGAGCGGCGTTTTCGAAACTTTTTCCGTTGTGGGGGCGTACTGGATCAGCTGGATCAGGTCGTTTTGGAAGATTACCGAGCCTTTGGTCGAGGCGATGTTCTTGCCCGGCTGGAAGACTTCGTAGTTCGTCGTACTGATTTTGAGCTCGCCGCGTCCGCGTTCCATGTCCTCGATCAGGTTTTCGAGGCCGAGGACGAGGTTCTCGCCGCCGGTGCGGATGGTTTCGCGAAGGACGTCGGGGTTGGTCAGGACGAAGTTGGTCGGCGCCATCGCGTCTGCGAACTGGCGCGTGTAAAAATCGATCTGTTCGCGCATGTCGGGGTCGATGCCTTCGGTCTTGCGCACGACGTCCTGCATCCACTTGGATGTCATCAGGTAGGATTGCTTGATGAAATCGAAGAGAAGGTTTTCGTTCCATTCTTCGGAGCGGAAGCGGCGGTCGCCCGGTTCTGGTTTGTAGATATCGACCGTCTTTTCGCCGGAGAGTTTCGCGAGCGTGTTGCCCCACAGACCCGCCCATTGCTTCCAGTATTCGAACTGGATTTCGGCGAGGCGGCGGGGGTTCGACATCAAAACCGCCATGAAGGAAGTGAAGCGTTCCTGCAGCGCCAGCATCGGTTCCAGCGCGTTCGCCCCCATGTCCTTGCCGTGGCGTTCCATGTAATCCTGTATCAGCGGGAGGGCGCGTTCGCTGGCGTCGGCGAGGGCGCGGGACAGGGCGACTGGGTCGATGGCCTGTTTCATGCCGTTCGGTGCGGCGGAGTCATCTTTTTTCGAAGCCGTAGGTGCGGCCATGGTTTTCACTTATTTCGCAGGGGGTTAGGGAGTGTACTTAAGAAGCTTGAAGGAATGTGCCTCAGAGCGGCGGAAAAATCAACCGATTCAATTAATTTGGGGAAGGCTGGCCGCGGCTTCTTGCGCTACGGAAATTTTGGAGGCAGGATGGGCCGCGCGTTTCCTGGAGGACGGAGGGTTTTACGGTGCGATTTTTCTCGAAATTCGTGATTGCGGCATTGATGGTGCTTTCGCTGGCCGGTTGCGAAACCGTCGAAGGCTGGACAGACGGCAAAAAGAAAGCGCCGCAGGAAGCGCCGCCGCCGACCATTTCCGGCCGCCTCGACCAAGCCCCCGGTGTGCAGCCCGTTCCCGATTTCCCGCCGCCGAGCGACGAGGATCTGCGCATCATGACGACGAAACTTGCCGGTGGCTCCGTTGAAATTTACGATCTGGACGGTCCAGCGCCGGGCATGGACTATAACGGCGGCGGCGTGCCGCCGGTGCATCAGGATCCGGGGGGCATTCCGCTCGCCACCGATCCGCGCGTGACGGTCTATCCGCTCGACGGGTATTCGACGTTCCAGCAGGAGCCGTCATGGCCCAATGCCGTTTTGCCCGTCACGGGTTCGGTCAGCCGCGCCGATGCCGGCCCCTCACGTTTTTCGGATGAACGCGATCAGGCAGTCGAAGGCGGCAAGCTTGCGTCCCGCGCCGCGCCGGGAGTCTCGAATATCTACTTCCCGTACGGTTCTTCGAGCCTCGACGGAAAAGACCGCAGCGTCCTGCGCGATGTGGCCGAAACCGCGAAATTCGCGCCGGTCGATCGTGTGAAGGTGGAAGGCTATGCCAGCGCACCGACGCAGACGGACGACCCGGTGAAGGCGAAAATCCTGAACCTGAAAGAATCCCTCAAACGCGCATCGACCGTTTCCGAGCACCTGATCGAGCAGGGCGTTCCGGCGGAGAAGCTGGAAACCAAAGCCTGGGGCGATACGAAGCCTTCGGGCGGCGGTGAAGCCGGCGAGCGCCGCGTGGACATCGTTACGGGGCAATAATTCATGTCATCGAAGCTGCGTATCGGCGTTGCGGGGCTGGGAACAGTCGGCGCGGGCGTCGTGAAAATCCTGCAGGCGCACGGCGCGGAGATCGCACGGCGCGCGGGGAAGGATATTTCCATCACCGCCGTTCATGCGCGGGATGCGAAGAAAGACCGCGGCGTCGATTTATCCGGGTATGAGTGGGAAAAAGACGTGGCTGCGCTGGCCACGCGCAGCGATGTCGATGTCGTCGTCGAACTGATCGGCGGCGATAGCGGGGCAGCAAAGAACCTTGTCGAACAGGCGCTGAAAAACAAGAAGCAGGTGGTGAGCGCCAATAAGGCGCTGCTCGCCAAGCATGGGTTTGCGCTCGCGAAGCGTGCCGAGGAGAATGGCGTGAGCCTGAATTTCGAAGCATCGGTGGCGGGCGGCATTCCCATCATCAAGGCGCTGCGCGAAGGGTTTGCCGGAAACAGGATCGACGGGATTTACGGCATCCTGAACGGCACCTGCAATTATATCCTGACCGAGATGCGCGAGACGGGGCGCGATTTCACGGATGTTTTGAAAGAGGCGCAGGAGAAGGGTTACGCCGAGGCCGATCCGACGTTCGACGTGGACGGGATCGACGCGGCGCACAAGCTGACGATCCTGACGGCGCTGGCCTTTGGCGTGAAACCGGATTTCGCCGCCATCGATGTTACGGGCATCCGCAAGATCACAGCGCGGGATATAGAATTCGCGAAGGAGCTGGGTTGCCGGATCAAGCTGCTTGGCATTGCGCGCGATATCGGCGGACGGATCGCGCAGAGTCTGGAGCCATGCCTCGTTCCCGTCGATGCGCCGCTCGGTACGGTCGAGGGCGTGTTCAACGCGGTGTTCGTCGAAGGCGATTTCGTGGATCGCGCGATGCTGGAAGGGCGCGGTGCGGGACAGGGGCCGACGGCGAGCGCGGTGGTTGCCGATTTGATCGACCTTGCACGGGGTTATTATTTGCCGGCGTTCGGATTGCCTGTCGCGCAATTGAAGGACGCGCAGTGGGCGGAGGCGAAAGATATCGTCAGCGGGCAGTATATCAACCTGACCGTCACCGACCAGCCGGGCGTGATCGCGGACGTGTCCGCCATCCTGCGCGATTTCGGTATTTCCATTGAGAGCATGATCCAGCGTGGGCGCGATCCCGGCCAGCCTGTTTCCGTTGTCATAACGACGCACGAATGTTCCCGCGAGGCGATCCGCGCCGCTTCGGCCAAAATGTCCGCCCTGAAAAGCGTGGCCGCGCCGCCCACGATCCTGCGGATCGAGCGGTTTTAATTCCCTAATGCGGGGGGAATGTTTTAGGCTGGAATCATTGATTCCCACGGATACGACCATCTATGACGGCAGAGAGAAACATCCCCCTTTCCATGCAGTCCGCCGAAGATTTTTCGGTGGATCGCGGATTTGCGCCCGGTGTGCGAAGGCTGGATTGCCGCGTCGCCCGGATCAAGTCCGGGGTTCTCGCAATGACGGGGAGGGGGCGCAATGACGCGAGGGAGACAATGACAAGCAGTGTGCGCTATGACGGAAGGGGATTTATGCGGGGGCGGGATGAGTGAGCCGTCGTTTTTGAATGTCGCGCGGTCTTTGAAGGATTCCCGCTGGGTGTTTCCGGCGGTGGAGCAGGATATCGTGGCGCGGATTTCGCAGCTTCACGGCTTGCCGGATTATATCGCCCGCCTTCTGCATATACGCGGCGTCGGGCCGGACGATGTTCAGTCTTTCCTGAACCCGACGCTGCGCGATCATTTCCCCGATCCGTTTTCCATGGCGGGCATGAAGGATTTTGCGGAATGGATGGCGGCGAAGATTATCGACGGGGAGAGAATCGGCGTTCTTGCCGATTTCGATGTGGACGGGGCGACGTCCGCCGCCGTCATGATCCGCTTCCTGCGTCATTGCGGGCAGGAGGCGCCGGTTTATATTCCCGACAGGCTGGGGCAGGGTTACGGCCCGAATTTGAAAGCGCTGCAATCTTTGAAGCATGACGGGGCGTCTACGGTGGTGATGCTCGATTGCGGGACGACGGCCTTCGAGCCAGTGACGCAGGGACGCAATATCGGGCTAGACATCGCGATCTTCGATCACCATGAGGCGGAGGAGGCGCTGCCCGCCGCCAACCATGTCATCAATCCCAAGCGCAGGGACGATCGATCCAGCCTTGGCATGCTCGCGGCGTGCGGGGTGACGTTCCTGTCCTGCGTCGCAATCAACAATGTTTTGAAGCGCGAGGGATTCTTCGCGAAAAAGAATATCGAGCCTGCGCCGATGAAATCCTGCATCGACCTCGTCGCGCTCGGCACGGTGTGCGATATGGTGCCTATGACGGGGCCGAACAGATTGTTTACCCGCGCGGGGTTCGCGCAGATGGCGTTCAGGACGAATATGGGCATTCGCGCCTTGTGCGAAGTTTCCAACATCGAAACGGCGCCCGACCCCAAAGATGCGGGTTTCTCATTGGGGCCGCGCATCAATGCAGGCAGCCGGGTTCACCGCTCCGACCTCGGCGCGAGGCTTTTGTCCACGGATAGCCTCGATGAGGCGCGGTCGATCGCGTTCGTCCTTGACGATTGCAACGAGCAGCGCAAGAAAATCCAGTCGCAGATGATGAAGGAAGCGGTGGAGCGCGTGGAGCGCGAGGGGCTCGATCAAGGCCCCGTCATCGTCGTGTCCGATCCGGAATGGCATCCGGGGTTAAGCGGGCTGGTCGCGGGGCGCCTGAAGGAAAGATTTGGAAAGCCTTCCATTGTCGTCACCTTTGCCGAAAATGAAAGCGGCGTTCTCGAAGGACGCGGGTCGGGACGGTCGGTGACGGGCGTGAGCATGGCCGATGCGTTTATCGGCGCGCGCAATGAAGGGATACTTGTCAAAGGCGGCGGGCATGCGATGGCGGGCGGGTTCACGGTGATGCCGGACCGGCTGCCGGAGCTGCGCGAATTTTTGACGAAGAATGTTACGGCGCAGATGGAGAGCGTGGATACAGCGCAGGAAACGGTCATCGACGGGATTGCCTCTATCCGCGGCGCGCAATCGCATTTCGTGAAAATCCTCAACGAGCAGATCGGCCCGTTCGGGCCGCAGAATTTAGAGCCGTGTTTCGCGCTGGCCAATGTGCGGGTACAGATGGCCGACGTCCTTAAAGACAGGCATATTCGTGTGCAGGTGTCCGACTGGGAAGGCGGGCAGAGGATGAAGGGCATGTTCTTCTACGGCGTCGGCACGAAATTGGGCGAAGCGTTGCTCAAGGGCGGGCAAAAGATGTTCCATATGGCGGGGCAGTTCAAGATAAACAACTGGCAGGGCCGCGAAAATGTGGAGTTCATGATTTCCGACGCCGCCCATGCCGCCGAAGAAGGTCAGCGGGTGGCCTGAGATGCCTTATACAACAGGGTTCTATGTTTTTTCTGGACGGGAGCGGCGCGCGCCTTAAATTCGTTAGTTATTTTTCCCG
>DASTUM010000047.1:0-10108 GCA_035759665.1 Micavibrio sp.
GGGTCGAGGCGGATGAAAAGTCCTGCCCAGTCCTGTTATCAAACGGCAATTTGAAGGAGAAAGGCGCGCTCGGTGGCGGGCGGCATTTCACGGTGTGGGACGATCCTACACCGAAATCTTGTTATCTCTTCGCGCTTGTCGCGGGCGGCCTCGTTCATATCCGCGATACATTCACGACGCGCTCCGGCCGCAAGGTGGATTTGTATATTTACGTCCGCAAGGGTGATGAAAGCCAGTGCGGCCATGCTATGGCTTCGCTTATCAAGGCGATGAAATGGGATGAGGACGTCTACGGGCGCGAATATCAGTACGATATCTTCAACATCGTCGCGGTCAGCGATTTCAATATGGGGGCGATGGAAAACACTTCGCTCAATATTTTCAATACCGCCCTCGTTCTCGCCCATCCCGAGACCGCGACGGATGCGGATTTCATGCGGGTGGAAAGCGTGATAGCGCATGAATATTTCCACAACTGGACGGGAAACCGCGTGACCTGCCGCGACTGGTTCCAGCTTTCCCTGAAAGAAGGCCTGACCGTCTTCCGGGATCAGGAATTTTCGGCTGACCTCAATTCGCGGGGCTTGCAACGGATCGACGATGTCCAGCATCTGCGCCGGATGCAGTTCCCCGAAGATTCCGGCCCCCTCGCCCACCCTATACGCCCCGACAACTATATCGAGATCAACAATTTCTACACGATGACCGTGTATGAAAAGGGTGCGGAAGTGATCCGCATGTTCAATACCTTGCTCGGCCCCAAGACCTATCGCAAGGCGACCGACCTGTATTTCGATCGCTTTGATGGACAGGCCGTGACTACCGAAGACTGGGCCAAATGCATGGAAGACGCGTCGGGGCTCGACCTGTCGCAATTCAAGCTGTGGTATAGTCAGGCCGGTACGCCGGAGATCGATGCGCGCGGCGAATACAACGAAACGAACAAAACCTATACGCTGACCCTGCGCCAGACGATTCCGCCGACGCCGGGGCAGGCGGACAAGAAGCCGATGCATATTCCGGTGGCGGTCGGGCTCGTCGGCCCGAACGGCGACGATATGTCCCTCACATTGTCATCTAGACCGGAGCCGAAGGCGGAGCGGAGAGATCCCGTGATATCTCTCGACGACGCTCGGGGTAACAACACGATTATTCTTAATCTTAAAGAACCAGAACAAACTTTCACTTTCGAGAATATCGGCGCGCGCCCCGTTCCCTCCATCCTGCGGAATTTTTCGGCGCCCGTAAAACTTACCACGGATCTAACGGACGACGACCTGCGCTTTTTGATGGTGCATGATTCCGATGGGTTCAATCGCTGGGAAGCGGGGCAGACTTACGCTCTGCGCGCACTCAACAAACTTATAGATACGGGCGAATTGGGCGAAGGATTGCCGGAAGCGCTTGAAAGCCTTCTCGACCAGGCGCTGCAGGGCAAGGGCGACAAAGCTTTGCTGGCCAAGGCTCTCGCCCTGCCGGATGTGCAGATTATCGCCCAGACGCGCGACGTGGTCGATCCGGACGCCATCTATTGCGCCCGTGAGCAGGTGAAGAAAGTTTTTGCCGGGCGCAACCGCGACAAGCTGATGAGCGTCTATACGTCCAATCAGGAAACGGGCGCGTATGGAATTACGCCTGCCGATATGGCGCGGCGGGCTTTGAAGAACACGGTGCTGGGCTATCTGGACGACGCCGGAATCGCGTTTGAACAGTATAAGAAGGCCAGCAACATGACAGACCGCGTCGCGGCGCTTTCCGTTCTCACCGACCATGAGAGAGAAGAGAAAGATGCGGCCTTCGCCGATTTCTATCAGCGCTTCAGGGATTACCCGCTTGTCATCGACAAATGGTTCTCGCTACAGGCGGTCGGCGTGAACGATAACGCCATTGCAAACCTGCACAGGCTGGAAAAGCATCAGGACTTCAACCTCAAAAATCCCAACCGCGCGCGTTCGCTCTACGGCGCGTTCGCGATGAACAATCCGGTCGTATTCCACCGAGCCGACGGTTCGGGCTATACGCTGCTTAAGGATGCCGTCATCACGCTCAACGCCATCAACCCGCAGATCGCGGCACGGATGCTGACCCCCATGCGGGAATGGAAACGCTATACGCAGGATCGCCAGAACAAGATGAAAGCGGCCTTGCAGGAAATCGCCAACACGGAAAAACTCTCCCCCGATGTCTTTGAAATCGTCAGCAAAAGCCTTAAAGGCTAGGCGCCGCGTCAGCCGCAAAATGTTCGATGCCAGTTTTGGCGTGCCGGTCTGCGGCATCGACGAAGCGGGTCGCGGCCCCCTCGCCGGCCCCGTCGTGACGGCGTGCGTCTATATTCCAGAGGAGCATATCAGGCATCCGGTATGGCGGGATGTTGCAGACAGCAAGCAATTGACGGCGCTGAAACGGGATTATCTTTATGAGCTAATTATCCAGCGCTGTGTTTATGCAGTTGCCGAGGCAAGCGTCGAGGAAATAGACAATCTCAACATTCACCATGCGACATTGCTCGCCATGATGCGGGCTCATGAGGGTGTGCACGGTAAAATGACCGCAACGCTTGCTCTGGTCGATGGAAAGTTTACGCCAAAGCTGGTCTGTGATGCCAAGGCCGTGATAAAGGGCGACGACAAGTCTCTTTCCATTGCGGCGGCTTCCATTCTAGCCAAGGTTACGCGCGATCGTTATATGGCCAAATTGCACGAACAATTTCCGCAGTATCACTGGCACACCAATGCCGGATACGGGACGCCCGAACATTTGGACGGTATCGCACAATACGGCATCACGCCGCATCACCGAAAATCCTTTGCGCCGTGTAAGGTTGAAGCGGTTTAGGCGGCCTTTTGTCCGTCTTTCATGCGCTTCGCCATTTCCTGTGCGCCTTTGTCCAGTTCGTCGCGGGAAACATCGCGCTTGTGCGTGGCGACCGACCACTGAATGCCGCAGGAATCTTTTACCGCACCGAGGCGGTCGCCCCAGAACATGTCTTCGGCGGGCATGATAATCTCCATTCCCGCTTCTTTCGCCTGTTTCAGCGTCTTGTCGCAATCAGGGACATAGAGGTAAAAGCTTGCTCCTTCGGCAGCCGAGCAACCGGGGAATTTGTCCGACATCATGACTTTCGATGTCCCAATCTGAACAACCGTGTGCATGATCTTGCCGGTTTCGGGGCATTGTGTGCGGTCTTGGGGATTTTCTTTTGCGTCGAACGCCTTTTTGTAGGTCTCGATCGCCTCTGCGCAATCGTCGGCGGCGATGACGGCGGTTACGGTGGAATAGCCTTGGGGGATCGGCTGGGTCATAATATTTCTCCTTCTGTGGGTGAAACGGTTGAATTGCAAACGCCCCTCTTTGCTATTAACTCCTTAAATCTTTGAACTGATTCTAAAATATGAAGATGTTCTTACAACGTTCTGACTCTTCACCGTTTTTTGCATTTATGATGTTGACGCCGACTCGCAAATGAATCATGATTCGTTCCACTGTGATCCACATCGACGGAGGAATTATGAGCCGAAAATCACCCAACAACACCATCCTGCAGGGCGACTGTGTCGAGAAGCTGAAGAGCCTGCAAAAAGGGTCGGTGAACATGATTTTTGCGGACCCTCCGTACAATCTTCAGCTGGGCGGGGAACTTACCCGCCCCAACAATTCGAAAGTCGATGCGTGCGACGACGACTGGGACAAGTTCGACTCGCTCAAGACGTATGACGATTTCACGCGCCAGTGGCTCAAGGCCTCGCGCGATGCGCTGCACGACGACGGTACGATCTGGGTGATCGGCTCCTACCACAACATCTTCCGCCTCGGTTACATTCTTCAGGATCTGGGATACTGGATTTTGAACGATATCATCTGGCGCAAATCGAACCCGATGCCGAACTTCAAGGGCAAGCGGTTCACCAACGCGCACGAAACGATAATCTGGGCGGCGAAGAGCAAGGATTCCAAATACCGCTTTAATTATGATTCCATGAAGGCGCTCAACGAGGATTTACAGATGCGCTCCGACTGGTTCATCCCGCTTTGCACGGGCGGCGAGCGTTTGAAAAATGACGCCGGCGACAAGCTGCACCCCACGCAAAAGCCGGAAGCCCTGCTCCAGCGCGTGGTTTTGTCGAGCACAAAACCAGGCGATCTCGTCCTCGACCCCTTCTTCGGAACGGGCACGACGGGCGCGGTCGCCAAGAAGCTCGGCCGCCAGTGGATCGGTATCGAGCGCGAAAGCGAATATATAGAATATGCGCAAAAGCGCATCGACGCCGCCGAGGTTTGCGCGGAGGACACCGTAACACTCGCGAACAAACGCGAGGAAATGCGCATTCCTTTCGGCTGGCTGATCGAACATGGTTACTTAAAACCCGGCGCGGAACTTACCGACGCCAAGAGGCGGATGGTGGCCAAGGTTCACGCCGATGGAAACGTCGTTATTGGCAACCACCGCGGCTCCATCCACAAGGTCGGTGCGCTCGTACAGAACGCCCCTTCCTGCAACGGCTGGACATACTGGCACGTGATGCGGAACGGCAAGGTCGTGCCGATCGACACAATGCGGCGAGAACTGCGCGCGCGGATTGAAGCCGCACCGAGCGCGACCCTGCAATAATGAATCAAAGCGTCATCTTCATAAAAGACCTCGTCGCCGACATCCGGATTGGCGTCTATGACGAGGAAAAAGGCCGCACACAGCGTGTGCGCATCAATGTCGAGGCCGAACCGGAAATCTGGCCGGATCCGTCTCGCGACGATATCCACGACACGGTGTCCTATTCCCTGTTTGTCGAGCACATCTTCAGCGTAACGAAAGACAGGCATATCCATCTGGTGGAAACGCTGGCCGAGGACATAGCAGCGGCCTGCCTGCGGGAAAAAATCCGTCAGGTGCGCGTGCGCGTTGAAAAGCTGGAAATTTACCCGTTTTGTGTGCCGGGCGTGGAAATCATCCGCATCAAGGCGTAGGCGGGACTTCCGTCGGAGTGGCGCCGTTGACAGGGGCCATGCCCATGACGGGCGCGGGCGACGGTTTGCGTTCGGTGGACGGTGCTTCCGCGCTTTCAGTAGGCGCTTGCCCAACGGGCTTCGACATCATGCTGCTTTCGCCGGCGCTTTTTTCCTTCTCTTTTTTCAGATCGACGCTGACCATCAGGCGTTTCTGACCGTTGTCTTCGAAAATTTCATACCCGTCGATCGTGCCGAACAGGATGGCCATTGTCTGATTCTGTTCGCCGCGCAGGTTTCCGTGATATTGCGAGAATGTTACGCGCAGACGCAGATAGGCATCGCGTTCATAAGCCCTCACCCTGCGCTCGTCGCTAAGCTTGCTGTATTCGGATTTCTTGCGCAGGATATAGGCTTGCGCGACGTGTTCATCCAGTTTTACGAAGTCCAGCGTGAAGGGCTCTGGCAGTAGGATGACGATGCTCTTCGGGTAATCCTTGATCGTTCCGGCGTCGAAGCAGACGTCGCGGTTGGCGTCCATACTGTCCACCTCGATGCGCTTGGCGTCGATAAAGCCTGTCTTGTCGACCAGCGCGAAGCCCCCGCGCTCGGTATCGTAACGGCCAAGATGAAGTTCGAGAAGGAACTGGTAGTTCAGGGGAAACGCCCCGCTATTTTCCTTCAGGTGCGCTTTCATGACCTTGACGATCTCTTTCCATTCAAGGTCGTCGTTCAAATATTCGGTGAAAATTTTGCAGTCGTTGATTTTAAGGTAGTTGCCGATGGCAAGGTCGTCCTCGAAATCGAACGCGCCGAGCCGCCAGTAAAGTTTCGAAAGATTTTCGAGCGTCGCGCGATTGTATTTTCCTGCATAATCGTCGCGCAGGATGGTGACTTCCTCATCCATCGAGGGGAGAGAAACATTCGGGCCGGGCATCGCCGGAGGCTCTGGCGTCGGTTGGGACGCGTTCGGAACGACGAGGTCTTCGTCCGCGGCGAAGCTTGCCTGAACGGGGCCAAAGCCGAGAGCTAAAGCCAGAACGAAAACAGGGAATATGCGGAAAAGTGAATCCATTTTCATGTTTTGATTATATTATTTAACGGTCCTGTTCACAAACTTCTAAATGAACTGTTTGAGCGCCTTTTTGAAAAGCGTCGGAATCCCCAGTGTTTCTGCCTGTTCGGGAGACACCCAGAAATAATTTCCGCCTTTCGGAAGAACTTTTTTTTCGCCGACTGTTGCCGTAATACCCTCCAGCTCCAGATCGAAATGGGTAAAGCTATGGCGAACCATGACGCGGCTCTTCTTACCATTAATCGTACCCACGAGATGTGTCTTTTCTAGGGCTATATCAAGCCAAGCCGATGTCGGCAGGCCGATCGTGCCGCCGAGCATGCCCTTTTCCCCCCGCTTCTCGAAAAGAATGCAGCCTTTGCTGTCGGTGAGCCAATAGACGTAACCATGCTTTTGCGGTTTCTGCGCTTTGGCTTTGCGGGCGGGAAGACCGGCAGCGATGCCCTGCTCCGAGCCGTCGCAAAAATTCCGCACAGGGCAAAGCATGCATTTGGGCGAGGACGGCGTGCAGACGGTGGCGCCGAGATCCATCAGCGCCTGCGCGTAATCGCCGGGCCGCGCGGTTTCGCCTTCCGCCATGCCTCCCGCCAGTTGTTTCAGGAACGGCTTTGAATCCGGCACCGGCTGCGTTACGGCGAATATGCGCGCCATCACGCGTTCGACATTCCCATCGACGACATTGGCGGGTTTGTTGAAGGCGATGGCGGAGATCGCCGCGCTTGTATAATCGCCGACGCCGGAAAGGTCTTTCAGTTTTTCGATGGTAGACGGGAATTCTCCGTTCAGCGTTTCCGAAACATATTTCGCGCATTTGTGAAGATTGCGCGCGCGGGCGTAATAGCCCAGCCCAGCCCAGTTCTGCATGACCGTTTCACTGTCGGCCCCTGCAAGGTCGTGGACGGTGGGCCACTTGTCGAGGAATTTCAGGAAATACGGGACGACGGCCGGAACCGTGGTCTGCTGGAGCATGATTTCGGAAAGCCAGACATGGTAGGGATCGGCCTTTCGTCCTTTGGGCGCCCGCCACGGCAGGATGCGGCGGTGGCGGTCGTACCATTTCAGCAGCGTGGCCCTGAAAGCCTCGACATTTTTGTCTGGTGCCGCCATGATGGCGCTCGTTATGGCCATGAATCCCGTTTCCCGTTCCGTGCCCAAACTGCTGGGCAAGGTGTTCGAGCGCAAATATATCGCGCTGGGGCGGATTGTCACGCACTGGAAAGAGATCGTCGGCCCCGATTTCGCCGAACGCGCCCAGCCCGCCAAGATTCATTATATAAGGCCGAAG
Source organism: Micavibrio sp. (assembly GCA_035759665.1). Taxonomy (GTDB): domain Bacteria; phylum Pseudomonadota; class Alphaproteobacteria; order Micavibrionales; family Micavibrionaceae; genus Micavibrio_A. Next base: position 7,302 of record DASTUM010000047.1, read on the forward strand.
GCACCGAAGGAGAGACCCAAAGCGACGCTCGATATCGCCGCCTCCAGCGCCGACTGCGCCGTGCTCGTCTATCAAAAAGACGTTATATTACAACGTATTAATAATCTATTTGGCGCCGGGTGGGTGCATGACATCAAGTTCAGGCATGTCGAGCCGAAGGTCAAATCGAAGCCGCCGAAACGGACAAAACCCTTGACGGAAGACGAAAAAAATCATCTATCGCAGCTACTTGAAACCGTGGACGATCCCGAGTTAAAAGAGCGTCTCGCCAAACTCGGCCAGTCCATCCTACAGGAACAGAAGAAATGAAAGTCCAAGCAATTACATTAAGAAAAGGTCATGTCCTCGACCGCGACGGCGACGGCAAGCTCTGGCTCATTACGGGCCATGAAATCATGCAGCCGGGCAAAGGCGCGTCCGTGATCCAGCTTGAAATGCGCGAAATCCGCTCGGGTACCAAGGACAACGTACGCTACCGCACGCAGGAAACGCTGGAACGCGTCCGCCTTGAGCAATCCGATTTCACTTATCTCTACAATGACGGCGCCGACACATATACCTTTATGGATAAAGAAACCTATGAACAGGTCGAAGTGAAGAAAGACGTCATCGGCGATCAGGCGAAATGGCTGCAGGACGGCATGGAAGTGACGATCGAATCCTTCGAAGGTGAAGCGCTGGGCGTCGAGCTGCCGGACAGCGTCGTCGTTACTGTGGAAGAAGCCGATCCTGTCGTAAAAGGCCAGACCGCCTCATCTTCTTACAAACCCGCCGTCGTTACGGGCGGCGTGAAGGTTCTGGTTCCTCCGTTTATCGAGGCCGGGACGCGCATCGTCGTCAAAACCGAAGACGGCGCCTATTCCGAACGCGCGAAAGACTAGGTCGATGGCCGCACAATCGCCGATCATGACCCTGATGATCCGCGCCGCCGAAAAGGCGTCGCGCAACCTCCTGCGCGATTTCAACGAAGTCGAGCAGCTCCAGGTTTCCCGCAAAGGCCCCGGCGATTTCGTGACCGCCGCCGACAGGCGCGCCGAGGAGATCATCTTCGGCGAACTGCAAAAAGCCAGGCCCGACTGGTCTTTCATGATGGAAGAAGGCGGACGCGTGAAGGGCAACGATCCCGACCATGTCTGGATCATCGATCCGCTTGATGGCACGCACAACTTTATGCACGGCATTCCGCACTGGTCGATTTCGATCGCTCTGGAACGCAAGGGCGAAGTGATTGCGGGCCTCGTCTATGACTGCGCCAAAGATGAAATGTTCACGGCGGAAAAAGGCGGCGGCGCCTGGCTTCGCAACCGCCGCCTGCGCGTTTCGGGGCGGAACAACCTCGAACAATGCATGGTCAATTACGGCCAGCCCAAGGGCGACAAAGAAACCCGCGACCGCTTCTATCGGGAAGTCCGCGCCGTATCCGATGTCTCGCCCATGGTTCGCCGCTTCGCTTCGGCGGCGCTTGACCTCGCCTATGTTGCGGCAGGCCGGATCGACGGATACTTCGAACGTTTTGTCCATCCGTGGGACGTCGCGGCGGGCATTCTCCTCGTCAAGGAAGCCGGCGGTTTCGTGACCGGCATCGAAAAGGATGACAATCCCGTTCATAGTGGTAATCTTGTCGCCGGTAACCCGCAGGTGCACAGTGATATCCGCAAGCTTCTTAAATCCCTGTAAATTCTTCTGCGCCGCCCTTGCAGGCGTGGCAAAGCGATCCATGGATTGCCGCGTCGCTGCGCTACTCGCCATGACGTTTCTGATGCCTGCTCAACCCGTGCAAGCCCAGGACGCAGGCTATGCGCCGCCGCCGATGTTCGAGGACATGACGCCGCCGATGGTGCGGCCCCAAGGCCAGGACGGCTATATCGTCACGCCCAAAGCCTCGACCAACACCCAGTTGCCGGAACCGACGCTGGGACGCCCGCCCGCAGTGGTGCCGCGCGTGTCCGTCGATCCCGATGCCGTGCGCAGCGCTCCCGCACCGGCTCCATCCCCGGCTCCTGCCGCTGCAACGCCTGCGCCTTCCGTTCCGAAGTCGCCCAAAACGCCGGTCGTGCCAGCCGCTCCCGCCGCGCCCGTGCCTCCTCCGAAAATGAAGCCCGTCGTCGAGGAAACCTATATCAAGCGCGACGCACCCATGAAAAAGCCGGAACCGCCGAAAAAGCGAAGCGAAGAGCCGCGCACCGAGGCGATCGGAAAACCCGCGCCGACACCTGCACCGTCGCGCCCCGCCGCGCCCGCAGTGCCGTCGAAGAAACCCGCGGGCGATACGAAAGCTCCTTCTCCTCCCTCCGTCGAAGCGCCGTCTGCCGCACCTGCCAAACGCGACCCGCATGTCAGCGCCATTCAGGGGCCGAAGACCATGCCCGCCTTGCCCGCCGGTAATGTCGAACAGCAGGTGACGTTCGAGGCCGCTCCAGAAACGCCTGAAACCATCATGGAACGCCACCGCAAGGAAGCGCAGGCGAAACGCGCGGGGCAACCGACCCTCACGCCCATCGTGCCCGCGCCGAACCCAAACGTTCAACCGGCTGAATTTGACCGCGGCGGGCAGGACGTCCTGAAAAAAATCATTCCGTTCCAGCCGGGTCAGATCAGCCTGCGGTCCGCCGACGCCGACCCCATCGTCGCAGGTGTGGTGAAAGAGCTTGATCGGGAAGAAATGAAAGACTGGCGTGTGCAGATCAAGGCCTACGCCACGCCGCACGGCACAGGCCTTAGCAGCGACCGCAGAATCGCCCTTTCCCGCGCCCTCTCCCTGCGCTCGACCATGATTACGCAGGGCGTTCCAGCCAATAAAATCGACG
>DASTUM010000048.1:0-14563 GCA_035759665.1 Micavibrio sp.
TTCACCTATGAGGGATTGAGCGCGTGGCGCGACGGCGGCGGCACGCTTACGGTGCGCTCTTATGAGATGGCCAAGGGAACGCTGCGCTCGGAAGGTAAAGGGCATTTGTTCCTTGATGCGCAGTTGCAGCCCGACCTGAATTTCGAGAGCGAGGTGCGCGGCTATCAAGAGTTCATCGCCGAGCAGCAGCGGGCCGGATTGATACAGCCCTTTCCCGCCGCCGGCGCAATCATGCTGCTGAACAGCCTCTCGTCGCAGGACGAGCAAACGGGCGAAAGCCTTGTGCGGATCACTGTTACTGTGAAGAATGGGATTTTGTCTGCGGGGCCGATACAGGCGCTGGAGCTTCCCCCGATTGTCTGGGGTAGGCGTAGCCAGCCTGCCCCGCATCTATGATCGCGCGGCGGATGTCGCGGGTTTCCTTGAATTGGTTATAAAGATAGTCTCCGTCGCCCTTGCGGATCGCCTTTTGCATGGCGGTCAGGTCTTCGGTGAAGCGTTGCAGGATTTGCAGGACGGCGTCCTTGTTGTTCAGGAACACATCGCGCCACATGACGGGATCGGAAGCCGCGATACGCGTGAAATCGCGAAAGCCGGAGGCGGAGAATTTGATGACTTCGCCTTTTAAGTCTTCTTCGAGATCGGTCGCCGTGCCGACGATGGTGTAGGCGATCAGGTGCGGCAGGTGCGAGGTGATGCCGAGAACCAGATCGTGATGCGCGGCGTCCATGATCTGGATGTTCGAGCCGAGCGCTTCCCAGAATTTCGTGAGTTTTTCTATTTCCAGCAGATGCGTGTGCGGCAGCGGCGTCAGGATGCACCAGCGGTTGTGGAACAGTTCGGCAAAGCCTGCTTCGGGGCCGGAATGTTCGGTTCCGGCGATCGGGTGGCCGCCGATGAGATGGACTTTCGCCGGAAGGCGCGGCTGGATCGCGTTCATCACGGCGGTTTTTACGGAGCCTACATCGGTGACGATACAACCGGGTTCCAGATTCGGCGCGATTTTTTCGGCGACGGCGGCCATCGCGCCGACGGGGACGCAGAGGATGATGAGGTCGCTACCGCGCACGCTTTTGGACACGTCCGAGTAGGATTCGCTGGCGAGGTTGAGTTCTTTGACCTTGTCGCAGACTTCACGCGAGAGATCGGCGCAGACAATGCGGTTTGCCAGGCCATTGCGGATCACGCCGCGGGCGATGGATGAGCCGATCAGGCCGAATCCGACGATGGTTATCTGTTTAAACATGGAGTTATGCCCTTGTATGAAGGTGTTAGGTTAAATTTTGCCAATAGTTGTTTGAAAACAATAAAAATCCTGCCCTAGAGGGCATAATACAGGCGGGCATAAGAGGCGCTGCGGATTTTCATGGAGCCAAGTGTTACTCTCCCGGCTCCATTTTGGCAAGAAATTACGGCACGAGCGGGCGCGAATCGAAGGACCCAGCATGAAGGCCAAAGCCCATCACCACTTCGAGGCGGTCGCGGTCAAGACCATTCAGCAGGGATGCAACCCGCGGCAGGCGCAGGCCAAGGTCGCGCATGGCGTTGATCAGAGAGTCTTCCACCTTGCCGGCGCGGGGCGCGTTTTCGGTGGCGGCGGCTTTTACGGGGACGAGAATTTCGGTTTGGTTATTGTCTGCCAGTTCTCGCAGAATGAACGGGCCGCCTTTGCCAGAAAAAAGCAGGCCCGACGTACCGTCTTTCATGAACGCCGTGGCGGTATGGAACTGGCGGGAAAAGTCTCTGATCGGCTGGTTAATCTGGGCAACGGGCAGGTATTGGGAATCGGCAACCCATTGGGCGGCAGATATAACTTTCATGACATTCTCTCCGGTTTATTGAATTTATATTCTAACGTAACCGGCAATCGCGGCGCAGACAAGCCTCATTTCCTCTTCTGTCCCGCTGGAAATTCTTAAGCAATCGGGAAGCTTGTAGGCGCCCATCTGGCGGACGAGGATGCCTTGCGTTTTCAGGTGCAGGCGGCAGGATTCGGCGGCGTCCGCGCCGTTGAACTGGACGAGGACGAAGTTTCCGGCGCTGGGATAGACTTTCAGGCCGTTCGAGGCGAGCTGCTCCGCCGTCCATGCGCGCCAGTGCGTGTTGTGGGCGACGGAGCGTTCGATGAAAGCATCGTCCGCGAGCGCGGCGAGACCTGCGACCTGCGCCGGGACGGAGACGTTGAACGGGCCGCGCACGCGGTTCAGGACATCGGCGACTTCGGCGGCGCAATAGCCGTAACCAAGGCGCAATCCGGCAAGGCCATAGATTTTCGAGAAGGTGCGCAGGACGACGATATCGTCCCTGCCCTTCGCCAGCGCGAAACCGTTTTCGTAGCCTTCGGAGGCTTGCGCGTATTCAGCGTAGGCGTCGTCGAGGATCAGAAGAATGTCGGGGCGCAAGGCGTCTCGGAATTTCTTTATGTCGGCGGGCGTGTTGAAGCTGCCCGTCGGGTTATTCGGGTTGGTCAGGAAGACGATGCGCGTTTTCGGCGTTACGGCGGCGAGCATGGCGTCGAGATCGGGCGTCAAATCTTTTTCCGGCGTTTCGATGCAGACCGCGCCGCAGGATTTGGCGAAGATTCCGTACATGAGAAAAGCATGCGTGGCGTAGATGATTTCATCGCCCGGCTGGATGTAGGATTTGCAGAGCAAGCCGATGAGTTCGTCTGAACCCGCGCCACAGACGATGCGGTTTTCTTCGAGGCCGAATTTCGTGGCAATGGCGGCGCGCAGTTCGGTGCAATTGCCGTCGGGATATTTTTCGAAACGGAGGTCGCCGGTCAGTGCTTCGAGCGCTTTGGGATTCGCGCCGAAAGGGTTTTCGTTCGAGGACAGCTTGATGACGCGCGCGGCCCCTTCGGCCTTGCTTTCACCGCCGACATAGGCAGCTATATCGAGAATGCCGGGGTTGGGCTTGATTTTCACGCTGTGGCCTTTAGCGGAGAAACCTCTTCCGGCGATTTCACGCTGCGGGAATATTCGGGCGGGACGGGATAGCCGCCGATGCACACGGCATTCGCGCCGGCATCGTCGAAGGATTTGATGAAGGCCTTGAGGCGTTTGTCATCTCTGCTGATATAATCTTCGACTTCCATCAAATGGACGGCGGGGATGTTCGGGTTGCCGGTGCGTTTCGACGACAGGCTGAGCGCCGTTAGGTTCGCGCCCCTGGCGAGTTCGACAAGCTTGCCGCGCGAAACGCTCGCGTCGCACTGGATCAGCAGGAAGGAATTGTCTTTGCCGGAATCGTCGAAGCCGGATTTGGAGACGACGAGCGCCCGGCCTTCGCGGCCTGCGCTTTCGGGGTCGCGGCCATGCGGCAAGGCGACGATGATCTGCATGGGTTCGGGTTGATTGGGGCCGAGATACGTCCACCATGGCTGTTCGTCTTCCATTTCGGGCCAAGGCACAACGGCGAAAGTGGTTTTGTTTTCCTTGAGGGCGGAGATGGCCGAGACGGCGGTCGTGCAACGGGCCATGGGAAGACAGGAGCCGAAATAATCGCGGGCAAGATCCCAGCTTTCATTCTGCGCTTCCGTTGCGGTCACGGCGACCTTGAGCCCCGTCTGTAAAAGGGAGACGGCGCCGACAAGTTCGCGCCAGATGCGCACGACGGCCATTTCGGGGAGCGCGCCCTTATGGCGGCCCAGAAGGCGGCGGATCATGCGCGCCTCGCGCGCGGGCTGGACGATCTGGATATTGTTTTTTCTTTTTTCCTCGCCGACCTTCAAGACCAGTTCGGCGCGTTCCATCAGCGTGTCGTGGAGGCGGTTGTCGAGCTCGTCGATCCGCTTGCGGATTTCGTCCAGCGCCGGGGAATTATAGGGCTTTCCGGCCTCGGGGCTTTTCTTCTCTGACATGCTTATCCTTGCTTATTGGGGTCAACTTTTGTACTAGGAAAGCCAGAGGAAATCAATTCATGCCGTTGATCAAAAACTCCAGTTTGCCGACGTTCGAGCGTCTTATCAGGGAGGGGCGGCAAGTCCTCGCCCCCGAACGGGCAGGCCAGCAGGATATCCGCGAGCTGCATATCGGGTTTTTAAACATGATGCCGGACGCCGCGCTGGAGGCCGCCGAGCGCCAGTTTTTCCGCCTGATCGGGGAATCCAACCGCATCGTGCAGATCCATCTCCATCCCTTCACCCTGCCTATCGTCCAGCGCGGGGAAGAGGCGCGGGCGCATATCGACAAGTATTATGAGCCGCTGGAGAAGATCAAGGCGGAGGGGCTGGACGCGCTGGTCATCACGGGCGCGAACGAGGAAACCAATCCGCATGTCAGCGACGAGACTTTCTGGGGGCCGCTCAAGGAGATTCTGGCATGGGCGCATGAGAATGTGACATCGACGCTGTGTTCGTGCCTCGCATCCCATGCGGCCCTCACCTATTCCTACGGGCAGCCGCCGATGTGGCGCGACGACAAGAGATGGGGCGTTTACCGCCATAAGGTGATGGAGCCGGAACATCCGATCGTGAAAGGCATGAACACGGTGTTCGACGTGCCGCATTCGCGCTATTCCGAAATCACGCGCGGGCAGTTCGAAAAAGCGGGAATGCGCATTCTCGTCGAAAGCCCCGAGGCGGGCGTGCATATGGCGACGAGCCGGGACGGCCTGCGCCTCGTCTGTTTTCAGGGGCATCCCGAATATGATGTGTTTTCGCTGCTGAAGGAATACCGCCGCGAGGTGCATAATTACATGACGGGCGCGCGTCCCGATTACCCGCCCTTCCCCGAACATTATTTCGATGTGCGGGTGCAGGAAATCGCGGCGCGCTACAAGAACGACGTTATGGACAACAAGGCGGACGGAGAATTTCCCGAAGAGAAAATCCTGAAGATGCTGGACAATACGTGGGCGGACAGTGCGCGGTCGGCCATCGGCGCGTGGGTCGGGCTTGTTTATCAGGTTACGCATGTGGATCGGAGAAAGCCGTTTATGGACGGCGTCGATCCAGACAATCCGCTGCAGCTTTAAGGTTAACCGTCATTGCGACCACCGCCTTGAGCCGGGGAAGCAATCGAGTCTGGATTGCCGCGTCGCTGCGCTCCTCGCAATGACGGCAACAGGGGTCAGGTCGGCTCGGGCGCGCCTTCGGTGACGGGGCGGACTTTGACGGGCGTAGGCGACAGAGCGCGGACGGGTTTTCCCATGCCAGCGTAAATCTGTTTCGAAGCTTCGACGAAAATCATGCCGCCCATGGCGGGACACAGGGCCTTTCCCACTTTCTCCCACAGACCGGCGGAGCGTAAAAGCATCTGGCTTTTGAAGGGCGGAATAAAGAGCGCGCGCCCGGTACGTTCCGGGATGAAGAGGTTTCCGCGAAGAAAATCTTCCACCTGCCCCGCTGAATAGGGCGTGCCGTGGCCGAAAGGCGTCCAGTCGGCGCGCGCCCACAATCCCATGCGGTTCGGCACGACGACGAGAATGCGGCCGTTGCTTTTCAGGACGCGCCAGAGTTCTTCGAAAGCCGGTTTTAAAAAGCCGGTAAATTCGAGGGAGTGGATCAGCAGGATGCGGTCGATGGAATTGGTTTCGAAAGGAAGGTCGGTTTCATGCGCGATGGCGGCGAGGTTTTTGCCATCGGCGGGCCAGTAATGGACACCCTGCCCCGAAAACATCACGGCGACCGTGCGTTCGGATTGTTCGGCGTAAAGCTTCAGATACGGCACGGCATAGCCGCCGCCGAGAACGCGCAGGCCCTGCGCTTCTGGCCACAGGCGCAGGAGTTCTTCACGCAACAGGCGGCGGACGATGCGCCCGCCGAGCGTTTTGTAGAAATCCCGTAAGTGGTAAGCGGAAGGGGTCATAAAAGGGATTATAGTGAAGTCCTCTCCCTTTAGGGAGAGGATTTAGGTGAGGGCGGCAGATGTTTCCTTAACGGAGAAACTCAACACCCTCACCCCTGCCCTCTCCCTCAAGGGAGAGGGGGTGCCTTTTTAGAGGCGTTCCAGAAGTTGGGAGATCAGCGGCACGTCAGCGGCGGGCATGGGGAGGTTGTAGAGTTCGTTGATCTTCATCCATTTCACGGCCTGACCTTCACATGGGACGGGTGTGCCCTTCCACATGCGGCAGACATAAAGCGGCATGACGAGGTGGAAATCCTTATATGAATGCGAGGCGAAGGCGATGGGCGTGAAGCAGCATTCGCGCACCTCGATGCCGAGCTCCTCCTCGATCTCGCGGCAGAGAGCGAATTCTGGGGTTTCACCCTCCTTCACCTTGCCGCCGGGAAATTCCCACAGGCCCGCCATCGGTTTTCCTTCGGGACGCTGCGCGACCAGCACACGGCCATCCTTGTCGATCAGCGCTGCGGCGGCGACCAACAAAAGGGGAAGCCCCGGTGCGGTTTGCGACCGGGGCTTCTCCAATGCTTCGAGACAATTCATTATTCGGCTTTTGCCGGTTCTTCGGCCGGTTTGGATTCACTGCCTGCGGCCGGAGCGACTTCAGGCTGCTCTTTCACCGGATCGCCGTTGATGTCGAATTTTTCGACTTTGGCGGCGGATTTCCATTTATCCAGCATGCCTTCCAGTTTCTCGCGGCGGAGTTCGGCATGGAGCATCGGCTTGACTTCCTCGAAGGAAGGCTTCGGACGTTCGCGCTTTTCGAGAACCTTCACGATGTGATAGCCGAACTGGGTCTTGATGGGCGCGTCGGAGATTTTGCCGACGCCGATCTTGAAGGCGGCATCGGAAAATTCGGGAACCATATCCTGCTTCGCGAACCAGCCGAGATCGCCGCCTTTATCCTTGTTGCCCGGATCGCCGGAATTTTCAGCGGCCAGCTTGGCAAAGTCGCCACCGTCTTTCAGCTTGGCGATCAGATCTTTGGCTTTGGCTTCGCTGTCGACGAGAATGTGGGCTGCGTGCAGCTCTTCGATGGCCGGGGTTTTGCCGATAGTTTCGTCATATTTCTTTTTCAGATCGGAATCGGAGATTTCCTTGTCCACCTGACGCTGAACGTAGACCGAGCGGACGATCTGCTGTTTTGCCATCGCCATTTGTTCGGCAACTTCCGGATCATTGTCCAGACCGGCGGCTTCGGCCTTGTTCTGCACGACGCGGGTGTTGATGACCTGTTCCATAGCCAGCGGCCAGATCGCCTGAGGCGGGAGCTGACGGACGTTCGCGGGCATCATCTTGATGTAGCGGAAGACATCGACGCGGGTAATGTCCTTGCCGTCTACAGTCGCGACGACGGGGTTGCCTTTCTTGACTTCCGTGCCCCCGAAGGTTGCGGCGGCGTCTTCGGCTTCCTTGGTTTCTTCAGCCGTTGCAGGCGGTTCGCCGTTGTTGTTGGCAGCCGCGGGAGTAGCCGAGGCGGTTTCTTCGGAAGACGGGGTCGCTTGCTGCGCGATCTCCGGCGCGTCTTCTTTTGTCATATTCTTGGAAAAATAAAAGGCCGCGCCGCCGCAGGCCAGCAAAAGGGCCACGACGCCGAGAATTACCGGCATATTGTTGTTTTGAGCCATAGTCTTTGATCCTTTGATAAAGGGCTTTTCAGATGAGGACATTGTGCATAGCCCCGAATAAAGGGCAACCGAAAAAACGAGACATTGCGCAAGCTTTGCGGCTGCAAAGCATCAATTACCATAGCATGCCCTCTAACAGGGGGCGCCGGCCTCCGAAAGGGCGGAAAAGGTAAGGTTTCCGCGTCGAATAAATTGACGATGCCCCGTTTGCAGCTTATATGAGTCCGGCTTTTGTAAATTCAAGGAATGCCTATGCTTTTGAATCTTGCCCTGAAACTTTTCGGCTCATCCAACGAGCGGGCGCTGCGCCGCCTTCAGGGCAAGATCGGGCCTATCAACGCACTCGAAGAACAGTTCAAGGCATTGAGCGAGGAACAGCTTCGCGGCAAGACGGCGGAGTTTCGCGCGCGCCTCGAAAAAGGCGAAGACCTCGATAGCATTCTTCCCGAAGCGTTCGCCACCGTCCGAGAAGCGGCGAAACGCGTGCTCGGCATGCGCCCGTTCGACGTACAGCTGATCGGCGGCATCGTTCTGCACGAAGGCAAGATCGCCGAGATGAGAACCGGGGAAGGTAAAACCCTGATGGCGACCATGCCGGTGTACCTGAACGCGATCGCCGGCAAGGGCGTGCATGTCGTTACCGTCAACGATTACCTCGCCAAGCGCGACAGCGCGTGGATGGGGCAGATTTACAACTATCTCGGCCTTAGCGTCGGCGTCATCACCGCAAATCTTTCGGATCAGGAGCGCAAGGACGCCTACGGGTCGGACATCACGTACGGCACGAACAACGAATTCGGGTTCGATTACCTGCGCGACAACATGAAATTCCGCCTCGACCAGATGGTGCAAAAACCGTTCAACTTCGCCATCGTGGACGAAGTCGACTCCATCCTGATCGACGAAGCCAGAACGCCGCTGATTATTTCCGGCCCATCGGAAGGATCGACCGAACTCTATACCCAGGTCGACCGCATCATCCCCCTGCTCGCCGCCGAGGATTACGAGAAGGACGAGAAAACGCGCGTGGTATCGCTTTCGGAAAAAGGGAACGAGCGGGTCGAAGATTTGCTACGTGAATCCGGCATCATGGAAACGGGCAACCTGTACGACGCGCAGAACATCGCCCTCGTCCACCACGTCAACCAGGCGCTGCGCGCGCACAAGCTGTTCTCCAAGGACACGGATTATATCGTCAAGGACGACAAGGTCATCATCATCGACGAATTCACGGGCCGCATGATGGAAGGCCGCCGCTATTCCGAAGGGCTGCATCAGGCGCTGGAAGCCAAGGAGAGAGTCAAAATCCAGAACGAGAACCAGACACTGGCCTCGATCACCTTCCAGAATTATTTCCGTATGTATCCCAAGCTGGCGGGCATGACGGGTACGGCGCTGACCGAAGCCACCGAGTTCGCCGAAATCTACAATCTCGGCGTCGTCGAAATTCCGACGAACGTCGCCGTGGCCCGCGCCGATCACGACGACCAGATCTACAAATCCATCGCCGACAAATACGAGGCCATCGTCGAGCTGATCCATGAATGCCAGCAGAGGAACCAGCCGGTTTTGGTCGGCACCGTATCGATCGAGAAATCTGAACTGCTGTCCGAGCTGCTGAAGAAGAAGAAAGTCAGGCACAGCGTCCTCAACGCCCGCTACCACGAACAGGAAGCGCAGATCGTCTCGCAGGCGGGGCGCCCCGGCGCTGTCACCATCGCCACAAACATGGCGGGACGCGGAACTGACATCAAGCTGGGCGGCAATGCGGACATGCTGATCGAACAGGCCATCGCAGCCGAAATGAGCGAGGACGAGAAGAAGAGCATCGCCGACCGCATCAACGCCGAAGTCGCGCGCGACCAGGAGATCGTCAAGCAGGCCGGCGGCCTCTACGTCATCGGCACCGAGCGCCATGAATCGCGCCGGATCGACAACCAGCTTCGCGGCCGTTCGGGCCGTCAGGGCGACCCCGGCGCTTCCATCTTCTTCCTCTCCGTCGAGGACGATTTGATGCGCATCTTTGCATCCGACAAGATGGAAATGCTCCTCAAATCCCAGATGGGGTTGAAGGATGGCGAGGCTCTTACCCACCCGTGGCTGTCCAAGGCCCTTGAACGCGCGCAGGCGCGCGTCGAGCAGCAGAACTTCGAAATCCGGAAGAACCTCCTGAAATTCGACAACGTCATGAACGACCAGCGCAAGGTCATCTACGAACAGCGCCGCGAAATCATGGACGCCGACGAGGAGATGGACGAGCTGATCGATGAAATGCGCGGCGATGTCATCGCCGACCTCGTCTACCGCACCTGCCCCGCCGGAAGCTATCCGGAGCAGTGGGACACCGAAACGCTGGCCCATGAAACGCAGCGCATTCTGAACCTCCACCTTCCCATCGCCGACTGGGCGAAGGAAGACGGCATGGACGACACCGTACTGCAGCAGCGCATCGCCGAGGCCGCGCACAAGGCGCTGGAATCCAAGCTGGCGCTGGCGGGGAAGGAAGCCTTCCGCCGCATGGCGAAAAGTTTCCTGCTCCAGCTTCTCGACCAGCACTGGAAGGAGCACCTGCTTTCGCTCGACCATCTGCGCCAGGGCATCAACCTGCGCGCGTTCGGCCAGCGCGATCCGCTGAACGAATACAAGGCCGAAGCCTTCGTCCTGTTCGAGCATATGCTAAACAACCTGCGCGAATCCGTGACGCAGACCATCTCGCTGGTCGAGATCAATATCAGCCCGGAAGTGCTCGCCGCCCTGCAAAGACAACAACAGGAAGCGATGGAAGCGCAGAAAAGATTGCAGGAAAGCCGCCTCGACCCCGCCTTTGCCGGTGTGCAGGACGGCAACATGGAGCGCCGCAGCGCGTCTGTTACGCCAATCCGCCGCGCGGTGTTCGAACAGAACGACCCGTCCACATGGGCGGCCACAGTTCAGCGCAACGCGCCCTGCCCGTGCGGTTCGGGCAAGAAGTTCAAGCATTGCCACGGCGCGATCAACGGCGCGGTCAGCTGATCAGTTGTATTTTTCGATGAGTTTTTGGCGCTCTTCCCGGTAATCTTCCAGGCAGCGCTCCCGCTTGCGGTCGCGTTCGATGTTGCCGCAGACGGTTGCGGCGTCGTTGGACGGGATGCGGCTGTAGTTGTAATGATAGCGGCCATAGCGCGGATTCACGAGGCGGCGATAGATGATATCCTTCGTATCGTAGCTTTCGATGACCACCGTGCCGTTGCCCGTACGGTATTCGGCGTTGCCGGGCAGTGTTATCACGTCGTCGTCCGCCTGCGCGGAGAGCGGCAGGAGGCAAAGAGCAGCGATCAGAAGAAACTTTTTCATGACAATACCAACGGCGCGAAAGCGGTTAAGTTCATCTAAAGCGATTGTAGCACAATCGCTTTCACGTCTTCCATATCGACGTCAGAGGATTGAAACGCTTCGCCGATTCCGCGGGTGAGAATGAAAGCGATCTTGCCGCCGGACGCTTTTTTATCGCGATACATCAGGGAGACGATTTCGTCCGCGTCCGCTTCGAGCGCGGGCGCGATGTCGGCGATTTCGGTTTTGAGGCCGAGGGATTTCAGATGGCCTTCGACGCGCCTCGCGTCCTGCCCGTGGCAAAGGCCCATGCGCTCGCACAGGCGGTGCGCGAGATTGAGGCCGATGGAAACCCCTTCCCCGTGCAGAAGGCGCCCGTCATAACCGGCGGCGGCTTCGAGCGCATGGGCAAAGGTGTGGCCGAGATTGAGGAGCGCGCGGTCGCCGCCCGTCTGCTCACGCTCATCATCGCCGACGATTTCCGCCTTCATCCGGCAGGAGGTTTCGATGGCGTCGATCAGCGCGGCGGGGTCGAGAGCGAGAACGTCTTCGCCGTTGCGTTCCAGCCATTCGTAAAATTCAGACGAACCAAGCAGCCCGTATTTGACGATTTCGGCATAGCCCGCCATCAGTTCGCGCGGCGGCAGGGTTTTGAGCGTGTCGGTGTCGCAGAGCACGGCGGCGGGCTGGTAGAAAGCGCCGATCAGGTTTTTGCCCTGCGCGGTGTTGATACCGGTTTTACCGCCGACGGAGGAATCCACCTGCGCCAGAAGCGTCGTCGGGATTTGTATGAAAGGAATGCCGCGCAGCGTGACGGAGGCCGCGAAGCCGCCGAGATCGCCGACAACGCCGCCGCCCATAACGATCAGCACGGATTTGCGGTCGACGCGATTTTCGAGGAGCCAGTCGGTGACGGATTGAAGATGATCCCACGATTTGGTTGGCTCGCCCCCCTTGATGGATTTCATGACGACGTCGTCCAGTTGCGCGGCGAGGCGTCGCGCATGGGTTTCAACATTGGCGTCGTAGAGCAGGAAGAGCTTGCGGCCCGCGAGGTCGAGCGGAACGAGTTCGCGGATATTTTCGAGGAGGTTCGCGCCGATATGGATCGGATAAGATCTTTCGGCGAGATCGACGGTGAGTGTGACGGGATTGCTCATGGCCATAGTATTACAACAGAAAACCGCTTTTATCCATACTCAGCCATGTGCATATACAGGGCCTGGGGCAGATCCCTCCGCTATACTTCGCTCCGGTCGGGACGACAGGAGAAAAGGTGCGCATCAAGAGATTTCATCAGCTTTTGCAGCGTATGGTCTATTTCGGACGAATCCGTTTCCACGGTGAGCGTCGCCTTTCGATACACGGGATGGCGCTTTTCCATGAGGCCGGCGAGGATGCCGCGCGGATTTCCTTTCCGCAGCAACGGGCGTTTGTTGTTTCTCGACGTGCGTTCGACAAGAACGTCCAGATCGGCCTTGAGCCAGATCGAGATGGATTTTTCCCATACCAGCGCGGCGGTTTCATCGTGCATGACCGCGCCCCCGCCGGGAGCGATTATTTTCAGTTCCTCGGAAAGAAGGCGCGCCAGAACCTTGCGTTCCAGATCGCGGAAAGCGGGTTCGCCGTGCGTTTCGAAAATATCGGCGACCGAACAACCGGCAATCGATTCTATTTCCTGATCGGCATCGACGAACGGCAGGCCCAGTTCCTTCGCGAGAAGGCTCCCCATTTTCGTTTTTCCCGCGCCCATCAGCCCGACCATGACAAGCGGTTTGTCCAATCGGTTGCGGATATTTTGTGCCAGTTCGTTCATGCGCCCTTTTTATGCCATGAATATCTAAAATTGTTCAATTGCATTCGGGGGAGCCCCTGTTTAAGGTTTTCCCGTTCAACCAACCTTTTCGGAAAATAAAATCATGAAATTCGGATTTCTTCCCTACCTCCTCCTGGCCATCGTCCTGATTCTCGGCAGCGGGTTCGCCTGGCTCGCCTTCACCGAGATGCCCGTGCACCAGCAGGAAGTCACGGTCAACGTGCCGATCGCTCAGTAACGCCTCATCAAATCCAACCTTTACGGAAGCCTTTCCCATGCGCCTTCTTTCCCTCCTCCTCGTCCTTGTTTTCGGCGTCGCCATGCCTGCCTTCGCGCAGGAGGAAGACAAGCAGGATGCCAAACCCGTTGCCGCCGAGGAAAAGAAGCCTGCCGTCGACTGGGTGAAAGTGGAATCGACAGGAACTCTCAGCGATGTAAAGGGCGGCGCGCTGGAGAAAACTCTCTGGAAAGGGCAGAAGCGTTCGGAGATCGAATATCTGCTCCAGAAACTTCCGGAGACGATCAGCCTGCGCTCCGTTCTGTCGCTGCAGCGCCGGTTGCTGTTGAGCAAGACGGATTCCTCGCTGATCGACAACGATATCGGGCCTCTGCGCGGCAACGACATGCTGATCCAGCGCATCAACAAGCTGATGGGTATGGGGCTGTACGATTCCGCGTGGGAGCTTTACACGCAAAAGGCCGCAGAGCCTTACGACGTTTCGATCGCACAGCTCGGCATGCTCCTGCTCGTCATGAAAGACGATCTCGCGACGGCGTGCCTCGAAGAGAAAGTTTTTTCGGGCCAGTACCCTTCAGATAAATTCTTCAAGACGATGGATGCGGCATGCAGCGAAACGCTCGGCATCGGCAAGCCCGGCGCTTTCCCCGACAGCGCGGTGCTGCAGTCCGTTTATCACGACGCGTCGTTCAGCGTGTCCGCCAACAATCCGCAGGTGCTTATGAAGATGAGCGGCCTCGAACGCGCGCTCGTTTTCGCCAACAGGAAAATCCGTTATGACGGGCTGACGCGCGAGACGCTGGCGAAGACGCCGCCGATGCTGCTCTCGCTTTACCTGATGGACAAAAGCCTGCCCGACGCGGCCAAGGCGATGATCAAGGCGGAAACCGATGTGCGGGGCCTGAGCTGGCATATCTCCGCCGTAGCGGGCGATCCCGACTGGAAAAAGGCCAAGGATATGAAAAAAGACCTGGACGGTCAGTGGCCGCTGGTCGAATCGGCGATCAATTCCGGAAAAAACCCGGCGGACCTGGCCGTATATTATGGAGATATGCTCTCGCAGGCCGAGCCGAAGGAGTTATCCACAAAGACATTAAGAAATGCGCTCGGCGTATTTCTCGCCGGGGGTCGCGCCCTGCCCGATTACTGGCTTGACGCGGCGCAAAAACGGGCTGCGGAAAACCCTATATTTTACATATATTTACAGGCTTTTGCATCCCTGACTCCTACGGCGGAAGCCAAGGTCAATCCGGATAATCTGAAAAAGGCGCTGGAACGGCTTAAAACCGCCGATCTGGATCAAATACTTGCAATCATTGAAACTCTTGACAAAGAGGCGGCAATTCTTAATAATCCGCTTCGAATTTATGAAAAACATTCTGTGTTGACTTTGGAAGGTAATTATGTAATGCCTTCGTTGGGTTTGAATGTGTTGCTGGAAGCGGCTCCTGAGCGAAAACAACTAGGGATAACCGTTTTGGCCGTATTGAACAGCCTTGCCGCCAAGCCGGATAATATGTATTCCGGAACAGTCCGCAAGGCGCTCTACAGTATGTTAAACGTAGGGCTTATCGAGGACGCGAAGCTGATCGGCGCAGAAACCGTCGCCAGCGTTCTGAACAAATATTAATTGGAGAGAAAATATTATGGCACGTCCAGGTCGTCCGAAACTTCCGAAACCCACCCTTCACGGGTCGGTCGATGCGTTTCTTGACATGCTCAC
>DASTUM010000049.1:0-21076 GCA_035759665.1 Micavibrio sp.
GCGGGCGAGGTTGAAGCCCTGCTCGGCTTCGGGGAAGGCGCAACCCATGAGGATGTCCTCGATATCGGCCTCTTTCACGCCCGTTTCCTTGATCAGGGCCCGGATAACCTCGGCAGCCATGTCGTCGGGCCGGACGGAGGCCAGCGCGCCCTTTCCGGCAGGGTGGAAGGGGCTGCGCTTATAGCCGCAGATGACGACGGGCTTTTGCATGGAAAATCCTCCTGGTCCCAATATCGTACTGCACAAAAATGACAATACTCTTAAGACTTTAATAGATAAATGGGGAGGCGGGCAACGGGTTTCAACCCCCTTCGTTTTTTTGCGGTTTCGTTTGACATGGCGATTAAAATCGGGCAGCTAAGACCTTCTTTATAACCAAATAGAAACATGCCCTGACGGAGGGAACTTTGGCCGACCTTAAAGGATTGAAACGCATCTGTATGAGCTGCGGCGCGCGCTTCTACGATATGAACAGGAAACCGATCATCTGCCCCGGCTGCAACACCGAATTCACGGGCGAGATCAAGGTGAAATCACGCCGCGGCCGCCTGCCCGCCGAAATGGCCGAAACCCAAGTCGAGGACAGCGCAGTCGCCAAAAACGTCGAAGAGGAGGCGGGTACGGAAGAAATCGAATCCGACGACGAAACCGTCAGCCTCGAAGAAATAGACGAGGACGGCGACGATGCCGACGAGGACGACATCGATCTCGATGAAGACGATCTCGAACTCGACGACGACGATCTCGACGATCTCGACGACGACATCGATGAAGACATCGCGGAAGAAGACGAGGACAAGTAAGATTCCCGGCTACTTCACGTTATCCCTGCATATAAAGGCTGGCCTGGACATGGATCGGGCCGGCCTTTTTTCCGACGCCTATGCCGAAGAGGAAGCGCTTTCCTCTTCCTTCAAAAAAGATGCGGACGGGTGGCATTTCCTATGGACGTTCGAATACGAGCCGCGGGAAGCGGATGCCCGCGAAAGGTTTGAAGCCGTGCTGGAAGGGCTGGATATTCCGCCGGTCGTTATCGGCGGCATCCATATCGAAGAGCTGGGTGAGCGCGACTGGCTTGCCGAGAGTTATCACGCTCTGCCGCCTTTCACGATCGGCGGTTTTTACATTTACGGATCGCATTATACGGGGGAAAAGCCGGGCGATAAAATCCCGCTGCTGATTGAGGCGGCGACCGCGTTCGGATCGGGAGAGCACGGCACGACCTCGCGCTGCATCCTCGCCGTCGAGCATGTGAAGGGCGGCGGGTTCAGGCCGCGCAGCATTCTCGACATGGGATGCGGATCGGGAATTCTCGCCGCCGCCGCCGCGAAACTATGGCCGGACGTACAGGTCTTCGCCGCCGACAACGACCCCGAATGCGTCCGGGTAACGAACGTGCATCTGCAATCCAACAAAATCGAAAATGTCCATGCCTATGTCAGCGATGGGTACGAACCAGCCTCTCCCGTGTGGAAGGATGCGCCGTACGATTTCATCATCGCCAATATTCTGGCGGGGCCGCTCGTCGATATGGCGGCGGAACAGTCGCGCGCGCTGGCGTCAGGCGGCTACCTGATCCTGTCGGGCATGTTGCAAACCCAGGCGGACTGGGTTCTGGACGCCTATAAGCCGCATGGGCTGCGCCTTGCCGCCGAATTTGCCGGCGACGAATGGATGACGCTTCTTTTACAGAAAGGCTAGGCCTGCCAGTCGCCTTGCGCGGCGCGGGCGGATTCCAGCGCGTTCTCCGGCTCGCGGTCGGGGCGGCGATCGTCTCTATACAAAAACGCCTGCGCCGGATGCAGCTTGTAGATGCGTAGCACGCAGTTCACATCGGGCACATTGCCCGAGGCGATCTGGCGGATGAAGAACAAGGCGGCACCGACGGCGCGGTTCACGGAACGGCGCGTATGCGGGATCAGCGAGGAATAGGAACAGATATCGGTTACGAAACATTCGCGCGGCAGCGCCGGATCGAACCTGTCCAGCAGCGCGAAATTGAGCACCGGATATTCGATGCTTTCATTCAGGATGGAATATTCCCACCCTTCGATCCGGATATCGTGGCGGAACAGCTTCGTGTCGTTCTTGAACAGCGGCACGGAATCGATGTGGTATTGAAGGCCGTAAATCCGGGATTTGGCGATGTCTTTGGCGACGGCCTGCCCGGTGGAGGCCTGGATGGCGGCGAATTGATTCCAGCCTGCCGGCGGCCAAAGGATATTCGTACTTTCAAAGCGGCCCATAGCAGCAAACTCTCCCCTGGTCCCTACTGCATGGGACCCTGCGACACCCTCACCCTATAATCTGGCAGCTTCTTATGACTGTCCTTTTGGATGAATATAAGTAAAACCGAAAATAAAGTTAAAGGCAAGCTTTATTTTACGAAATACTTGATTTATTTGTGTAAAATAGGTTTTTTGATGGCGATATAGGGAAATTACGCAAGAGGAACTTTAGAAATTTCCCGTTTGTATAAATCCCATAAATACAGGGCGACGAAGTAGTACATATAGAGTTCCTGCACTTCGCTGACCCGCGCGAAGACGCCGCCATTGTAAAAATCCTCGGCGATCTCCTGAACCGTGTAGGGAAGAAGCACGCCGAGCGCCGTTACCGACAAGGTGTCGGACGGGTAGAGCGGAGCGAACCGGGCCGGAAGCCACGCCGCCTTCCAGCGTCGCAGAGCGGGAACCAGGAGGCCGGCAGCGCAGATGCCGACGAAAAGCAGGATACGCGGTTTCTGATCCAGCCAGGACGAGGTGTTGTGCAGGTTGGTTTCGTTCTGGTCGTTGATCGCCGCCCAGTATTCGGGCGTCGACCAGTTGAGGATATGCTGGCCCCAGCTGATTTCCTCGCCCGCCACGTAAAAGCTGCCCAGAGCGGCGACCAGCACAACGATGCCAACATCCCGCTGCGCCTTCCAGTCCACCTTGAAAAGCATCCATACCGCGAGCAGGAACGCAAAGGTGATATAGACGGATTGCAGCAATTCATGCGGCCCGTTTTCGGAATGCATGGGAGCGAGCTCTTCGCGCGTATAGCTGAACTCCAGCGCGATCTGCCCCAGTATGATAAGGATGGGAACGACTAGCCAGAAAAAGAGCGGAAGGGTTTTGTTTCTCATGGGCGGGAGATTAGGGCAAAGCGGCTCTGTTTGACACAGGGCAAGGCCATCCTTTATGCAATTCATAACGAAGTGTGACGTGCCAGCCACAGTTAGAGGCATTGCCGAAAAGTTTAAAATGCGCAGGCAGGTTAATTGGTCTTTGCAAATTTCACATGCTCAAGGCCGCCAATAACCGTTCTTTGGAACAGGGCCTTTCCGACAAAGACAGCGCCTTGTTTCGTAAGATGCCCCCCATCCAGCGAAATTAAATCCCCTTCCGATGTGAATATAGGACACGAGTAATCAGCGCCACAAATCGCGTCGAACTGATCCACGTAGACGGACGAAGGAAATTCCTTCTTGAGGATCTCGTTGACTTTCTTTTTCCCCTTCGCAGCAGGAATGCGGATCGCTGCCAATTCTTCGCGGGATTTACCGAAATATTGACGGATATTGCCGATAGCAAATCCTTTTGAGCCAATTACAAAAAGTTTTTGGTCTTTACGCAATCTCATGGCTTCTATTGTTTCCGGCAGGCGCTCAGCCGACCATTCGCGCCAGTTAGATGCCAATATGACAATATTTGCTGTGGAAACCTTATCTTTTATATCCAGGACATTCTTTCTTTTTGCGCACATAGAACGAATATCGGCACTATAAAATTGGTTTACATCATCTCTCGCAGCATAAATCTGACATTTCGCCGGGATATAAAATGCAGATATTTGATATTTTTTGAAATAGCCATTTTCGTTGTAATTGTTCACGAAATCTTGCGAGTAGCTGTCACCGATAATGAGAATCTTCGGGCGCGAATCTTTGTCCGAGAATGCCTTCCCTTCGACATTGCCTCTGTGATATTCATTGACGTAGGATTTGGTCTCTACTGTGTTCCGGAATGCCAGCAAATGCCTCGTCGATTCCGGAAAGCGTTGAGGATACCCATTCCCTGAAAGCAAAACGCCGCCAAGGCACAAGGCGAAGAGAGAGGCCGCGCTCGCATACGCAAAAATTCTGCCGCGGGTCCAATATCCGTTATAGCGAAAGGGGCTCTCGACGAAACGCCAGCTAAACCAGCCGCAAACAAGCGACGTAATAATCAGCACACTATAGTCGAAATCATTGATTCCTTCGATGGAATACATGCGGGCGAAAACAAACAGGGGCTGGTGCCACAAGTAAGTGCTGTAAGAAATCAGGCCAATACATACCAAGAACTTGGTTGAAAGAATTTTAAAACACAATGTCCCTTCGCGGGCAAACGCCAGAACGAGTCCTGCGCCGACGGTGGGAACCAGAGCATATAAACTCGGAAAAGGCGTCTCATCAGTATAAACGGTTAACGATGCTATAATTAACACCAGTCCCAGCATCGACAAAATGTCTTTCTTCCTGCCGGAAACATTCGTCGCCGGTCCGTTCCCTGCAAAAGCGACAAGAGAACCGATCAAAAGTTCCCAGGCGCGCGCGGGCATCAGATAAAAGTTGGCAGCGGGATTTTCCGTGCTTCCCCACTGGCTGATGGCCAAAGACAAAGCAGCAAGGCCCACAACAGCTGCAAACGCGCGTTTATAACCGAAGCGCCATAACGCCATAATAATTAAAGGGAAGAAGATATAATATTGCTCTTCCACGCCAAGGCTCCAGGTATGAAGCAGCGGGATCTGGCCGGATGCCTGACCGAAATAATCCGTTTCTTTCCAAAAGAAAATATTAGAGACAAAAAGAACAACCGACATCAAAGAGCTGGCATATTTTTCCAGATCCATCGGCAACAGCAGCCACAGTGCCAATGGCAGCGTAGCGGCAAGCATAAAAAAGAGAGCCGGCAAAATCCTCCGGGCGCGCCTCTCGTAAAAACGCAGCAGGGAGAATTCTTCCTTTTCCTTCTCCCGCAGAATGATCGAGGTAATCAGGAAACCGCTAATGACGAAGAATATATCGACGCCGATATAGCCACCGGGCAAAAAGGAAAAACCTGCGTGAAAGATTAAAACGGACAATACGGCGATAGCACGCAGTCCGTCTATTTCAGGCCTGTATCGCAAGTTTTCATTATGAGGTTTTACGGGGTTAAACATGCCGGTATCTCGTGTCATTTATATGAAAAGATTGGTTGGGACTATAATGCAAAATTATAGCCCCGAACAATTGTTTAATCACATAATGACTACTCCACCGTCACCGATTTGGCGAGGTTTCGCGGCTGGTCGACGTCCGTGCCTTTGGCGACGGCGACGTGGTAGGCCAGGAGCTGGACGGGGATGGCGTAGAGGATCGGCGCGACGAAGGGGTGGACTTCGCCGAGCGTGACGCCCCATTGCGTCTGCTTTTTCATTTTGGCGATGCCGGCCTCGTCGGAGAAGAGGATGATCTTGCCGCCGCGCGCGACCGTTTCCTGCACGTTCGAGGCCGTTTTTTCGAAGAGCGGATCGTTGCCTGGCGCGACGACGACCACAGGCACCTTGTCGTCGATCAGCGCGATAGGGCCGTGTTTCATTTCGCCGGCGGCGTAGCCTTCAGCGTGGATGTAGGAAATTTCCTTGAGCTTCAGCGCGCCTTCGAGGGCGATGGGATAGAGGCTGCCGCGGCCGAGATAGAGCATGTCGCGCACGTTCGCGACGTCACGGGCGATGGTCTTGATCGCGTCGTCATGGTTCAGAATGGCGGCGGCCTGTTTTGGCAAGGAGCGCAGGGCATCGGTGTAGGATTGCAGCTTCTCCCCTTGCAACATGCCGCGCTTGACGGCCAGCGCCAGCGCGAGGCAGGCGAGCGTTGTGAGCTGGGTCGTGAAGGCCTTGGTCGAGGCGACGCCGATTTCGGGGCCGGCCAGCGTGTGGAGGACGGCGTCGGATTCGCGTTCGATGGTGCTTTCAATCGTGTTGACGATGGAGAGGATTTTCTGGCCCTGGCGCTTGCAATAACGAAGAGCTTCCAGTGTGTCGAGCGTTTCGCCGGATTGCGAGACGAAGATCGCGACGCCGCCTTCGGGCATAGGCGCTTCGCGGTAGCGGAATTCGGAGGCGATGTCGAATTCTACCGGCATGCGCGCGACCTGTTCGAACCAGTATTTGGCGACGTGGCAGGCATAAGACGCCGTGCCGCAGGCGACCAGCGTCAGGCGCGGCGCCTTTTCGAGAAGCGCGAGGACATCGTCCGGCAGCATGATCTGCGAGGTCGCGGGATTGACGAAGGAGTTGAGCGTATCGCCGATCACTTCGGGCTGTTCGTAGATTTCCTTGAGCATGAAATGCGGATACTGCCCCTTGCCCGTCGTCGCGCCGGATTGCGCGGTGATGCGGACGGGGCGTTCGACATTGTCGTTGGCGCGGGTGTAGATGCGCACGGAGGTTTTGGTGACGGAGACGCGGTCGCCATCTTCGAGGAAACAGATTTTGCGGGTGAACGGGGCCAGCGCGTAGGAATCGGACGCCAGATACATTTCACCTTCGCCGTAGCCGATGGCGAGCGGCGTTCCCTGGCGCGCGCCGATGATAAGATTGTCTTCGCCCGCGAACAGGATCGCGACGGCGTAGGCGCCTTCGAGACGATTGAGCGCGGCGTCGGCGGCTTCCTGCGGCGACATGCCCTGCTTCATATTGTGGGTGACGAGATGCGCGATGACTTCGGTATCGGTGTCGGAGACGAAACGGCATTGATGCGCGGAGAGTTCTTCCTTGAGCGCGGCGTAGTTTTCGATGATGCCGTTATGGACGACGGCGACCTTATCCGTCGCGTGCGGGTGCGCGTTGTTTTCCGTTGGGCCGCCATGCGTCGCCCAGCGCGTGTGGCCGATGCCGATCATGCCGGAGAGCGGTTCTTTTTGCAGCCTGGCGTCGAGATTGCCCAGCTTTCCTTCGGCGCGGCGGCGTTCGATGTTGCCGTTCACGAGGCAGGCGATCCCCGCGCTGTCATAGCCGCGATATTCAAGACGGCGCAGCCCTTCCACCAGACGGGGGGCCGCATCCTTGTCACCGACGATACCGATAATTCCACACATAATTACTTCTTCTTTCTGTTTCTATAGAGCGTCGCCCAGCCTTCTTTCAAGATGGATCGGGCGCGGGCGATGACGAGGGAGTCTTTGGGGACGTCGTGAGTGACGACGGAGCCGGCAGCGATGTAGGAGCCGCCTTCGAGTTTCACGGGCGCGACGAGCGTGGAGTTGGAGCCGACAAAAACGCCGTCGCCGATTTCGGTTTTGTGTTTGTCGAAGCCGTCATAGTTGCAGGTGATGGTGCCCGCGCCGATGTTGGATTTCGCGCCGACAACGGCGTCGCCGACATAAGAGAGGTGATTGGCCTTTGCGCCCTCGCCCATAACAGCGTTTTTGATTTCGACGAAGTTGCCGATTTTCACGCCCGCTTTCAGGTGTGTGCCGGGGCGCAGGCGGGCATAGGGGCCGATGGAGGCGCCTTCGTCTACGCGCACGCCTTCGAGATGGGAGAAGGCATGGATGACGACATTATTGCCGATTTTCACCTTCGGGCCGAAGACGACGTTGGGTTCGATCACGACATCCTGGCCCAGCTCTGTATCGAAGCTGAGATAGACCGTGTTCGGATCGACAAGCGTCGCGCCGTTCGCCATGGCTTTTTCGCGCAGCATGACCTGGGCCATGCGTTCATGTTCGGCGAGTTCGGCGCGCGTGTTCGTGCCCCAGACCCATTGCACGTCGGATTCGACGACATAGGTGAGGAAGCCGTCTTTTTCGGCGATCTTGGGAATGTCGGTCAGATAAAATTCGTTTTGCTTGTTGTCGCTTTTGAGCTGGCCCAGCCATTTGCCGAGATGACTGGAGGGGATGCAGAAATTCCCGGCGTTGCACAGGCGGATTTCCTTTTGCTCTTCGGTGGCGTCCTTTTCCTCGACGATGGTGTCGAGCGTGCCATCTTCATGGACGATCATGCGGCCAAGGCCCTTGGGCGAGAGCGGGCGGATAGCCATGACGGACAGGCCGTTCCACCCGATCATTTCTTCCAGAACTTCGCGGTCGAGGAAGGGTTCGTCGCCGAGCAGGATCAGAACCTTGCCATTGAAATCTTTCAAGAGAGGGAGCGCGGGTTTCACGGCGTCGCCGGTGCCGCGCTGTGCCGATTGAATGACGGTGGCGTGCGGGGCGACGGCGGCCTTTACATCGTCCATCCCCTCAGCCGTCACCACCACGATCTTTTCGGGCAGCAGCGATTCCGCGACCTCGATCAGCCAGCCAATCATCGGGCGGCCCGCGATTTCGTGCATCACTTTGGGCTTTTGCGATTTCATGCGCGTGCCTTTTCCGGCAGCAAGAATCACAATGGCGAGGGGGTCTTTGCGTTTCATGGTCTTACATTCCTAAAAAGCGCTTTGCAGCTCAAATCACAAGGTATTTCAGGGTGTAACACTGTCACTCTGAGGAACATAGACGAAAAATCCGCTGCCCGGGATCCTTCGCTTCGCTCAGAATGACGAGAGAAAAGGGCAGATGAACAGAGGAAGAGGGCTATTTCCGGGCGGTTTTAAGGCTTTGGCCTGCGCCCTCGTAGCCGGTCAGGTGCATGAAGAGCGCGCCATACTGGGTCTTGACGCGGATTTTGACGGGGACGGCGGGCTCGCCCTTTGCCATCCGGGCGAACCAGACGGTGGGCATGGTGCCTTTTTCGCGGCCCTGTTCCTGAATGGAGAGCCAGCCGCGGGGCTTCTTGTGCCATTTGCCGGCCATGGGCTTGACCTCGACCGTGCATTCGGTGGCGGGGCCGGCATAGACGTTGTATTCGGTTTTCTGCAGCATCACCTCTTTCGAGTTCGCGAAGATCAGCCTGTAGCGGCGCTCGCCATCAAAGATTTCATCCGAGCCTTCGCATTTCCCCGTCTTTGCGATGTGGTTCATAACCTTGAGCGTCGAGGACAAAACGTCGGTGGTGTCGTTCGAGAGTTCGGGTTCGTACGGTTTGTCTTTTTTCTTTTCGTCGTTGGTGACGCGGTATTCCTTGAACGATCCGTCCTTGTTGTATTCGAATTCTGTCAGCTCGCGCTCGTCCTTCCACACCGTGTCGGAAAAATGAAGCGAAGGCTGCGGGAAGTCTTTTTTGGCGTCGTACCAGCCCTTGGTTTCAAACACGCCCTGCCACGGCGCGAGTTTGGCAAGGAAGCCGCGCGTGTGCGCGCCGAGGCGCAGCAGGTATTTGTCTTTTTTGGCGAGATCGACGGTGAGGTCTGATTCCACCACATGGAAGCCTCCGGCGTAGACGTCGTATTTCATGACCTGTCTTGTTTCGGCGTACGCGGGAGCCGCGGCGAAAAGCGCGCTAAGTATGACGGCCGAGATAGCGTACCGTCCTGCCCCCCATGCCTTCCTTGAAAATTTTGATGCCTTCGGCGCTTTCGTCATTGATGCCTCCAAGATCGAGCTCCTTGATTCCCCTTTGTTGTAACACAAGCGCCCCGTCCCAGAGAAGCCGGTGATGGGCCGCGTGCTCGCGCCCCGCCGGAGAACTCCAGCCAATGAGGTAGGTCGCGGAGCGCCCGTGGACAGCGAATACGGTAAAGGCGATCAGGCCGCCGTTCTCCGTGGCCCGCCCGATCAAGAGATCGCCCTTTTGCGCCAGAAGCGGCGCGTAGGATTTCACAAGATCGGGGGACGGGCCGCCATAATGCCGCGCCTCTTTGTCGGCGGCGTAGATGGTGAGAATTTCGGGAAGATGGGTGACGCCCGTATCCCATTCGACCGCAAAGCCGGATTTTTCCGCCTTGGAAAGTTTGTTGCGCCAGTTGGATTTCAGTCCGGCGCGGAGAGAGTCCGCCTCCGCCATCAAATCAAGCCAGACCGTCTGGTAGCCCGTATCGTTGGCGGGAACGAGGCCGGTTCCCGCGATCATTTTCTGCGCGGCGGGTCCGTCTTCGGTTTCGGGAAGGAAGCGGCGGCGGCGCCCGAAACGGCCCGGAAATTCCCTGTTCAACGCGTCAAAGAAGAGTTTTACATGCATCGGACTTCCGAAGCCTTCGAACCATAACGGCCCGCGATCGAGGATGACGGCATGAAAGGCGTTCCAGAATATTCCGGCCTCGAAAAGCTGCACCAATCCGGCTTCGCGGCCATCGATAGAGATCAATCCCCATCGCGCTTTTTGCTTCGCGAGCGGACAGGCGGCCCGTGCATAGGTGTAGGATTGAAGGATGTTAGAGCGCGGAAGAACGGCGAATCTCTTCTCCCATTCCTCAATGGATAACATGTTCCATTTTATTGTGCAGTTCATTCGGCTTGGCGTCCTTGAAGCGCGCACCATCAAAGACCGCGACCAGTTTATTGTCAACGTTGTTGTCGTTTCCAGGCGAGCCTTTATTGCGAAGCATACCCTGCTCTCTCAACTGCTCGACAATCTTCTGCGCGATTTGCGGCGTCACCTGCGCGACGACCTGGGCCACGGCGGACGGATCCATGCGGGCGGTTACGCCCACCGGAGAGCCGGGCGGCTGCAGCGGCGGTTGCGGATCGGGGCCGGGATTCGGAATGGGTTGCGTCGGCTGGGGCGGCGGAATGTTGGGCTGCGCCGGAGGCTGCGAGGGCGGCGGCGGCGCGTGCGGCGTGGGTTCCGGCCTGATTTCGGGGGCGGGCGCCGGATCGGGCTGCACTTCCGGCTCCGTACCAGGCTGGCCGGGCTGGATTTCCGGTTTCGGAGTTTTGGGTTGCGGGTCCTGCTGGACTGGCGACGCGACCACTTCGACCGGCACCCTGACATTGCTCTTGCCCACGACCATCTGCAGCGTGTCCTGCGCGTTGATACGCGCGTCGTGCAGGGCGCGCATGAAGCGTTCGGGTTTTTCAATCGCCGGCAGCATGACGTCGCCGATGAAACGGCAGTCCATCCGGACATAGCCATAGCCGAGAAACTTGCCCAAATAGCCGAGATTTAGATTTTCACCGCGGATTTCCTCGATGTCGATCTGATGCACCTTGACGAAAATCCAGCCGCGCTTGTGCATTACCCGCGCTTCGGAGAGTCCGATTTCGGATGTGAGAACATCGAGGACGCACAGGAAAAAGACGAAAAATCCCCCCACCATCAAAAAGAGCATGACGCTGGTGCCAACGCTGCTGAGCATGAAGGGGAGATCATAATTGTCCACGGCTTCGCCGACACTCATCATTGCCCGCGTCACTGCAATGTTGAAAAGCCAGCCGACGCCTGCCATGACGACAAACCAGAAGATCCCTTTGAGCACATAAATCCAGTGAAGCCGGGCAATGCCGATCAGCCTCTCGTCGGGACTAAGCAATTTGCGGACATAGGACATCAAAATTTCCTTTCAACGTCTATCTTCGCAAATACAAACAATCCGCGCGCCGCTTTGGTTCCGGCGGGGTAATTCCTGCTAATTCTTATACAAAAACCGGGTTAATCGCTTTTATCGAGGTCTTTGAACATATCCGCGCCTGTTTTTTCTTCCGGCAGCAGGGGACGGCTTGCCGCCCGCTTGGCCGCGATTTCGGAGGCGGTTTTCTTCAGCGCGATAAAACGCCGGGCCGTGGACGGATGCGCGGAATCGGGATCGATATGAATCGCGCCCGGATGGATGGCGGCGACGCGGCGATGCAAGTCAATGCCCGCCTCTACCGGGAAGCCTGCGCGGGCGTACATGTAAAGACCGACATAATCCGCTTCGCTTTCGAAGCTCTGCGAGAAGGCTTTCACGCCGACATCTTTTAGAAGATTCGAGAAATCGATGCCCGTGCCGCTCTCGATGATCACCGCGATCATGGAGCCGAGGAAACGGTTGAGGAGTTCGGCTTCGATATGTTCGCGGGCATTGTGGGTCAGCTCGTGCGCGAAGACCATCGCCAGCATATTGTCGTTATCCGCGAAGCGCATCATGCCGGTGGTGAAAACGATGGCGGTTCCGTCGGCATGGGCGTTGACGGCATCGTTTTCTTCGAGCGCCAGATACGAGGCGCAGCCGGCAACAGGATGGATAACGACGTCGCGTATCTTGTCCGTGCGTCCGCGCCTGATGCCGAGCGTGACGGGGAGCGTGAGATCGCGCCCCGTCTTCCAGATTGTTTTGAGAAAAACTTTTTCGCCTCTCGATCCGGAGGGAATGGAAACGCCGTTCACGCGCATGATTTGATCGCCCGGGTATATCTTGCCGTCGGCGGGCGATCCTTTGACGATGTGGGCGGCGGTCAGTTGATTTTCGACGCCGTAGTAGATGCGCATGGCGTCCTTGAAATTATCGCCGATATTCGAAAGGCTCTCCAGCATCATGCCGTGATGCGGCCAGACTTTCTTACCGCACAAGAGCGCGTTCGCCGCCATGACGGAGTAGCCGACATCGTAGAGCCGCGAGAGCTGGGCCATCTGTTCGCGCACGGCGATCTGTTTTTGCAGGCGGATTTCTTGCAGCGCCTCTTCATTCGAGACGGAGGGCATCTTCGCCGCCGGAGAGCAGGCGGAAAGAAAGATCAGCACGGATAAGAACAAGGCGCGGTTCATGCGGTTCATAATGTCTTTATTTCAAAAGCTTTTCGATTTCCGCGCAAGATCAAAACGCTTGAGTTGCACAGCTATCTATGCTGAATTGCTGTTTATTCTTACCCCCTTTAAGGACAAAAATGGCCGACGCAGCCCGCAAGACCGATAGCACTCTCGAAGCCGTCATCGAAAAAGGATGGGCGGAAAAGGACAGCGTGTCGCCGGCGACGAAAGGCGAATTGCGCAAGGCCGTGACCGAGACGCTCGACCTGCTGGGCAGCGGCGCGCTACGGATCGCGACGAAAGAGGCGAATGGCTGGCAGGTTCATCAATGGCTCAAAAAAGCCGTGCTGCTGTCTTTCCGCCTCAATCCGTGCGAGGCGGTCTCCGGCGGGCCAGGCGGCTCCGCATGGTGGGACATGGTTTCGAGCAAATTCGACGGCTGGAGTCCAGAGAGTTTCAAAGAGGCGGGTTTCCGCGCCGTGCCGGGCAGCATCGTCCGCCGGTCGGCCTATATCGCGCCGAACGCCGTGCTGATGCCGTCCTTCGTCAATGTCGGCGCCCATGTCGGCGAAGGCACGATGGTCGATACGTGGGTAACGATCGGGAGCTGCGCGCAGGTCGGGAAGAATTGCCACATCTCCGGCGGCGTCGGGATCGGCGGCGTTCTGGAACCGTTGCAGGCCGGCCCCGTCATCATCGAGGACAATTGCTTCATCGGCGCAAGGTCGGAAGTCGCAGAAGGCGTGATTGTCGAGGAAGGTTCGGTCGTTTCGATGGGCGTGTTCCTCGGCGCTTCCACCAAGATCATCGACCGCGAAACCGGCGAAATCTTCATGGGCCGCGTTCCGGCCTATTCGGTCGTGATCCCGGGCACCCTGCCCTCGGGCAGAACCCTGCCGGACGGCAGCCCGGCCCCTAGCCTGGCCTGCGCGGTCATCGTCAAGCGGGTGGACGCCAAGACCCGCAGCAAGACGGGGATCAACGAATTGCTTCGTTCTTAACCATTTTTTGGTTGTTTTAGAGACTTTTACATATTTTAGTTGTGCGTTTAAGCGATCATGCTATAAAACGGCGTTTTTCCCATAGATTATAAAAAAACTATGACGCCAAAGAACGCATTTACGAAGGCCGCAAAAAGCACGCCCCCGAAGAAGCGGGGCGAGCTGCGCCTGGCATATGAACGCCTTATGAAGGAATTCGAAGCCATGACATGCGGCATCGAAGACCTGAACGAGGTCGAGCCGCAGTTCCGCCAGGCTTTCAAAAAATTTCTCCGTGACTGCGATTTTCATCTCGCGGAGAAAAATTTCGACGCGCTTCTGTTCGAAAAGAGCGGGAAGCATTTCCATCGCAGCGACAGAACGGTCAGCTGGTATCACGAGGTTTTGCCGATCATCTGGGATCTTTCCACCGTCCTTAAGGGAGCGTCCGCGCAAGGCGTCGATATCGTCGAGTACATTCCCTATGGCGGTCTGGAGGCGGATATCGTATCGCATCTGCGCCATGACAGCGTCGAGGATTTCATCACCATGGAAACGCTTGCCGCGCAGCAATATCAGATGCTGGACGAAATGATCGCGCAGGACTGTAGCGCCTACATTGAAAACGGGCCGAAGATGGTGGAGCAGGTCCTTATCAATGTCCGCCTGATGACGCAAAGGCCCCAGAACGACGCCAACGGCGGAATCGCCATGAAGAACGGAAAGGCGTTGAAAGAAGACGTCATCGAATACACGCACCGCATGGTCGACGATCCGCATGCGAACCCTATCGTCTTTAAAAAGAAGCAGCTCGACGTGCTTCATAACTTCGCGACGATGCTCGGCGCCGAAAAATTCACGCCCGAACGCCGCGCGAAGCGATGTAACGAGCGCGAAAACATGTATGGCGCGCGTTTCGGATTCACCGAAATCGCGATCGCGAAATGGAAGCCCTTCTCCAGGGTCATCCAGATTTTCGACAGCAACATGGGCGAGCTTTTGTACAAGAACTTCCGCTATCTCGAGAATGTGGACGAGTTCTACCTGAATTCGGAAGACGCTTTTCGACGCAAGGCCTATGATTACCCCGTAAGCTCACGGTTCCTTACCAGGGCCCTGACGCTGAACGTTCCGGAAATCATCCATCCCCTGCACATGTTTCTCAAACGGATGGCGAAATCCGCCGATCCGGTCGCCGATCCGGAAAAATACGCCCGCTTGCAGAGCTTTATGGAGAAAGTCATAAAACCCTCGCTGGAACGCCACAGGGACCACTTTCCTTATATATTCGAGGAAAGCGTAGCGCCGGCGCAGCCCCTGTCACTGCAACAACAGCCGCAACCGACCCCATTGCCATAGAATAGTTTCCATGCTTGAACTATTGGCATGACAGAGACCGCCCTCGACATCGCCCGCCATCTCATCCGATTTCCCTCCATAACGCCCGCCGACGCAGGGGCGCAGGATTACCTGAAAAAATTCCTGAAAGCGCTGGGTTTCGAAATTTACGACCTGCCGTTCGAGGGGCGAGATTCATACCGCGTGCAGAATTTCTTCGCCCGTTACGGCAAAAACGGGCCGCATCTTTGCTTTGCGGGCCATACCGATGTCGTGCCGCCGGGAGACGAGGACGCGTGGAGCGTACCGCCATTCGAGGGCGCGGTGCAGGACGGACTCTTGATCGGACGGGGCGCGTCGGACATGAAGGGGCAGGTCGCCGCCTTCGCCGCCGCCGTGCGCGATTACATAGGGAGCGGATACCGCAAAGGTTCGATCAGCCTTTTGATCACGGGCGACGAGGAAAAGGATTCCATCAACGGCACGGCGCGCGTTCTCGAATGGATGGAGGAAAACGGCCATGTTCCCGACGTCTGCCTTGTCGGCGAGCCGTCGAACCCCGATTACATGGGGCAGGAAATCAAGATCGGGCGGCGCGGGTCGCTCACCGGCTATCTTACCGTCAAGGGCAAGCAGGGCCATGTCGCCTATCCCGAGCGCGCGGACAATCCGCTCACGCGCCTCGTGAGATATCTCGATACGTTGAAAGCGGCGATTTTTGACAAGGGATCGGCTTTCTTTCCGCCGACCAATCTCGAAATCACCACGATCGATACGGGAAATTCCGCGAGCAACGTAATTCCTGCCGAAGCGAAGGCCGTGTTTAACCTCCGCTTTTCGGATCGCTGGACGGTCGAGGCGCTGGAGACGAAAATCCGCTTCATTCTGGACGGGATTTCGCCGGCCTATGAGCTGCGCTTCAGCCGCGGCGCCCATTCCTTCCTCACCCAGCCGGGGGAATGGACGGGACTCGTCGCCGATTCGGTGGCCGCCATTGCGGGGATTCGCCCCGCTATGACCACGTCAGGCGGCACGTCGGACGCCCGGTTTATCGCACGTTATTGTCCTGTCGTCGAAGCCGGCATGGTGAACAAATCGATTCACCAGGTGGACGAATATTGCAAGCTGGCCGATCTTGAACAATGTACCGCTATTTACCAGGAAATATTGAAACGATATTTCTTGTAACGCATTTTCGCCACAAATAATCTTGAAATGACCACGATACCGTCAAACGCCCGTACCAATCCCGGGCGAGTATAATGATGTCACGATGACATGACACTTCATGTCTCTCATGACTCTCTCTGACCCCTGACTCTCTCCCCTGTGGTGATTTCCCCTCGCCACAGGGGGTTTTTTTAGGTGTAATCGACGCGCACCAGATAGAGCCCGCCCGCGGGCGCGGTCACCCCGCCTTTGGTGCGGTCTTTCGCCGCGAGCGCGGCTTTTAAATCCGCTTTCGTCCATTTTCCTTCGCCGATCAGGATGAGTGTGCCCACCATATTGCGCACCTGGTGATGGAGGAAGGAGCGACCTTCCACCTCGAAGCGGATTTCTTCGCCCGAGCGAACGATATCGAAACGATCCAGCGATTTCATGGGCGATTTCGCCTGGCATTCGGAATCGCGGAAGGTTGTGAAATCGTGATGGCCCAGCAAAAGCTGCGCCGCGCCGTGCATGGCGGTTTCGTCCAGCGGCTTTTTGAACCACCACGCCCTGCCCTGATCGATGGTCAGCGGCGCGGAGCGGTTGATGAGGCGATAGCGATACAGCTTGTTCTTCGCCGAAAAGCGCGCGTGGAAATTTTCATCGACGACTTCGGCGGACAGCACCGCGATCGGCTGCGGTTTCAAATGCGCATTGATGGCTTTCGCCAGATCGAAGGGCGTCATTTCGCGAAAATCGAGATCGAAATGAGCAACCTGCCCCATGGCATGCACACCGGCGTCGGTGCGGCCCGCGACATGGAGGCGGGTTTTTTGCCCTGAAAATTTGAAGACGGCTTTTTCGATTTCTTCCTGCACCGAAGGCGCGTGATCCTGATGCTGCCAGCCCGAATAGGGCGCACCGTCATATTCAATGGTTAATTTCCATCTTTTGTTTGCCATAATTTTAGCTGTTTACTCGCGATAGCGGCCAAAGGCAAGACATACCCGAAACGCCTACAGAAGACGCTGGTTTTTTTGCAAATACCCGCCGTGGATCGCCGAGGCTGCGCTCATGACGGATTTGCTTTCAGGCTGGACGGCCTCGATCCTGAGCGTGCCGCCGTCGCCGCAGGCGACCACCGCGGCGTCGTCGATGATGGTGCCGGGTGCGGCGGCGGATTTGAAGGGCATCAGGATAGCCTCGAGGATTTTGAGGCGGCGGCCCTTCTCCCCCTCGCACCATGTGCCGGGCCACGGGTTGAAGGCGCGGATCTGGCGGTCGATATAGGAAGCGGGTTTCGACCAGTCGATCTTCCCTTCTTCCTTGCGGAGCATTTTGGCGTAGGTGGAGCCGTCTTCGGGCTGCGGCGTCGATTCGAGTCGGCCAGCATCCGCAAGCTCGTTCACGACATCGACGATCATCGAAGCGCCGACGGCGGAGAGCATGTCGTGGAGGCTTTGCGCCGTGGTGGAGGGGCGGATCGGCACGGCTTTCTTTTCGATGATCGGACCGGTATCGAGACCGGCTTCCATCTGCATGATGGTGATTCCGGTTTCGGTATCGCCTTCCAGGATCGCGCGCTGAATGGGCGCGGCCCCGCGCCAGCGCGGCAGCAGGGAAGCGTGAATGTTGAGGCAGCCATGTCTAGGCGCGTCCAGAATCGATTTGGGCAGAATCAGGCCGTAGGCGACGACGACGGCGACATCGGCTTCGAGCGCCATGAAAGCCGCGATGTCTTCGTCCTTTTTGAAATTGGCGGGCGTACGCACTTCGATGCCCGCGGCGCTGGCGGCTTCGTGCACGGGCGATTCCTGGACATGCTGGCCGCGGCCTTTGGGGCGGGGCGGCTGCGAATAGACGCACACGATTTTATGGGGCGAGGCCATCAGCGTTTTGAGAGCCGGAACCGAAAAGTCCGGCGTGCCCATGAAGACTATGCGGAGCTGTCTGGCCATTAGAGGGGATCTGCGTCGCGTTGCTGCTTTTTCAGCTTCTTGATGATCATGTTGCGCTTGAG
Source organism: Micavibrio sp. (assembly GCA_035759665.1). Taxonomy (GTDB): domain Bacteria; phylum Pseudomonadota; class Alphaproteobacteria; order Micavibrionales; family Micavibrionaceae; genus Micavibrio_A. The sequence continues at coordinate 18,049 of DASTUM010000049.1, forward strand.
CGAGGACAGGTGATCGATGAACAGCACGCCGTTGAGATGGTCTATTTCATGCTGCACGCAATGTGAGGCGAGGCCTTCATACGTGCCTTCCTGCGGCTTGCCGTGATAGTCGAGATATTTGACGCGAACCTCCAGCGGGCGCGTGACTTCGCCGTACTGGCCGGGGATGGACAGGCAGCCTTCCTCCCAGACGCTGGGCTCTTCGGATTCCCAGACGATCTCCGGGTTCACCATGAAGATGGGCTTGCGGGTTTCGGGGTCGTCGCGGTGCGCGACGTCCATGACGAGGACGCGGTTAAGGATGCCGACCTGATTGGCGGCAAGGCCGATGCCGGGCGCTTCGTACATGGTTTTCGCCATCCGGTCGAGTTGCGCGCGCACGGAATCGTCGACGCTGGACACTGCGTTCGCGACCGCCTTTAAGGCGGGATCGGGAATGATGATAATCTTGTATTTATCCATGCGATGTTTTTCCGGCGTCGTCTTCGTCCAGTATGTCTTCGATTTCATTGGCCGCGAGAAGCTGGCGCGGTGCGTTTTCGAGGGGTGCAAGTTCGGGGAACGGCGCGGCCTGGTTGACGGCGTGCATCTTGCTGAATTTGCGCGCGGCGGGAAGGACGGAGCGTTCCGCAGAACCGACCGCGTCGTTGTAGGCCGAGAGCGCCGTGTTCAAATTCTTGCCGATTTTGGCGAAATGGCCGAGGAAGGCGGAAAAACGTGTCTGGAGCTGGGCCCCCAGCGCCGCGATATCGGCGGCGTTTTTTGCCATTTCCACCTGCCGCCATGACAGGCCGACCACGCGCAGGAGCGAGATGATAAGCGTCGGCGAGGCGATGACCACATGGTTTTCGGCGGCATAATCGACGATGTCGGGGTCGGAGCGCAGCGTGGCGCTGAACACGACCTCGCTGGGCAGGAAAAGGATCACGAAATCGGAGCCGTCGATATTGTCCTGATAGGTCTTTGCGCCCAGCGCCTTGACATGGGCGCGTACGGCCTTAGCCATTGAAGACTGAATGGCCCTGGCGTCGTCTTCGGAAATATCGTCGTCGAGGCGCGCGACATATTCGTTGATCGGGGCCTTGGAATCGATGGCGATGCGGAAGCCGTCATGCAGGTTGATGATGACGTCGGGGCGGCGGCCGCCTTCGATCTGCTGCTGCACGCTGTAATGCACGCCGCGGATCAGATTCGCCTTCTCCAGAATGGTTTCGAGAACGAATTCGCCCCACTTTCCCTGAGCCGACGGATTGCGCAGTACGCCCGTCAGTTTCGAGGTTTCGTGTTTCAAGGACAGAAGGTCCTCGCGGATCGCCTTGTCGGTGCCCTGCATCTGTTCGGCCAGCGTGTTGATGCGCACGAGTTCCTTTTCGATGGGCTTGACGAGTTTTTCGATTTCGACCGTGCGCTTGTCCAGATCGTTCGCGCCTTTTTCCTGCGCGGCTTTCAGGCGCTCGCCCGCCAGCGTGAGGAAATGTTCGTTGTTGGATTGCAGGGCGGCCTGCGCGAGGCGGTGGAAATGATCGCCCATGGCCTCGCGCTCGGAATCGAGCCGCGCCTGAAGGCCCGCGCGTTTTTGCGCCGAAAGAGCCCAGAACAGGCCGAACACGGCGGCGCCCGCCGCAAAGCCGATGGCGGCGGAAAGCGGGTCGATGGCGATATTTTGAATGTCCGGCACGTTATTCATGATAAAGTGAGATTAGAACATAGTTGGGGGAGAATCCACCTTGAATTCTGACAAACATAGGCCGATCGGCGTACGCGGCAACGCCCTGATCTATATCCTTCTGGCCCTCGCCCTGCTCGCGGGGCTCACCATGGTTTTGTCACGCGGCGCGAGCACCGGCGGCGACGACCTGGCGGCGGATCAGGCGGAACTGGCCACCACTCGCATGGTCGCCTATGCGGGATCGGCCAAGAGCGCGGTCGATCAGATGCTGATGAGCGGTTCGCAATTGTCGGACCTCGTTTTGCTGCGCCCCAATCAGGTCGGATTCGATGCGGGGAGCAACATTCATAAGATTTACCATCCTGCCGGCGGCGGCCTGGCTTATAAGGAGCCGACCTCCGATATCTTCGTCATAGCAGCAGGCCCGCCCGCCTCGGGATGGTATTTCACCGGTGAAACGAATGTCGAATGGACGCCGAGCACCGCCGCCGACCTAATTTTCGTGGCCTATCGCATCCACATGAGCGTTTGCGAAAACATAAACAGGAAGATTACCGGTTCGGCCAACGTCCCCGCCCTGACCGTCATGGACGGCCTGTTCCTGCCGACGCTGGACGGCGGCTGGGGCGGCACCCTGGACACAGCCGCCTGCGCCGAATGCGAGGGGTATCCGTCCTTGTGCGTGGCGAACAACGCGGAAACCGATTACATTTATTACAATATCATCGAAGCGCAATAAGCGCCGCGCGCAATTCTTCGAGGCCCGTATTGCCGTGGGCGCTGGTCAGGGCGACCGAGGGATAGGCCGCCGGGTGTTTTTTCAGCGCGTCCGTCATGGACGCCTTCACCTTTTCGATGTCTTTGGCGGAGGATTTGTCGGCCTTGGTCAGGACGATGCGGTAATTCACCGCCGCCTTGTCGAGAAGACCCATCAGATGTTTGTCGCTGTCCTTCAGGCCGTGGCGGGAATCGATCATGATAAGGACGGCGCGCAGGTTCGGACGTCCGCGCAGGTAACCGAAGATCAGCGTGTCCCAGTTTTCGCGCACATCCTTCGAGACTTTCGCGTAGCCGTAGCCCGGCATGTCGACCATGTAAAGCTGGCCGCCGAGATTGAAGAAGTTGAGCTGCTGCGTGCGGCCCGGCGTGTTGGAGGTTTTGGCGAGCGTCGTGCGGCCCGTCAGCGCGTTGACCAGCGAGGATTTTCCGACATTCGAGCGGCCCGCGAAGGCGATTTCGGCGAAATCCGGCGGCGGCAATTGCTTTAAATCCGCGGTTCCCCACATGAAATCGCAAGGGCCGGCGAAAATTTTCCGCGCTGCCTCAAGCTGCTCGGGCGAAAAATCCTCCATTATTTTT
>DASTUM010000050.1:0-22224 GCA_035759665.1 Micavibrio sp.
GGGAACGTTGGGCGCCCGCAGGAACGGGTTGGTTTTCAGTTCCGTTGCCAGAGTGACGGGGACAGTGGGGCGGTTGTTCGTGCGCAGCTTGAAGACGTCATTCATGCGGGTTTGAACGTCCGTGTTGCCCGGTTCCAGGCTCAGTGCGAAATCACCGTTGGCTTTGGTGTATTCATGGCCGCAATAAATCTCCGTTTCCGGCGGCAGCGATTTTATTTTTTGCAGGCTTTCGAACAGGTCTTCCGCCGTGCCTTCGAGCAGGCGGCCGCAGCCCATCGAAAAAAGCGTGTCGCCGCAGAATAGGGCATTCCTGTCTTTCCAGTAAAAAACGATATGGCCTTTGGTGTGACCGGGTGTTCCGATGACGTTGAGTGTTATGCCGGAATGTTCAATTGCGTCGCCTTCGGCAAGAGTTTTGTCCATATGCGGGATTTTCATCTGCTCAGCCTTCGGGGCGGCGACGGGGATGGCGTATTTTTCCTTTAGCGCCGCGTTTCCGGCGGTATGGTCGGCGTGGTGGTGTGTGTTGAGAATCATCACAGGTTTCAGGCCGTGCTGGGCGATATAGGATATTACAGGTGTCACTTGTCCCGGATCGACGATAATGCAAGCCTTGTCTTCTCCTTCGAGAAGGTAGCAGTAATTGTCGCGCAGGATGGGAACGATATGAATCAATGCGGCTTTTCTCCTGTCCCAATTTCCTCTGTTCCAAGGAATTGCGCAAGCCTCGTTTGGGCGCTGCCGGGGCGGAGGGGTTTTTGCTGTGAACTGTGGGGAGCCCAGCCGATCAGAAAGATGATTTCGAAACTGGCGCGGATGCGGCCATCGGGATCGGCGAATTTGGCGGCGTAGAGTTCACCGGCGCGCAGGAAGAGCGAGCGGGGAGTGAAGGATTTGCCGCGTTCAGTAACGGCATTGCCTTCGCCCATCCGGCGCAGGTCATACATCAGCGGGAAGATGGAATCGTAGGTTACGGTTACGATGTCTGAATCGACAACGGGCAGGGCGAATCCGGCGCGCTGTAAAAGACTGCCCATCTGCGGCTTGTCGGCAAAAGGGGCGACGCGTGGGGAAATGCCGCCGGTCAGTTCCAGTTCCGCTTCGCTTAGGCACGCGCGGAGTTCATGAAGCGTTTCGCCGCCTATCAGCGCGCCGATGAACAGACCGTCCGGCTTCAGGGCGCGGTTGATTTGCAAAAGCGCGCCGGGGAGGTCGTTTACGGTATGCAGATTCAATGCACTGACGACGAGATCGAGAGAATTGTCCGCGAAGGGGAAGAAATCTTCGTCGGCGATCAGCGTGCCGCCTGAAACGGTGTCCGTGACGATCTGCGTTTCGATGCCGAAATTGCCGACGGGAAGGGAGGGGCCGCGCGCGCCGATCTGGACGCACAGGGGGAATTTGCGGCGGACGACGGAAAGCCGGTCGGAGATTTGCTTCATCGTCCAGTCGAAGAGAAAATGGTGGCCGGTGTTTCCGACGTTTCGAAGCCTCTGCCGCCTGATCTGCGTGCGGTCGAACACGGCGACCATGGCTTAGCAGTCCCGCGTCAGTTGATCCGGTATCGCCGGGGCGGGCGGCAAAGAAGACTTCAAGCCGATGGGAATGGATTTCGCGTCCGCAAGCTTTTGCGCGAACGTCGTGGACGGGCTCGCCTCGATCCCGCGGCCTACAGTGGCCATCATCGCGTAGGCGGCGACTTTGAGGAAGCTGCCATAGTTGTCGTGATACAACATCTTCCAGAGATGCCTGATCGGCGCGAAGCTGGTGGCGCCGTGACTCTGGCCATTGGCGAGCCAGCCCGAGGCGCCCGCCGTCGAAACGGCGAAGGGATAGATGCGTTGCGGCGTGACGCCGATATGGGAGAAGTAGCTTTCGCCCATGCGAGAGACGCATTCGACGGGTACTTCGAAGCGTTCGGCGATGAATTTGCGCGCGAGCTCGAAATTGGTGATGTCCTTGGGCAGCGAGAGGCTGGGGCAGGTGACGATGTAACCGTTGCCTTTGTAGCGTTGCGGCACGGGCAGGTATTCTTCGACGATGCCGGCCATGACTTCGCCGTTGATGCGCTGGGTCAGAGGCAGGATGACGGCGGTGTTTTGCGATTTGTCTTCTTGTAAAATAAATTCCATCTCACGGGATGCGAGGCCGGCGATGCCGCCTTTCATCTGCCCCTCATCGACGAAGACAGAGTGGGCGGTGCGGATTTGCCCCGCCGTGCCGCGGATTTCGCGAAAACGGTGATCGTGCTGCGCCATCTTGTCGATTATGTCCTTAAGGCGCGTAACCTGTTCCGGCTCTTCCGTTTTCAGGGCGAGGGGACACTCGGCCCAGGCTTCATAGGGAAGGCCCAGTTTTTCGTAGAGGGCAAGAATCTGGATTTCTAGGCGGCTTGAGGGGATCAGCCCGACGCCGATGGCATTCAGGATGCGCTGCGCATCTATCTCGCGGATTTTTCCCTGCGCCGAAAAGCCGGTGATGTCGGAGAGGACATAGCGCGGCGGGATGGCGCCGTCGGAGCTTTGCACCTGAAGGTATTTCGTCTGGATGCGCTCGTCGATGTGATCGGGCGCGGGGTAGAAAGCGGGGCCGTCTTCGACGCTTTTTCCAGGAATGATTTTCAGACCCAGAAAATCGCGGGCGAAATTGAAGGTCGATTTCGTATCGCCCGGCTTGATCGATTCAAAAACTTCAAAGGGAACGGCGATCGCTTCGGTCATGTGGCCGGACCAGTGCTTGCCGTCGATATTCGGGCTGGAGCGCGGCACGGCGTTCACGAGGCCGCGCGGTAGGCCGTCATGGATGAAGATCGACAGCCGGTTGTTTTCGCAAAGGCGGTAGGGCAGGATTTCAACGATTTCCTGATCGCGGCAAACGACATCCTGAATGCGTCCGTCAACGTCGTCGCGCATGGCGGTAATGCGGATCATGCGGTTGGGCGTACGCGTCGGTTTTCGCTCCATAAGGTTCAGCGATTTTTTTTCGCCGACTTTCTGCGCGACGGTTATGAAGCTGGTGGGCGGGTTGCCCATCATGCGGCCTTCTTCGTCGAACAGTTTGAATTTCTTTTCGAAGCGGGCCTTGACGATCTGCTGATCCCAGTGCGGTGCCGTGTAGGTGAGGCGGGCATTGTAAGCCTTGAGCAGCTTGCGCAGGTCGCGTTCGGTCAGGAAGGCGTATTCCTTGTGCAATTCCTCGTTCCAGTATTCGCGGTCGTCCTTGCGCAGGATGAATTCATACGCCCATTTATAGGGCAGTCGGAACAGGCGCGTACGCGGGAAGCGCGGCGGAAGCTCTTCCAGATAGAAGCCGCGATGGTTGGGGTCGTCGATCGGGCGGGCTTTTTCCGAATACTGGATCAGGAGTTCGGGTTCGGACAGGCCGTGGATTCCGTCGTTCGGATAAGACGGCTCGTCGGGCATTTCGAGCAGAACGTATGAGGATTCCGGCAGCGAGAAATCGCGGATAAACAAAATGCCGTCCGTCTTGAGGCATTTGAAATGGTTTTCGATTATTTCTTCCACCGCGCCTTCGCTGCACTGGGCGTAGGAGTAGATTTCGTGGAGGATGAACGAGCTGATGATCGCATCGGCCGAGTTTTCAGGGACGGGCGTGGCGCCGATATTCGCGCAGACGAACTCAAGATTTTTGAGCTGGTAGAGATCGCGGGCCTGACGGATCAGGTTGCGGTCCTGATCCACGCCGATGAAATGGTAATCAGGGTTCATAACCGCCATGGCAAAGACCATCGCCCCGTCGGCGGAGCCCATATCGACGATTTTCGAGCCGGGGGCGAGCAGAAGATGCGACATGGTGAACCATGCCTTGCGGATCACGGCTTCGGGGACGGAATTGAGTAGGGCTTTGTATTCGGCGATGAGTTCTTCGGGCGGTCTATCGGAAACGGGCGGCGACAGGCTGGCCGGTCCGGAATCCGGGCCGCTGATCATCCTGATCTGGTTTTTTAAAGTCTTTGTCTGGCCCATTGGTACCCGTACTTCGTGTTTGGGACAGGCGAGTGGAAGCTTTTGCTTCCTGTTTTTTGTAAATTTCCGCCGATGTTGGAATCCTTAAGGGGGTTTATGCAAAAAGTCAAAGAAAATTGTTAAAAACGTAAGTTGCTTACTGGCAAAAAATTATTTTATTTCATAATCTTGCAGCAATGCGCTCATTCTCGAAACTGATCGACGCCGTCCTGCCGCCAAGATGCCCTTTTACCGGGGAAATCGTGGATTCGCAGGGTACTGTCTCGCCGGCGGCATGGGCGGGTTTGTCGTTTATCACGGCGCCGCAATGCCATGCCTGCGGCTTTCCGTTCGAGTTCGCCGTGCCGGCAGGTTCGGTTGAAAATCTGTGCGCGGTCTGCCTTGTTAAAAGACCGGCTTATGCCAGGGCGCGTGCGGCATTGGTTTACAACGATGCCAGCCGCGATTTCATCCTCGGTTTCAAGCATGGCGACCAGATGCATTCCGTCGTCGCGATGCTCCCGTGGCTGAAACAGGCAGGTGCGGATATTTTGCCACAGACGGATACAATCGTTCCTGTGCCGCTCCATCGCTGGCGGCTTTTACGGCGGCGCTACAACCAGGCAGCGGTGATCGGCAGCGCACTTGCCAAGGAAACGGGCAAGGCGTTCATGGCGGATGCGCTGGTGCGTACGCGGGCCACCCCGACGCAAGGGCGACTGAAGGCAAACGAGCGGGCGGCAAATGTAAAGCACGCGTTTGCGATGCATCCGCGGCGGATGGTGGCGGGGAAGAATATCGCCCTGATCGATGATGTCTACACGACGGGCGCCACGGTGGGGGAATGCGTAAAGGTCTTGCTGAAGGCAGGAGCGAAAAGCGTGAGCGTGCTGACGCTGGCCCGCGTCGTAAAGAGCGGGCGGCTTTCCTAGAGCATGCCGCCGGATTGCAGGCGGCTTTCATCCATGGCGGGGGCGAGGCCCTGATGCGTGATGAAGCTTTTCAGGGCGGGGATGGTTTCAAGGCCCTTCAAGCCGAGGCGACGCAGGTCGCGCAGGAAACCGAGATCGTTGGCGACGATCCGGTTCAGCCCGTCGATGCCGACAATATGGGATTTTATATCGGCGCGGCGGCGGCGCTCGTAACGCATCAGGACGGATTGCGATCCGATATCTTCGCCAAGGCGCGCGGCATCGACGAGCGTTTCGGCGAGGGAGGCCACATCGCGCAGCGACAAATTCAACCCTTGCGCGCCGATGGGGCTTAGCACATGCGCGGCCTCGGCGGCGAGGGCGGCGCGGTCAGCGGTCAGTTTTTCCGCTGAGAGCAGCATCAAAGGCCAGCTTTCGGGGTTGGATTTCAGCGTTACGGTGCCGACGAGGCCGCAGCTGCGATCCTGAATCGCCTGCCGGTATTCCGGTTTTTTCATCGCGAGGAATTTTTTCGCGTCTTCCGTTTTTTCGACCCACACGACGCTGGACGTATTGCCGGGCATGGGGACGAGCGTGAAAGGCCCGCCGGGGCGGTGAAATTCGGTCGAGGTGAAATTGTGCGGTTTGGTATGTTCGATCAGGCAGGTCATAGCCATCTGTTCGTAATCATGCTTTTTCGCGTCTATGCCAGCGACGGAGCGCACGACGGAGCCGCGCCCGTCGGTGCCGATGATGACGGAGGCGATGACGACGCGTCCGTCATCGAGCGTGGCGATGATTTTCTGTTTTTCGACGATGTAATCTTTGAGTTTTGCCGGGGCGAGATGATTGACGGACGGCGTGTAGCCGAGGCGCGAGAGAAGCGCGGATTTCAGGATGGCGTTCGGGACGTTGAAGCCGAATTCGGTGTGGCCGATATCGGAGGCGCGGAATTCGACCTTGACCTGCGCGAGGCCCGGCTGGCTGTCGTCGACAATGCGCATGGTTTGAAGGGCGGTCGCATAGTCTTGCAGCGAGGACCAGATGCCTGTCGCCTTGAGGATGTTGACCGATCCGGTGAGAAGGGCGGCGGTGCGGCCCGAGGGTTTTTCCTCGTAATCGACGGGCGCGGGTTTTTCGGCGTCGATCAGCACGACCCTGAAGCCTGCGCGGCCCAGAAGGGCGGCCAGCGTCAGTCCCGCGGGGCCGGCGCCGGAAATCACGATATCGGCAATAAGGTCTTTTGTTTTCACGATTAATACCTATATTGCTAATGTGTTTTAAAGGAAAGGAAAAGCAATGGCCCAGGTTGATATCTATACGACGAGCGTCTGCCCTTATTGCATCAAGGCCAAGAGGCTGCTGGATGCCAAGGATGTCGATTACGTGGAGCATGATCTGACAGGCAACGACGAGGGCCGCATGGAATTGCTTAAAAAGAGCAACGGCATGCGCACCGTTCCGCAGATTTTCATCAACGGCCAGCATATCGGCGGTTGCGACAACCTGTATGAGCTGGAAGAAAAAGGCGAACTGGACAAGCTGCTATCCGCATGACCATTCGCGCCGCCGTAATACAATTAAACGCCAAGCCTTCGATCGAGGACAATCTGCGCGAGGCGGAGGCCTTGATCCGCGCCGCCGTGAAGGATGGCGCCAGGCTGATCGCTACGCCGGAAAACACCTGTCGCATGCGCGCGAAGGTGGAAGACAAGCTGGCTGCGTCCTATCCTGAGGCCGACCATCCGGCCATTCCGTTCTTTAAAAAGCTGGCGAAAGAGCTGGGCGTAACGCTGGTCGTCGGCTCGGTTTCCTCGATCCGCGAGGGCGAGAAGCTGGCCAACCGTTCTTACCTGCTGGGCAAAAACGGGGAGATCGCGGCGAGTTATGACAAGATGCATATGTTCGATGTCGATCTGCCCAACGGCGACAAGTACCGCGAGAGCGATACCAACAGGGCGGGCGACAAGGTCGTTATGGGCGAGGCCGACGGGCTGAAAATCGGGCTGAGCGTCTGTTATGACGTGCGTTTCCCCTATCTTTACCGGGCATTGGCGCAGCAGGGGGCAGAAATCATGACCATCCCTTCGGCTTTTACCGTCCCGACGGGCAAGGCGCACTGGCATGTCCTGCTGCGGGCCCGGGCTATCGAAAACGGGGCATTCGTTCTGGCGCCTGCGCAGGCGGGGGCTCACGAAGGCGGACGGGCCACATGGGGGCATTCCATGATCGTCGATCCTTGGGGTAAGGTTCTTGTGGAAATTCAAAAGGATACGGCGGGGTTTGCTTGCGCCGACCTCGATTTGTCGGAGGTCGCCAAGGCGCGGACGGCCATTCCATCGCTCACCCATGACCGCTCCGTTGGTTAAATTAACCTTTCAACTGGAATGTTAACATTTTGGCGGGTATAATAGGGCATGACAACGATCCTTGGCGGCGGAACGAGTATTCTGGATATGTCCAGCAGCCTGCTGGATAATGGCCGCGCCATTTTCCAAAGAAATGGCGGCATCGGCATGTCGCAGCGATCACGCGCCCTGCTGGAAGGGTTTTATAGCAACGGCACTGCCTTGTTCAACCAGCTTTACGCCAGGACCGAAACAGCCGAACTGTCGAACCAGATCAACATTCTGGCCCTTCGCGGCAAGAACAAGTCTTTGGTCGTCGAAGGCGTGTTCGAGGACAGTAAAACGTCGGTTGCCCCCTCCACTACCACTGGCACACAGGTCGATACCGAGGCATAATGCCTTTCCATGAGCGCTGACATTTTTATCGGGGCCGAAACCGGAAACCCCGATTACAGACAATTCTTCCCTTTGAAATACGCGAACCGTCACGGGTTGATCGCCGGTGCTACGGGTACGGGGAAAACCATCACGCTGCAATCGCTCGCGGAAGGGTTTTCGAAGAACGGCGTTCCTGTCTTTATGGCGGATGTGAAGGGCGACCTCAGCGGACTTTGCCAGCCCTCGGCGGGTGAGGATTTTATCGCGAAGCGTAACGAGCAGATTGCGTTCACGGATTTCAGGGCGCAGGCATTCCCGGCTGCGTTCTGGGATTTATACGGCGAGAAAGGGCATCCCGTTCGCACGACGGTTTCGGAAGTGGGGCCGCTACTGCTTGCGCGGATGCTAGAGCTTAACGAGACGCAGGAAGGCGTGTTGAATATCGCTTTTCGCCATGCGGACGCGCAGGGGTTGCTGCTTCTGGATTTGAAGGATCTGCGCGCGCTGCTCAATGCGATGCATGAGAATGCGTCTGATATTTCGAGAGATTACGGGCAGGTCAGCAAACCGTCCATCGCCACGATCCAGCGGCAGTTGCTGAGACTGGAAGAGCAGGGCGGGGATCAATTCTTCGGAGAGCCTGCACTCAATCTTTCCGACCTGATGCGTACGGATATGGACGGCAAGGGCTACGTCAATATTCTTGCCGCCGACAGGTTGATGAATGCGCCGCGACTTTATGCGACCTTTCTGCTCTGGATGCTTTCGGAGTTGTTTGAGGAGTTGCCGGAAGCAGGCGATCTACCACAGCCGAAACTGGTATTCTTTTTTGACGAGGCGCATTTGCTGTTTACGGACGCGCCCAAATCCCTGCTGGAAAAGATCGAGCAAGTGGTGCGCCTGATCCGCTCCAAGGGCGTCGGGATTTATTTCGTGACGCAAAACCCGCAGGATATTCCCGACAGCGTGCTGGGACAGCTCGGCAACCGCGTCCAGCATGCGCTCCGCGCCTTCACGCCGCAGCAGAACAAATTCATCAAGCAGGCGGCACAGACCTACCGTCCCAACCCCGCGTTCAGGGTGGACGAGGTTATTTCCGATATGGCCGTGGGTGAGGCACTGGTTTCGACGCTGGAGGAGAAGGGCAATCCGTCCATGGTACGCCGCATCCTTATCCGCCCGCCGGAATCGAAGGTCGGGCCGTGTTCGCCCGGCGCGAAATCCATGGCAATGAAGGCGGACGGCGTCGGCGCGAAATATGACGCGGCACAAGATCGTGAAAGCGCGTATGAAATCCTGAAAGAGCGGGCGGAAGGCGGGCTGGTGCGCGCGGGGCGGAAAGCGCCACAAGAGACGCAAAAACCACCCGGACGCCAGAGGGACGGGATCGGAACGAAGGCGCTCAAAGCCGTCCTTTCTTCCGTGGCTTATTCCATTGGCAGCGCGGTTGCGGACAGTATTTTCGGCAAGGGCCGCAAGCGGAGCGTCGCGTCTAAGGCGGCTAAATCGGCGGTACGCAACACGATATCATCGGTGGGCCGCAATATCGGGCGGGAGATATTGCGCGGCAATCTCGGCTCTATGAAACGGTAATCTCAGGCCAGTCTTTCCAGAGGAACGTCGAGAGCCTTGGCAATGGATTTCAGCGACCTGATGGAGCCTTCCTTGCGGCCCGTTTCGATTTCCGTGAGATAGGGACGTGACAGGCCGCAAATATTGGCGAGGTCGTCCTGCGTCATGCCGCGGTGTTTGCGGATGATCTTGATGGGGCTGTCCTTGGCCATGGCGATTTTTTGCAGAACGTCTTCGGGCAGATCGGTGCCGCCGCCGTTCTTTAGCTGCGTATAATCGTGAAGCGGAACGAGGACGTGGGGTTTGCCGGCGATATGGATGATGTCGTATTGCATGACGAATGTCTCCTACGGCGACAATTGTATCATATTATTTTTGTGACACCAGCTTTCGCTGGCACGCTTCCAGCGATTAAAACCGCGTTGTCAGGGTGATCGAGCCGAAGAAGGTATCATCCGGTTGCTTGTCGAATTCCCGGGTGCGGTAATTGGCGGTGTAGGACAGGCGGTAATCGTAGAGCGTGAAGGCCACGCCCGCGAAGGCGTCAGCGACCAATGGTTTTTTATCGACCGAGGGGCTGTCGCTATCGAAGGAGTTTCCGTCTAGGAAGATATTGCGGGCGACGGCGCGGCCATCGACGCCGGCGAAGGCGTACCAGCTCCATTTCTGATCCGGCACGTCGAAATAGCCCGTGCCGGACATGGCCGGTTTCACGCGTGGAGGCGTGTCCTGCAACGTGTCCTGATAGGGGCCGAAGGTCAGCATCATGCCGGTTCCGGCATAGGTATAGATGTTGCCTAGGCTAACATTCACGTTGGGTTCGGCATTCAGGCGGAAATCATGCCCGAAATCGACGGACCAGTTTCCGCCCGGCCCCTGCGGCCAGCGGCGTTGCCAGGATAAAATTACGCCGGGTTCGAAATCGATCTGGTTGCGCCAGCCTTTGGGGGTGGGCGAGCCTGTGATATGCCTATGGATAAATTTCTGGGTCTGCTCCCCAAGCGCTTCCGGCCCGACAACGCCGAGAGTCAGTTCGACATCGTCCGTATGATCTTCCGTCATCGTCGCTAGACCGATAGAGCCGTAAAGCCACGCGGCCCACGGGCGGTCGCCGTCCTGCGGCGCGCTGGTTCTGATATCGGAGGGCGAATAGAGATTCTGGCCCAGCGTGAAATACGTGCCTGTCGTGGCGTTGATGTCGAAACCGGGGATGGCTTCGGCCATATCGTCGATGACGGGGGGTACGTCCGTGTTGACGTTGTAATAGGTCATGCGCACGCCGCTGGTGTAATATTTATCCTGCCCGTCGCCGATCAGGTCGTTTTCGTAGGAAAAGCTTAAATAATTTTCGTGAGGGTTGCGTTCGATGGATTGCTTTGCTTCCCGTTCGACTTTTTTGGGGTCTTCCATCGCGGTTTGATCTTGCGCAAAGGCATGGCCGGACACAAATACTCCCGCCGCAAGCGGGAGGAGGGAAAACAAGTGAAAGGCGCGCAAAGACGTTTTCATGGGTTCCACATAATCACAAACACGGACATGCCAACAAGGGCCAAGCCGCTTGGTTCCATCAACCATTCGAATTCATTGACGTTTTTCGTGCAGACCGTTACAAAAAAGTCATATGAGTCTCAAGGCCTATACCCATTCGCCGAAATCCGGCAGCAAACCGGCCAGCATGGTGATACTGCTCCATGGGCTGGGCGCGAACGGCATGGATTTGATCGGGCTGGCGCGGTATTGGGAATCCGCTTTGCCGGACACGATCTTTATTTCACCCGACGCGCCGTTCCCGTGCGATATGGCGCCCGTCGGGCATCAATGGTTCTCCCTTCAAAATTGGAGCGTGGAAACGATGACGGAAGGCGTGGAAACCGCGGCGCCTATCCTCAACGATTTTATCAACAAGATGCTCGAACAATATGGCATTCCCGATGAAAAGCTTGCCCTGGTCGGGTTTTCGCAAGGGACGATGATGAGCTTGTATGCCGGCCCGCGCCGCGCGAAAAGAATCGCGGGCATTCTCGGTTATTCCGGCGCTCTTCTGGGCGGAGAGGAGCTGTCGGGCGCAGAAATTCACAAGGTTCCGGTTCGCCTTATCCATGGCGATGTCGATTTTGTGGTTCCCATCGAAGCGTATCGTGCCGCCAAAGCCGCACTCGAATCGGCGGGGTTCGAAGTAAGCGGCGGCGTGACACGCGGCCTTTCGCATGGTATCGACGAAGAGGGAATAGAATCCGGCGAAGAATTTTTGCGGCGCGTGCTGGCATAGGCGAAAAATCCGGAATTTCAAAAATCGTTGATTTTAAAGTATCTTCTGCGCTTTTGCTGCGATGTTACTAAAGCAATCGCAGCATTTAAGGCATTCTCATAAATGTCTGTAATGTTACGGCAATTAACCGTTTTGCCGCTTGATGTTTGCGGTGCATCATTTGCGCTTCGGCAACAGTTGGTATCAGCCCATCTTTCAGGTACAATTTAAGTATAAATCGTTGCGCGAGGCCTTCATATCTACCTCCCGCCTTGAAGGCCTCCCCCGGGAGCCACCCGGGCTATGACGTAGAGGAGAATATATGGAAGCTATGACGAATTTGGAGCAATGTCCGGCCCTGGTGCTTAACGCAGACTACCGACCGTTAAGTTACTTTCCACTTTCACTGTGGCCGTGGCAGGAAGCTGTAAAGGCGATGTTCCGGGATAGCGTAACGGTGATATCCGAATATGACCGTGTCGTCAGATCCCCCAGCTTCGAGTTCAGGCTTCCGAGTGTTTTGGTGCTGAAAGAATATGTACCGGCGGTGCGGAGGCCCGCATTTACGAGATTTAACGTTTTCCTGCGCGATGAATGGCATTGCCAGTACTGCGGGGAGCGTCACAAGACGAACGATCTGACGTTCGACCATGTGATCCCCAAATCGCGCGGAGGCAGGACTTCCTGGACGAATATCGTCACGGCCTGCCGGCCCTGCAATATCATGAAGGGGCATAAGTTGCCCCCTGAATGCAAGATGTATCCCATAGGGGAGCCGGTACAGCCGACGATCTTCGAACTCCAGGATAAAGGACGGAAGTTCCCCCCGAACTTCTTGCACAAAAGTTGGGGAGACTTTCTTTACTGGGACAGCGAACTCGACTCGGAAGAAGGAGGGAGCGGTTCAGTAATCTAAAGACGGCCCAAAAATAACAACGTTGAACAAAAGGAGGTTTGCTATGTTTGGGAAGATTCTTGATGTTGGTCACCACAGAACGACTTGGGATGCCGTAGTATTCTACTTCATCTCGTTGACCCTGATGGTTGGTATTTCGACGACGCTCGTCCACTTCCTCGGAATGGCCGGCGTGGTTGACAACACCGGCTCGTTCTTTGGCGGCGGCGAAGTCTACACGCTGATCGGCACGGTTCTGACGCTGTTGGTAGGTGGTTTGATCCTGTCGGCGCGCAGCCTGACCAGTGACTTGTTCTCTGTCCTGGTGATTGCCGTGGGTGTGTACCTTGCCTATACGTCCAGCGTGATGATCGGCCTCGTACCGATCGCCCTGCTGACGACGATCAAAACGAAATAGATAAAGGACACTCAGTTAAAAGCTGAATTTGCCGGGCGGGGAGCGATCTCCGCCCGGTTTTTATGCCGCTTGCAGGCCCAAATTTGCATTTCAGATCTCCGTTGTGGGAGGATAAGGGCAATAGATTCGAAAAGGAGATTACCATGGGATTGCTAGGAACCGTTTTCAACTATGAAGCGCTCAAAACGATCGCGGATTTGCCCTCTCAAGGTCAGAATTATGTCGGCGAGGGTTTCATCAAAAAGATGGCCAATATAGGCGGCACCGGCCCGACAGGCCCGGGCGGCATGGCCTAAGAGTCTTTGTTCAAGACGTATGATCGAGCGGGCGGGGCTTTCTCGCCCGTTTTTGTTTTTACGAAAGAATGGCGGAAAACCTTGACTTCTAGAGGGAGCGCCGTGTATTGCTTTGCGATAATTCACAAGATTGCAAAAGGTACCGCCATGTTCAACGACATGTTCAATTTCAAAAAACAGCGCACGCTGAAAGAATCCGTCGGCTTCTTCCTGTTCTACGCCATGATGATCATGGGGGTTCAGGGGTTTGCTATGATGCTGGGCTTTTAGTTTTGTCGCGCGCGGTAGCAGGCTATGGCCGCCGCTATCGCTAAAACAAGGCAGAACAGCACGTTATAATTCGCCATGGACAGGCCGAGGAACGGATCCGTCCAGGGGATTTCGTCACAACGGACGATCGGCGAGGCTTCGATCTGGGCCAGCACATCCGTAATATTGCCTTCCATTTTGGGAATGGTGCAGCCTTCGAGAAAAGAGGGCCACCATTTGCGTTCGACGCCGGTGTGGTAGGCGGCGATGACGGAATTGGCCAGAAACGTTATCGAAATCAGCCCCAGAAAGAATTTCGCAGGTTTGACCGACGCGCGCCCGAGGCCGATGCCGAGGATGGCGAAGAAAATGACGAGGGCGTAGGGGATGCGCTGATAAACGCACAATATGCAGGGTTGAAGGCCGTAAGCGTATTGGGAAATAAAGGCGGCGGCAAGCGCCGTTGCCGAGGCGGCGGCAAAGGCGAAAAGCGCAAGGCGCGGATTTCCAAGAATATTGTTGAAAAGTGAGGTCATGTAC
Source organism: Micavibrio sp. (assembly GCA_035759665.1). Lineage (GTDB taxonomy): Bacteria > Pseudomonadota > Alphaproteobacteria > Micavibrionales > Micavibrionaceae > Micavibrio_A. The sequence goes on from DASTUM010000050.1 coordinate 13,821, forward strand.
GAATGATAGCGCATTTCCGCTTGGGGGGAAGGGGGCGGCGCGAATTTCCCGTGGATTTTTAACGGCCTATCGTGTAAATCCGTCAAGACCAGCCTGATGCGGGTGTGGTGAAACTGGTAGACGCGCCAGACTCAAAATCTGGTTCCGCAAGGAGTGTCGGTTCGATTCCGACCACCCGCACCACTTCCTTTAAAGTAAAATCATTTCATGCGTAATGAAATGCCTTCCCCCAATTGCCGCTCAGATCGCAATGGATTGGGGGAAATCCTTGGTCATCTATTATTTTCTGCAAGAACAATCTCGCGGGCGGATAACCACTCAGCGGTTGCCGCAGTAGCGGTATCGGTCTGGGCAAGCCCTGAAGGACGAGCGTACCGGACAATCCCACAATTACCGGAACCGCAGAGGCATTGTTCATGCCTCCGTTTTTTGGTCCCAGAACGTACCAGGGGAATACGCCAGCGGCGCACGCTCTGGAACATTGCGGAAAGCGCGGAAAGGCGGAAAAATTCCCGCGCGGCAAGCCCACAAGTAAAAGTTGAAAAGTTTAAAGTGGATCAGTATAAAGCGGAATAAGAATTATTTTGCGTTATTAATATTTAAACAACAATTATATATACTCGGGAATGCATTGTGTTAATAAAGTTCTTGGCTCGGCTGGCCTATAGATTATTACGCCAACATATCCTTCAGCGGATTATCCCTCTTTCCAGAAAAAAATTTAAGCTGCAAACTGATCAAGTTATTGAAGTGATAGGCTTTTTTGAAAGCTACACGGGCATCGGAGAATCAGCTCGACTTTGTGCTGTCGCGCTCCAAAAAGCGGGATATGCTGTCAGATGCAGAAGCGTAGAGGCCGTGTTTAGAAAGCCAAAGGATAGCGAATGGCGTTTCGATAATTGCTCATTCGATAAAGAGGTTTCGCTGAGAATTTTTCATATAAATCCACCTATGATGCCGCCTGTTATTTTATCACTTGGGCTGAAGAATTTCTTATCTACTTATAATGTAGGTTATTGGGCGTGGGAGCTCGAATCTATTCCGTCGGAATGGCAAAAAGCTACCAAATATATAAACGCAATTTTCACACCTTCGGAATTCACTTCAGAAGCTATCCGCCGATACACTTGCAAGCCCGTAATAACAGTATTGCACCCTGTCGTCGAAGAGTCTGTTTCCTTATCCGCTCCTGCTGAGGCTAGAAGCCGTCTCGTTGTGGCTGACGATACTTTCCTCGTCTCAACAATATTTAGCTTCGGTTCAGCTATGGAGCGAAAAAATCCACAAGCAGTTATTAAGACATTCCAGCATGCGTTCTCTCCGGTCGACAATGCTTTGCTAATTCTCAAATCTAATTCTGCTACGGACGAACAAAAGTCGGATTTGAGAAGACTGTTTGGAGAATACAAAAACATTCGGCTTTATGATGACCTATGGACCCGTGATGAGACGCGGGGGCTTGTCGCTTGTTCAGACCTATATTTGTCATTGCACCGCTCTGAAGGTTTCGGGCTTACCATTGCCGAGGCAATGACAATGAAAACTCCAGTTATGGTGACGAATTACTCAGGGAACGCTGGATTTTGCGATGAAGAAAATTCTTTTCTGATCGACTATAACCTTATTCCGGTGGTCTCCGACCATCCTGAGTTCAAAGGCTTAAATGCTGTAATGTGGGCTGACGCAAATACCGAGCAAGCTGGTACGATGTTAGCGCGCCTGTATTCCAACCGATCTATTCTAAAGTCGGCTGCAGACGTTGCCATTAAAACTCTTGGCGAAAAAATACACGAGAACAGCTACTGCGCTGGTTTGCGGTCGCTTTCAGAAAACACCCGAGCTTTGTCTTTGGCATAGACTTTCTTTCCAGAAAGGGATCATATTGAAAATCCTCCTAATCTGCAGTGCTTATCCCCCCGATATAAAAGGTGGCGGCGAAATTTCAACGCAGCTTTTAGCGGAGGGGCTTGCGAGAGCCGGGCATGATGTTACTGTACTGAGTCTAGGCAGCGTCCCATCAACCCGGATAGAGAGGGGCATTAATGTTGAGCGAGCAGAATCGCCGAATATTATGTGGAATTTCAAAGAATCCGCCGGGACTGTCAGAACCCTTATTTGGCACGCATTGGAGAACTGGAACTACGCTGCCCAAAAGCTAGTATACCTACGTATAAAGCGACATAATCCCGACATTGTAATAACAAGTACAACTGAAAACTTTGGTGGAAATGCTTGGCTCGCGGCGGCGCGAGAAAAAGTGCCCTGTGTGCATATATTACGAAGTTACAATACGATGTGCCCAAGAGCTTCGATGTTTAGAAATTCCGAAAATTGTACTTCCCCCTGTGTTAAATGTAACATTATAAGTGTAGCAAAAAAATGGGCATCATCGAGTGTGACCGGCGTTATTGGTTTAAGCAATCATGTCTTAACCGCACATTTGCGTAACGGCTACTTCCCTAACGCTAAGCATGCAATTCTCCCTAACTTCATCCCAACGACTACAAAAGAAATGCTTCAACAAAATCCTAAAACCCTCGGCGAGCCGATTACTTTAGGCTACATCGGTCGGCTATCCGAAGAGAAGGGGCTGGGCCTTCTTCTGGACGCTTGGAAACGATTTTCAAGCATTTCTAGGTTGAAGCTCTTGATAGCAGGGGATGGAGACCCTGATTACATTGAGTATCTCAAAGATGAATTTGCGGGTTATGATGTAGAGTTTGTCGGCTGGATAAGCCAAGATAGTTTCTTTCCCAAAATACATTATCTTATCGTACCGTCAATCTGGCATGAACCATTAGGAAGAGTAGTGCTTGAAGCCTATTCTTATGGCGTACCGGTGATTGGCAGTAACAGGGGCGGGATACCCGACATGATTGTTGAAGGCGCATCGGGCTTCGTGTTTGATCCAGATGATAGTGATTCATTGTATCGCGTTTTAACGCAGATCGAAGTGGGTGCGGGTGGCTATGCACGGCTATCAAAGGGGGCTTTCGATCGTCTTCAGCATTACAGTGAGGCGGAAATGATCCCTAAGTACGAGAATTTTCTGAGTGAAGTTGTCCATCTGTTTAGGCAGGGCCATGTTACATCTGCGAGTCAGAAGAAATCCAAATGATGAATATCTAACCGGAGCAGTTTAGGCGGCGGTCTTGCTTCATTTTCCAGAGAGAGGGCGAAGCGGATGGCCGAAGCCAGCGAAGGGTTTTGGACGCAGGTTCGTAAAAACTGCGTGGGACCAACAAACGGAGATATCCATGTTCAAGAAAATAAAAATGGTTTTGATCGGGCTTGGGCTTTCGTCCGCCACGCTTGTAGGAGCGCCGGATGATGCCAGAGCGGATTATTGCCGCGAATACACGCGAACCGTCTATATCGGCAACCGGACGCAGGAAGCCTATGGCACCGCCTGCCTTCAGCCGGACGGAAGCTGGATGATCGTGGGGGAGGGGCTCGACAACGATATTCCCGCCGACGTCAACAATGTCGAATACGTGATCCGTGATAACAACCATTACGTCACGCCGCCGCGCGTCGTCTATTACGAGCGGCGTCCTACCTATTACCGTTCAACGCCGCTGTTCGTCTGGTATCACGGCGGTCATTACAAGGGCGGACATCATTACAAGTACGACAACAGGCGCTGGGACCGGCATGACCGACGTGATCGCTGGGACAATCACCGTTGGGACGGTCATCGCGGCAGAGGGCGTGGTCACAGCCACCGATAGAGTAGGCTGCGTGTAATCTCCCAAGGCTCTTCTCCGCTTGCCCCGCGGGGAAGAGTTCTTTTGCAGGAGTCGTGGTTATTCCGCGGCGATCTTGCTGGATACGGATTTTTTTTGCAGGATCGGTTTCAGGTAATGGCCGGTATAGCTTTCCCTGACCTTGCAGATTTCCTCGGGCGTGCCGCGAGCGATGATCTGACCGCCCTTATGGCCGCCGTCGGGGCCGATATCGATGATCCAGTCGGCGGTCTTGATGACTTCCAGATTGTGTTCGATGACGACGACGGTGTTGCCCTGATCCACCAGCGTGTGGAGGACTTCCATCAATTTACGCACATCCTCGAAATGAAGGCCGGTTGTCGGCTCATCAAGGATGTAGAGCGTTTTTCCCGTGGAGCGTTTTGAGAGTTCCTTTGAGAGTTTTACACGCTGCGCCTCGCCGCCGGAGAGGGTGGTGGCGGGCTGACCGACCTTGATATAACCAAGGCCGACTTCGCAAAGCGTTTCCATCGTCTTGCGGATCGTCGGCACGGCCTTGAAGAACGCGGCGGCGTCTTCGATGGTCATGTCGAGGATATCGGCGATGGATTTGTCCTTAAACTTCACTTCCAGCGTTTCGCGGCTGTAGCGTTTTCCCTTGCAGGCTTCGCAGGTCACGTAGACATCGGGCAGGAAGTGCATTTCGATCTTAATGACGCCGTCGCCTTCGCAGGTTTCGCAGCGCCCGCCTTTCACGTTGAAGGAGAAACGGCCGGGGCCGTAGCCGCGGGCCTTCGATTCGGGCAGCCCGGCGAACCAATCGCGGATCGGCGTGAACGCGCCGGTGTAGGTCGCGGGGTTGGAGCGCGGCGTGCGGCCAATGGGCGATTGGTCGATGTCGATGACCTTGTCGAGATGTTCGAGGCCTTCGAGTTTTTTGTAAGGAAGCGGATGTTCGCGGCTGCCCATCAGCTTTTGCGATACGGCGCGGTAGAGCGTGTCGATGATAAAAGTCGATTTTCCCGATCCCGAAACGCCCGTCACGCATGTAAAGGTGCCAAGCGGGATATCGGCAGACACGTTTTTGAGGTTGTTGCCCGCCGCGCCTTGCAGGGAAAGGAACTGGCCTTTCTTGCCTTTGCGGCGCTGGGCCGGAACGGGCACTTCGCGTTCGCCGGACATATATTGAGCCGTCAGGGATTTTTTGTTTTTGAAAACTTCTTCGGGCGGGCCTTCAGCGACAATCTGCCCGCCGTGTACGCCCGCGCCGGGGCCCATGTCGATCAGGTAATCCGCCATACGGATCGCGTCTTCATCGTGCTCCACGACGAGAACGGTGTTGCCGATATCGCGCAGGTGCTTGAGTGTGTCGAGCAGGCGGTTGTTGTCTTTCTGATGCAGCCCAATAGACGGTTCGTCGAGGACGTAGAGGACGCCCGTCAGGCCCGACCCGATTTGCGAGGCGAGGCGGATGCGCTGGCTTTCGCCGCCGGACAGGGTGGCGGAGGAGCGGGAGAGAGTCAGGTAATCCAGCCCGACATTCACCAGGAAATTCAAACGGTCGTTGATCTCTTTAAGAATACGGACGCCGATTTCGGCGCGCTGCTTGTCGAGTTTCTTGATAAGGCCGCCGAACCAAGCGTGCGCGGCTTCGATGCTGAGTTCGGAAGCCTCGCTGATATGTTTTCCGGCGATCTTGACGGCGAGGGCTTCGGGTTTGAGGCGGTAGCCTTTGCATTCCTCGCAAGGCAGGCTCATCTGGAAATCGGAGAGCTCGTCGCGCACGGTTTGCGAATCCGTTTCGATCATGCGGCGTTCGAGATTGGGAATGACGCCCTCGAACGGTTTCGTCGTTTTATAGGTGCGGGAGCCGTCGTCGTAGGTAAAGGTGATTTCATGCTCCGTGCCCCAGAGGACGGCGTTGCGGACGTCTTCCTTGAGTTTGTTCCACGGCGTGTTCATCTCGCCGTCCATATCTTTGACGACGGCTTCGAGCGTTTGCATGTAATAGCGCGAAAAGTTTTTGCTCCAGGCATACACAGCGCCGTCTTCGACGGACAGCGCCTGGTCGCGTACGACCAGGGATTCGTCGAAGCTTAGGACTTCGCCGAGGCCGTCGCAGGCGGGGCAGGCGCCGTGGGGGGAGTTAAACGAGAACAGGCGCGGTTCGATTTCAGGAATGGTGAACCCCGACACAGGGCAGGCGAATTTTTCGCTGAAGAGGTGTTCTTTGCCGGTGTCGGCCTCTTCGGCGATAATGAGGCCGTCGGCGAGGCGCAGGGCGGTTTCAACCGAGTCCGCAAGGCGGTTTCCGAGATCGTCCCGCACGACGATGCGGTCGACGACCACGGAAATATCGTGTTTGAGTTTCTTGTTGAGATTTGGCACGTCACCGATTTCATAGACGGTGCCGTCAACTTTTACGCGCTGGAAACCCTTCGCCTGATATTCCTTGAATTCTTTTTTATATTCGCCTTTGCGGCCGCGCACGACCGGGGCGAGGATCATAAGCTTCGTTCCGTCACCGAGCGCCAGGATTCGGTCGACGATCTGCGATGCGCTTTGCGATTCAATCGGCAGGCCCGTCGCGGGGGAATAGGGGATGCCCACGCGCGCCCAGAGAAGGCGCATATAATCGTGAATTTCCGTGACCGTACCGACGGTGGAACGTGGGTTCTTGCTCGTGGTTTTTTGTTCGATGGAAATGGCGGGCGAGAGGCCTTCAATGGAATCGACGTCCGGCTTTTGCATCATCTCTAAAAACTGGCGGGCGTAAGCGGAGAGGGATTCGACGTAGCGGCGCTGGCCCTCGGCGTAAATCGTATCGAAGGCGAGGGAAGATTTTCCAGAGCCGGACAGCCCCGTAATGACGACCAGCTTGTCGCGGGGAATATCGACGTTGACGTCCTTTAGGTTGTGTTCCCGCGCGCCGCGGACGGATATTTTGGTCAGCATGATGTTCTTATTTTGTTCTACGCCCTGTTTTTATATAGTGTGTTGATATGGCGGGGCAAGTAAAAGTTTCAATGGCTCTCGCCATGACGGGCAGGGGCTTGATTGTTTGCCGATCGATATACATTCCTTCCCGCTGAAATCGTTAGGAGAAAATTTTATGTCTTACGAACTTTACACAAAGGCCGGAAGCTGTTCGATGGCTGTGCACGCCATCATGAATGAAATGGGGTTGAACCCGAAAATCCATATCATGGAGCAGGGGCCGGCCGGGCTGAAATCCCCCGAATATTTGAAAATCAATCCGCGTGGCAATGTGCCCTGCCTCGTGGAAGACGGGAAGGCGATGATCGAGGGCGGCGCCATCATCACGTATCTGTGCGACAAGGAAGGTAAGCTGATCCCCAAGGGCGGGTTCGAGCGTGCCAAGGCTTTGCAATGGCTGATGTTTGCAAATGCGACGCTTCATCCCGCCTATGGCCGGACATTCTGGCTTCCCGTAAATTTGCCGCAGGAGCAGCAGGAAGCGGCGCTGAAGGCGGCGCGGGCGCAAATTCAGGATCTCTGGAATTACGTGGAAAGCGAGCTAGAAAAATCCGGCACGGCCTATTTCGCAGGGCAGGAACCTACTGCGGCGGATTTCCTGATCACCACCATCGCCAACTGGAACCCGGCGGCCTACAAATTCGGGCCGAAAACGAAGGCGGTTTTTAAAAATATCTCGGCCCGCCCGTCTTATCAAAAGGCGCTGGCGGCTGAAAAGGTCGAATATAAAGCGGCGGCGTAATTCCGCCGTTTTTAACCCCGTTTTACTTTCGGGATAAGCGAAAGGCAGCCGTTGACGGGCTGCCTTTTTGCTCTCTATAGTGAGCGCATTCAATTTATACAAAGGGGTATTGCTCGTGGCCGGATCCGTCAACAAAGTCATTCTTATCGGGAACATCGGAAACGATCCTGAAGTCAAAACGATGCAATCCGGCGACAAGGTTTGCAACTTCTCGGTCGCCACGTCCGAAAGCTGGAAAGACAAGGCATCGGGAGAGCGCAAGGAGCGCACGGAATGGCACCGCGTCGTGGTGTTCAACCAGGGGCTGATCAATGTCTGCGAAAACTACCTGAAAAAAGGCATGAAGGTTTATGTCGAGGGTCAGGTTGAAACGCGCAACTATGAAAAAGACGGGCAGAAAATCTATACGACGGAAATCGTCCTGCGCCCGTTCCGCGGTGAGATTACGATGCTGGATTCCCGCGGCAGCGGTTCCTCCAGCGGCTTCTCGGCCCCGTCCCAGAGCGATTACGGCAGCGCGGCTCCCTCGGGCGGCGGCAACAAACCTTCCCGCGCTCCTGTGGACGAACTTGAAGACGAAATCCCTTTTTAGTTAGAATAGATTGATGAAAAAGCTTTCCCTTATCCTCGCCCTGATCCTGTTCGCAACGCCTGCCTTTGCACAGGATTCGGCACCGCTGGGAGAGAGCGTTCCTCAATCGCGCCTGGATCTGGCGCAGAAAATGCATGAGGTGTGGCCGATCCGCACCCGCATGGAAACGGCGATCAATTCGGTGGGTGAAGCGTTTCCCGAGGAAAAGCGCGCGGAAATCAAGGCAGCCCTGCGCAAAAACATCAAATACGATCAACTGGAAGAAGCCTCCATCGAGGCCATGGCCGAGACATATACGGATGAAGAGCTGGAAAAGATGATCGAATTCTACGGTTCGGAAACGGGCCGCAGCATCTCCGCCAAAAC
>DASTUM010000051.1:0-4341 GCA_035759665.1 Micavibrio sp.
CACAGACTTAATGTATTGGTTTAATACCAGCGACGTTTCGAATACCCCCTCTTCACACCCCCGCGCAATGCGGCGAGGGATGGTATTGAGCAAAGCGGGCTCCGCCTCCATCTCTACAAAAACAAGCCTGTTGTCGCCCCCTATCGATACGCCGCGTTCCTTCCAGCTTCCATTCACGCGCATCAGCTGGCGGACAGGCAGCGCATCGAGAAACTCGTTCGCCACCAAAAGCACGGGAATCAAGGCAGGAAGCTGGCCCAGATCATCAATCCAGCGCGTATCGTAAGCTTCCAGTTTCTGTTTTTGAATGTCCTTAAGCGCCGGACTCATCTCCATCAGGTAAATTTTGGCGGCGTCATGAAAGCCCGAAACATTCTTCGTCGCCCGCATGATGTCCGCCATCAGCGTCCCACGCCCCGGCCCGCATTCGACCAGCGAAAGCTGCGTCGGGCTGCCCATTTTTATCCACAGATCGGCCAACCACGCGCCGATCATCTCTCCGAAGAGCTGTGAAATCTCCGGCGCCGTCGTGAAATCTCCTGCAACGCCGAACGGGTCGCGCGTCATATAATAACCGTGCTCGGGATGAGAAAGGCAAATCTCCATGTAACGTCCGACGGTCATCGGGCCGTTCCGGCAGATATAGTCCCTGATGATGTCAGACAGCTTTGTGGACATAGGGCGGCGTTCGCAGCGCGTTGATGATAAAGCCGAGGCCCACGAGGATCATTGGGATGCAGAGCAACTGCCCCATCGTCGCCTGGCCGACGACAAAGCCCAGATACCAGTCCGGCTCGCGGAAAAGTTCGACGAACATGCGCGAGAGGCCGTAGCCGATCAGGAACACACCACTGATAATGCCGGGCCGCTCCCGCACCCAGGCCTTGTGCGCGAGGATGGATAGGATCGTAAACAGGACGACGCCCTCCAGCGCCGCTTCGTATAGCTGGCTGGGATGGCGCGGCTCTTCGCCGCCGCCGGGGAAAACCATCGCCCATGAAACGTCCGTGACACGGCCGTAAAGCTCGCCGTTGATGAAGTTCGCAATGCGCCCGAAAAACAGCCCGATCGTGCAGCAAAGCGCAGCAAGATCGCCAAGCCGGAGCATCGGTATTTTCTTCACCAGCGAATAAGAGATCACGGCGACGATAACGCCCAGCGCACCGCCATGGAACGACATGCCGCCATGCCAAACCTGGAATATTTCCGCGGGGTTCGCGAGGAAGTAGGACAGCTGATAAAACAGCACATAGCCTATCCGCCCGCCGAGAATGACGCCAAGCACCGTATAGGGAAGGAAATCGTCGATATCGTCGCGGTTCGGCCGCCCGCCTTTTGCGGCGTCTTTTTGCGCAATATAAATCGCATACGCCCAGCCGAGCAGGATGCCCGTCAGGTAGGCCAGCGCATACCAGCGGATTTGAAGAGGGCCGACAGCAATCGCGACCGGATCGAAATTCGGAAATTCTATAGCCATGAGGCGGGACTATAGGGCGGAAAAGCGGCCTTGTCATCCCTCCCATTCCGGCTAGGCGGCTTTAAACCACCAAGACACAAAGGCACAGAGAGATCGTCATTGCGAAGAACATCGCGACGAAGCAATCAATTTGCAATGACTGATTGTTTCTCCCCGCTTTCGCGGGGATTGCAATGACACGGATATTCTTGGTGCCCTTCGCGCCTTGGTGGTGTACGCCGCCGCTCTATCTATAAGGATCGGCCTTCGACAGATAATCCCGCACATACTGCCCTACACCGTCCTCAAGCTCCGTGAACGGCTTGGAGTACCCGGCGGCGCGGAGTTTGCCCATATCGGCCTGCGTATAATACTGGTATTTCGGGCGCAGCGTTTCCGGCATGTCGATATAATTGATCTTCGGCGCCTTGCCCGCGGCCTTAAAGGTCGCTTCGGCGAGGTCTTTGAACGAGCGGGCCTTGCCGGTGCCGACATTGAAAATCCCGCTGACGCCCCGATTGTCGTAAAGCCAGAGCATAACCTCCACGCAATCCCCGACCCACACGAAATCGCGGAGCTGCCCGCCGTCCTGATAATCCGGATGGTGTGATTTGAACAACCTCGCCGCGGCCCCCGCCTCCACCTGCGGGTAGAGCTTGCACACGACGCTCATCTGGTCGCCCTTGTGATATTCGTTGGGGCCGTAGACGTTGAAGAATTTCAGGCCGGCCCATTGCGGCGGCAAGGCTTCGGATTTGGTTTCGACAACGCGCGCGATGCGCCGGTCGAACACATGCTTGCTCCAGCCATAAGGGTTGAGCGGCATGAAATGCCTGAGGCCCTCGATGCTCTGCTCGTCCTTGAATCCGTGGTGCCCGTCGCCATAGGTCGCGGCGCTCGAGGCATACACGAAGCGCTTCTCGTTCTTCCAGCACCATTTCCACAAGCGGCGCGAGAGCACGAAATTCGTATCGATGATAAGGTCGGCGTCAGTTTCCGTGGTCGATGAAATCGCCCCGATATGGAAGATCATCTCGATCTCGCCCGCATGGGTGTCGAGGTAATCAAACAAGCGGCCCGGATGCACCACGTCGCGGATTTCCCGCTTGGCGATGTTGCGCCATTTATCCTCGTTCCCCAGCACATCGGAAATGACGATGTCCTCCACCCCGTGGGCTTCGAGCCCCGCGACAAGGTTGGAACCGATAAAGCCTGCGCCGCCCGTTACGACAATCATGGAAAATTCCTTTCGTCTTTCTCCCATTTTACAGGCTTTTTCTTAACAATCCATACCCCGCAATTCTGGTTAAGCGGCTCTTAAGATGGTGGCCCGAACCGGCGGAACGCCGCGGTGGATATGTGCACAACTTTTTGAGGGTTTCGTTGCCCCGACTCCGTCCGCAATGTTAGAAAGCAGCCTGGTACCAGAGAGAGCCGAATTTTGATAAAGCCCGACCCGAAAATTTTCGATGACCTGTCCCGCGTCGCCGGCGGAGCCATGAACGTGTTCTCCGCGTTCCGCGAACAGATTCTGAGCGACATCAAAACCCGCGTCGAAGAGGCCGCGTCCCGGATGGATCTCGTCCCGCGCGAGGATTTCGAACGCCTCGAAGCGCAGGTAAAAGCCCTGCAAAAAAAGATCGACGCGATGGAAAGCAAAAAGCCCGCCACCGCCGCACCCAAAAAGGCGCCCGCCAAAAAGAAACCGGCCCAAAGCAAAAACAAGGGGAGGAAAAAATCATGAGCAACGTCGAATCCCGCACCGACATTTTCGAGGACGTCAGCAACCCCCTCGATTCCGTCGAAGACATCCTGCACGCCAACGACTGGATTTTCGACCGCATGACGGAAGACGAGCTCCACGTCCAAATCACCGGCAAGATGGGCGAATACAAGCTGTTCTTCCACTGGCAGGAGCAATACAGCGCGATGCAGTTCGTCTGCCAGTATGACCTCGACGTCAAACGCGAAGCCATGGACATGGCGGCGAAGACGATGACGTCCATCAATTCCGCCCTCTGGCTCGGCCATTTCGATTTCCGCGAAGGCACGGAAATTCCCTGCTTCCGCCACACGACATTGTTCCGCGGCCAGACGCAAACCTCCGGCGCAGAACATATCGAAGACCTTGTCGACATCGCGCTCGCCGAATGCGAACGCTACTACCCTGTATTCGACATCCTCTCGCGCGGCGTTCCAGCCAACGATTGCGACATGACGCTCGCCTTGATGACCGTCGCCGGAGAGTCATGAGCGGCTTTCCCAGGGCGCGTTCGGAAAATTCCTACAAGATCGGCCTCGCCGGCTGCGGCAAAATGGGCTCCGCCATGGTTCGCGCATGGCTGTCCTCCGGTATCGCCTCCCATATCTACATTCTCGACCCGAACGGCCTGCCGCCCGAACTGATCGGAAACAACGCCGTCACCTATTGCGCCAATGAACCCATTTTCCTCGGCCATCTGGAAGCCTGCGACGCGCTCGTCATCGCAATCAAGCCACAGGTGATGAACGATTTCTGCACGGCCATCAAAACCCACCTGCCGCGCACGATCACCGTGCTCTCTATCGCCGCGGGCCAGACCATGGCCTCATTCCAAAGCCATTTCGGGCAATCTCAGCCCATCGTCCGCGCCATGCCCAACACGCCCGCCGCCATCGGCAAGGGCATGTCCGTCGCCTGCGCCTCCGCCAGCGCAGGGGAAAAGGAACAGCAAATCGCGCATGATCTCCTCACAACGATGGGGCTTGTCGAATGGCTCGACGATGAAACGCGCCTCGACGCCGTCACGGCTGTGTCCGGCAGCGGCCCCGCCTATGTTTTCTACCTGATCGAGGCGCTCGCCGATGCGGGCATCAAGGCGGGCCTGTTCCCAGACCTCGCCATG
>DASTUM010000052.1:0-23140 GCA_035759665.1 Micavibrio sp.
TCGAGGCTTGCCTTGATCGACGACTGCGGTCACATCCCGCAACTGGAGAAGCCGGGCGAGACGAGGCACATCTGCGATTTGACGTTGTCGAAGATGACCATGACCGTCGGGCGGATCATGATGGAATCGGGGATTTCAACGGAGGGCGGGTTGCCGTCGGGAATGTCTTCGATCAGCCGCACCATGTCGTAGCCCATATAGCCGAACAGCCCGGAAGGCCCCATCGGCGGGATTTCAGGATCGACGATGTCAATGCGGGATTCCCGCACCTGTTTGCGCAGCGTGGCGAGCGGGTCTTTTTCCGAACTCTTTTTGTAGTTCCAGACCAGATCGGGTTCGAGGCCGATGGAGGAGTAGCGTCCCAAATTCGCGCCGCCTTCGACGGATTCAAGGAGGAAGCTGTTTTCCGAATCCTGGGTGAGTTTCAGGTAGGCGGAGACGGGGGTTTCGAGGTCGGCGGGAACCCATGTCCAGACGAGCTGGCTTTTGCCGGCGGCGGCGTTTTTTTCGAAATCAGTTTGTGAGGGGGAAAAGCCGGTCATCTCGATGTCATTCTGAGCAAAGCGAAGAATCTATGGTCATGGGAGAAATGTGGAGATCCTTCGCTGCGCTCAGGATGACAGGGGGAGAAGACAGGATGACGGGGAGCGATGCGAAGCAATCAAGGCTGGATTGCCGCGTCCCCCGGATCAAGTCCGGGGTCCTCGCAATGACGGATGGGCATGCCGGTGGGGGCATTATTGCGGCTGGTTTTGTTGCTGGTCGCCGTAGATTTGGTCGAGGGCGGCCTGGTTGACCTTGATTTCCTTGCCGTCGGTCAGAGCGGTGACGAACTGGCCGAGAATGTCCTGCGCGAGAGAGCGGCCCGTCAGGTCTTCGAGTTCGGCGAGGTTTTTCGCATCCGGTTTCGCCTCGGGCATGGTGATGTTTGTCACCGTGCCGACGACATAGCCGCCGTCGATGGCAGAAGAGAAGTTCTTGCCCACGGCGGTGTTCAGCACTTGCGCGCCGACGACGGGTGTGAGCGGCGCGGGAGTTTCGCCTTTGCGTCCGATGCCGGAAACGGACTGGACGGAAAGGTTGTTTTCTCTGGCCACTTCATCAATGGATTTGCCGGAGTTCAGGGCGTCGAGCAATTTTTTCGCTTCGGCCTGCGCGAGCAGGTTTTTCTGTTCGTTCAGCCAGCGTGCCTGCAATTCGGATTTCACGGAGTCGAAGGGGCGGTAGGTGTCGGGGATCGCCTGGTCGATGCGGATCAGGTGGAACTGGCCGTCGGCGGTTTCGACGACGGGGGCGATTTCGCCTTCTTCGTAATCATAGGCGGTCTGGATGATTTTATCCTTGTCGGCGCCGTAAGATTTGAAGACGTCCCTGCCGTCCCTGTCTGTGCCGTTCTGGCGGAAGGGGCCGATGATTTCGGTCGTCATGCCGTATTCGTTCACGATGTCCTCAAGCTTGTCGCCTGCGGCGGCGCGGTCTTCGATCGTGTTGCCGGTGTTGTAGAGTTCTTCTGTCAGCGCCATGTTTTCGAGTTCGGTGCGCAGGGAATCCTTCATGTCGTCGAGCGGCGTGACTTTTTCGGGAAGGATGTCTTTCACCTTGAGCACGTGGAAGCCGAGCGAGGTTTTGACCGGGCCGATCACGGCGCCTTTCTCAGCCGCGAAAACGGGCGCGCCGATTTCGGGGAGAAGGCCGGATTCTTCATATTCCTGCGAGACGGCGTTTTTGGGCGTCGCGCCGGATTTCATTTCCTCGGCGGCCTTTTTCGCTTCGTCTTCGGTGCTCAGGACGATTTGATCTACGACGCGTTTGGAGGGTTTCGTGAAAGCGGCGATGTTTTTCTCGTACTCGGCCTTAAGCTGTTCGTCCGTAATCTTGATGTTCTTGCGGATCATGTCGGATTTCAGCGTCGCCATCGTCACGGTGCGGGTTTCGGGAATCAGGAAGTCCATCTTGTTGGCTTCGTATAATTTTTCGAGCTGTTCGTCCGTGGGGGCGTCGGCGCCTTTGGCGTCGGCGGTTTTGACGACGATGATGTCGGCGGCGCGCTTTTCATTGTCGAAGCGGTAGAGGCTTTCGGCCATCAGCGGCGAGGTCAGGGTGGGCGGGGCGCTGAGCGCGCCGCGCAGCAGGCCGTTCGCCATTTCCTGACGGATCGAGCCGATAAATTCAGGTTCGGAGATACCTTGTTGACGCAGGATTTGTTGAAGCGCGTCTTTTTTCGAGCGGCCGTTCGCAGCAAGCGGTTCTGCCAGCCTGTTGATTTCCGCCATGACGGAATCGTCGGAGACCTGGAGGCCGAGGCTGCGCGATTCTTTTGTGAACAGGCGGTTCTGGACTTCGGAGGTGAGGATGTTGTTGATGAGGCCGAGCTTGTAGGCTTCGGGGGCGGGAATGCCCTGCTGCGAAAGGACGCGGCGCACGGTGCGGTCGAATTCCACGGTGCCGATCTTCACGCCGCCGCCTTTGACGACGGTGTTCTGACTCATCGTGCCCTGAAAAAAGTCGTTGAAATCCATCATGACGAGGCCGCCCACGGCCATGGTCATCATGCCCAGCAGGAAATATTTGAAAAAACCGCCGAATGTGCTGTTACGCATCCAGATCAGCATGGATATCCTCTCTTTTCATTTACGTTCCAACGCACTATAAGGAGGGGCGATAGGCGGGGCAAGTCTCTGTTTTGAGGTTGTGCGGGGGAAATTGAGATCCTTCGCTTCGCTCAGGATGACAGCGGGGAAGCCCAGGATGACAATAGGAAGATGGCAATGAAAAAGTTAATCGCAGGAAACTGGAAGATGAACGGCACGGAGAAAACAGCCGATGCGCTGATCATCGCCGTCGAGCGGGCCGTTGAAACCAATCCCGCCGTGCTGGAAAGATGCGATTTCGTGGTCTGTCCGCCGTTCGTGCATATACCGAGTGTGAAAGACAAGACGAGCGTCGTCGCCGTGGGCGGGCAGGATTGTTCGGAGAGGGAGGCCGGCGCGTTTACGGGCGATATTTCGGGCGCGATGCTCAAGGATATCGGCGCGACCTACGTCATTCTGGGGCATTCCGAGCGACGTCAGCACCATGCGGAGAGCGATGTGCTGATCGCGGCCAAGGCGCAGGCGGCCAATGCGTCGGGCCTTATCACCATTATATGTGTGGGCGAAACCGAAGGAGAGCGCGCGGCGGGGGCGCAGAACGACGTGGTCGGCTCGCAATTGAAAAGATCGCTGCCTCAAGGGGTTACGGCGGAGAATACGGTTATCGCCTATGAGCCGGTCTGGGCCATCGGCACCGGAAAGACGGCGACAGCCGGGGATATCCGCGCCATGCACGATTTTATTCGTGAAAAACTGGTGCAAACCCTTGCGGACGGCGCAAATATCCGTATTTTGTACGGCGGTTCCGTCAAGCCCGCCAACGCCGCCGAGATTTTCGAGGTCGAGAACGTGAACGGGGCATTGATCGGGGGCGCATCGCTAAAGGCCGAGGATTTCATGGGCATAGCGAACGCCGTTAAAGGATAAGATTAAATGGAAGATTTACGGACTTCTTTCATGAGGGTGGCGCGGTATGCCGGGAGAGAAGTTCGATCTGTCGTGAAAAATTATTTCGCGCCAGTCGTTTGGGTTTATAAAAACGCCACAGGCAAAAGATGTAGCCTGTCTTCCTGTTATGATGATTACACGTTGAACAAATTCTGATAGGACATTGGTAAAATTATGGAACATGTCATTCTGGTCATACACCTTATTCTCGCGCTCGTGCTGATCGGGTTGATCCTGCTTCAGCGGTCGGAAGGCGGCGGATTGGGCATCGGCGGAGGCGGCGGCGGCATGGGCGCTCTCGCAGGCGCGGGCGCGACGGCCAACGCCCTGACGCGCGCAACGGCGATTTGCGCCACGTGTTTTTTCGTCACCTCGCTGGTTCTCGCCATTCTGGCCGGCTCGCATCGCGGCAGCGGCAGTATGCTCGACAGTCTCGACAATCCGCCGCCTGTTACGGGCGATGTGACGCCGGGCACCGACGGCACCAAGCCGTCCACGATCCCGACGGACGAGTATGGGGATAAAACGGGCGAAAAGCTTGACTCTTCGGCCTCTACCAGCGATAAAAAGGTCCCGAAGGCCGAGGATAAACCGACGCCGCAAACCGGGGCTCCATCCGCGCCGATTTCTGAATAAACGCATCCTCCTCTTTTACGGAAGAGGGATTTGTTTGGCGCTGGATTTGTTGCCCTCACCCAAACCCTCTCCCGGAGGGAGAGGGCTTAACGGCAGTAGTTAATGACACGTTTTATCTTCATCACCGGCGGCGTGGTTTCTTCTCTCGGGAAGGGGCTGGGCTCCGCAGCCCTTGGCGCATTGCTACAGGCGCGGGGCTTTAAAGTCCGCCTGTGCAAGATGGACCCTTACCTCAACATCGATCCCGGCACGATGAGTCCGTTCCAGCACGGGGAGGTTTATGTCACGGACGACGGGGCGGAAACGGATCTCGACCTCGGCCATTACGAGCGGTTCACGGGCAACCCGGCCTGCAAGGACGACAATATCACCACCGGCAAGATCTACATGAACGTCCTGCAAAAGGAGCGGCGCGGGGATTACCTCGGTGCGACCGTGCAGGTCATTCCGCACATCACCGAAGAGATCAAGAATTTCATCCGCGAAAAAGACGGGTCGGCGGATTTCGTGCTTATCGAGATCGGCGGCACGGTGGGGGACATCGAATCCCTGCCGTTCCTGGAATCCATCCGCCAGTTCGGCAACGAGGTGGGGCGCGAGCGCGCGCTTTATATCCATGTCACGCTGCTGCCCTATATCGCGGCGGCGGGGGAATTGAAGACCAAGCCGACGCAGCATTCGGTCAAGGAATTGATGAGCGTCGGGATCGCGCCGCGCATCCTACTCTGCCGCGCCGACCGCGAGATCGAACAGGACGATTTGCGGAAGATCGCGCAGTTCTGCAATATCGACGAAAACAAGGTCATTCCCGCGCTCGACGTCAAAACGATTTATGAAGTGCCGCTGTCGTATCATCGGGTGGGGCTGGATACGCAGGTGCTGGACGCGTTCGGCGTCAAGGCGCCGGAGCCGGATCTGACCAAGTGGGAAGAGATCGTCCGCCGCGTCAAGAACCCCGAAGGGGAAGTCACCATCGCGCTGGTCGGCAAATATACGAACCTTGCGGATTCGTATAAATCGCTCAACGAGGCGCTGATCCATGGCGGCATCGCCAACCAGAACAAGGTCAGGATCAAGTTCGTCGAAAGTTCGAAATTCGACAACAACGAGGAGATCGTCCACGAGCTGGAAGGCGTTCACGGCATCCTGGTCGCGGGCGGGTTCGGCGAACGCGGCGCGGAAGGCAAGATCAAGGCCGCGAAATTCGCGCGCGAAAAGAAGGTGCCGTATTTCGGCATTTGTTTCGGGTTGCAGATGGCGGTGATCGAGGCCGCGCGTAACACAGCCGGCATCACGGGCGCGGGTTCGACGGAGTTCGGCAAGGTCGATGTGCCGATGATCGGCATGATGACGGAATGGACGAAAGGCAACGCCAAGGAATTGCGCCTCGCCAATGGCGACCTTGGCGGCACGATGCGCCTTGGCGCGTATCCGGCGGCTTTGAAAAAGGGATCGAAGGTGGCGGAGATTTACGGTTCCACCAGAATCACCGAGCGTCACCGTCACCGCTATGAAGTGAATATGAATTACCGCGAGGCGCTGGAGGCCAACGGCCTGATCTTTTCCGGCGTGTCTCCCGACGGAAAGCTGCCGGAAATAGCCGAGCGCAACGACCATCCGTGGTTCATCGGCGTGCAGTATCACCCCGAGCTGAAATCCAAGCCGTTCGACCCGCATCCTTTGTTCGTGAGCTTTATCAAGGCGGCGATCGATCAGGAGCGGCTGGTTTAATTAACCATATTTATTGATTTATTGACATAATTTTTTGGGTTGTATATACCGCTCTTAAATGGAGAGGAGCGGCATATGGATTCGAAAGATGCAAAAGATTTGGAGGCTACGCTTAAGCGCAGCCTGAGCGATCAGTTCAACAGTCAGGAGCAGAAGGCGAATGAAGGTTATTCGTATTCGACCCAGATCGTTCAGATCGAAGAGAATGAGGCGGAGGGCTATAGGCATGAGACGTGGCTCGATGCTCAGGGGAAAACTCACCGGAATGGCGGCCCTGCGGTTTTGCTGACCGTGAAGGGCGCTGTGGAGTTCGAAGCCTGGTACCAGCATGGCGTTATGCACAGGGACGGCGGCCCCGCGCTGTTTCAAAAACGCGGCCCCCTCTGTGTCGAGGACTGGTACAGGAATGGCGAAAAGATCGACAAGCCGAGTCAGGGAAAGCCGGCGCTGAAAGTCTAAGCCGCGGTCATGCGGAGATCGGCAAGGGCGGCCTGAGATTCCCCGGAACAAGGGGGCAATTTCAGGCCGTTTGTCTTATGCCAAGTATTCCGGCTTTTTCTTCATTGTTGCGAGCATATGAAGCATCCATGGATTGCTTCGGCGTTGCCTCGCAATGACGGGCGGGATTGGTCAGCTAACGGCGGGGCGGGGTTTGGACGTCCGCTGGAAGGCGGACGGGCCCTTGTAGGGTTTATCGAGGCGCGCCTCGAACAAGGGCCAGCCTTCTTTCAGGGCGTCATAGCGGCCCGGTGGAATTTTTACCTGATACTGGCAGGTGCCGTTTGCGAAGGGCAACTCCTTTTCGAGTTCTCCGCCTGCAAAGAGGATCATGTTGCGAATTTTCTTATCGTGCGTCAGCGCTGTTGCAGCATCGACGGCGCGGACGAAGGCCGTGCGAAGATTTTCGCCGTCGCATTTGCGGCCATTGCTTTTATTGAGCTTCGGGGAGGTCATGTCTTACTCATCTGTACGCGCGGGTTCTTCTGATTTATCGAAGTTATATGGTTGAAATTATAGAAAATCAAGGAAAATCAGAGTGGTGCGGCGGGAGAACGCCGTGCTATGAATGGCCGCGTCCGGGTGGTATTAATGCCCCAGTTAATATGAAGGATTATGTCCCATGAAATCTGTTTCCGCCGACGCCGTCACTTTTGCCAACGACAAGCCTTTCGCGCTGATCGCCGGGCCGTGCGTTCTGGAATCGCGCCAGCACGCTTTCGATATGTGCGGGAAGATCAAGGAGATTACGGGCAGGCTGGGAATTTCCATGGTTTATAAATCGTCTTTCGACAAGGCGAACAGGACGAGCGTTTCCGGCGTGCGATCCGGCGTTGATTTCGACGAGGCGATGAACATCTTCAAGGATATCAAAAAGGAATATGGCGTTCCTGTGATTACCGATGTGCATCTGCCCGATCAGTGCGCGGTGGTGGCGCAGGCGGTCGATATTTTGCAGATCCCGGCGTTCCTGTCGCGGCAGACGGATCTTCTGCTCGCCGCCGGGAAAACGGGCAAGGTTATCAATGTGAAGAAGGGGCAGTTCCTCGCGCCCTGGGATATGAAGAATGTGGCGGCGAAGATTGCGAGCACGGGGAACTACAATATCATGCTTTGCGAACGCGGCGCGTCGTTCGGGTATAACACGCTGGTGTCGGATATGCGGTCGCTGCCGATCATGGCGAGCACGGGCTATCCGGTGATTTATGACGCCACCCATTCGGTGCAGCAGCCGGGCGGGCAGGGAACGTCTTCGGGCGGCGACCGCACGATGGTTCCGGTTCTGGCGCGGGCGGCGGTGGCCGTGGGGGTTGCAGGTGTGTTCATGGAAACGCACCAGGACCCTGATAGCGCGCCGAGCGACGGGCCGAACATGGTGAAGATTACAGATCTTGAAGGGCTGCTTTCAAAGATGAAGGCGCTGGATTCTATCGTTAAGGGGTAGAAGCATAAATGGATTGCCGCGTTCCCCGGATCAAGTCCAGGGTTCTCGCAATGACGGGGGTGATGGCGAACTAAATAAAAAGCGCGCTGTCTTTTTTGAAATCGTAGGGGGCGGTTTTGAAGTGGGCGCGCAGGAGTTCGACGTTCTTCTTGTTGGCTTTGATGCTGACGTCGAAAATATCGCCTACCAGAGGCACAAGGCCCACCAGCCAGTCGATAAAGATGTTCCAGGTCATGCGCGAGAGGAGCCACGGGTGGACGCCGGCCTTGCGCGCCTTGTGGACGATATAGCCGGAGACTGCGAGTGAGGCCGTGTCGCCGATGCCGGGAATGAGGCCCAGAATGGCGTCGAGGCCGACGCGGATGTCGGTGCCGGGGATGATGAAACGGTTGTCCATCAGGTCGGCGAGTTGTTCGAGCTTCAAAAGATCGTTCTCTCTCATGTTTTCGCCAACGCCGCAAACGGCGATTTGGTTCATTTTTCGCTCTGGACGGGCACCTTCGAAACCCTTAGATTGGCCGGGCAAAATTGAAAGGAAAAAACCTATGAGTGCTATCGTCGATATTACCGCCCGCCAAATTCTGGATTCCCGTGGAAATCCCACGGTTGAAGTGGATGTTCTGCTGGAGAGCGGGGCGAGGGGGCGCGCGGCGGTTCCGTCGGGTGCGAGCACGGGCGCGCATGAGGCAGTGGAGCTGCGCGACGGCGACAAGAAAACCTATCTGGGCAAGGGCGTGCTGAAGGCCGTCGGGTTTGTGAACCAGGACATTGCCGAAGAACTGGTCGGCATGGACCCGGAAGAGCAGGGTCTGATCGACGCCACGATGATCGAGCTGGACGGCACGGACAACAAGGGGAAGCTGGGCGCGAACGCCATTCTCGGCGTATCCATGGCCTGCGCCCGCGCGGTGGCGGAAGAGCTGGACGTGCCGCTGTATAAATATCTGGGAGGGACGTACGCGCATCTGCTGCCGACGCCAATGATGAACATCATCAACGGCGGCAAGCACGCCGACAACCCTGTCGATTTCCAGGAGTTTATGATTATGCCGGTGGGCGCGGAGAATTTTTCCGAGGCGTTGCGGTGCGGCGCGGAAGTATTCCATGCGCTGAAAAAGCAACTGCACGATGCGGGCATGAACACGAATGTGGGCGATGAAGGTGGTTTCGCGCCGGGCGTTTCCAGCGCGACGGAAGCGCTCGATTTCATCATGAAGTCGATCGAGGTGGCAGGATACAAGCCAGGCAAGGATGTCATGATCGCGCTGGATTGCGCCGCGACGGAATTTTACAAGGACGGCAAGTATGAGCTGGAAGGTGAGAAGCGTACGCTGACTTCTGCCCAGATGGTGAAATATTTCGAAGAGCTGTGCGACAAATACCCGATCGTGTCGATCGAGGACGGTCTTGCCGAAGACGACTGGGAGGGGTGGATCGCCCTGACGGCGGCGCTGGGCGAGCGCGTGCAGCTTGTCGGTGACGACCTGTTCGTGACCAACCCGAAGCGTCTTGCCGAAGGGATCGAGCGCAAGGCGGCGAATGCCATTCTTGTGAAGGTCAACCAGATCGGCACGCTCACCGAAACGTTCGAGGCCATCGAGATGGCGAAGCGCGCGGGGTTTGGCATCATCCTTTCGCACCGTTCGGGCGAGACGGAGGATTCGACGATCGCGGATATAGCCGTTGGTACGAATGCGGGTCAGATCAAGACGGGATCGCTTTCCCGTTCCGACCGGGTGGCGAAATATAACCAGTTGCTGCGCATCGAGGAAGAGCTTGGCTCGTCGGCGAAATATGCGGGCGCAAGCATCCTCCGTGCCCAGCCGCAAGGCAAGGCCGCGAAAAAGAAAGCTGCTTAAAATATAAATCCCCGCTGTGTGCGGGGATTTTTTTATAAAGGCTTATATTTAATGTGAGGTTTAGAATGTCTATTTTTGAGAGGTTGAAAAATTTTATATTCTTAAGAGAAGTTAAAAATATGGTTGTGTATGCGATTGTGGGAGTGCAAGACGGAAATGTGCAATCTTATCCTGTTGGGGCAATGCCAAGATTTAAAAAAAGCTTAGAAGAAAAATACATAAAAGAGGCGAGTGGGAGCCGGTATTTAAACATTCTAATAAAAGACGATACGGCTATTGCTTGTGTTGAAAGTTGTAGTGTTGCGGCAGTTTGTTTTCTAAGTCCTGAAATTGCAGGAAAACATATTGAGGAAATATTTGACGAGGATATGTTAAAGCTAATAACGGCGGCTGGGCACTCCGTATTTAATCATTTTCCACGCGCCGATTTAATTGATTTGTAGTCTTATCTATTCTGTCTGTTCATCTTTAAAAAGATCTTCGGGGTATTTGGATTTCGTCCAGTAATCGTTGTCCAGTTCATCGGACAGCCACGCGACGAGGGCCTTGCCGCGGTCGAGGGCGGCGGCACATTCTTGTGCCAGGGGGCCGCGCGGGATTTTGTGGAGGATGTTGATGTCGCCGTCGAGCAGGTTTCCTTCGCGGATATAAATCAGGCCGTCTTTGGCAAGGATGTCGATGTCCCAGTCCTGATCTTCGTCATGGAATAAAAGACCTTGTTCATCCGAGGCGATTTTTTCGAGGACGGGAGCGATCTGATCCATGCAGTCATACCACGGGAATTCCATCGCAAGGCCGAGGTCGGGACGCCAGAAATAGAGTTTCAGCCAGAAATAATGGGTGATCTCCAGATCCTTCTTCCCGTAGTTTTTAGCCAGTCGCAGGACTTCCCGATAGTAATCAAGAAGTTTTTCAGGGAAGTTTTCTGCTTTCAGCGAACGATAATTGAAGGTTGCGGGAGCTTTGTTGGTGACGGATGGCAGCGGCGAGGTCTGTTTGCGAGCCGCGATGCTTTCGACATCGTAAGGGCCGTAATAGAAATCTTCGTTGATGCAAAAGCATATATCGACATTGATGAAATCGAGCAGTTCGCAGTCTTTTGTCCAGTCGTCCATGATGATCCCCCAGCCATATGCGGGGCAGCTTAGGGTATAATGCCTTCGAAGTCTTCCATTTCATAGAAAGGGCGGATTTCAAGTTCGCTTGGGCCCGGCATGGGGTTGGGGCATTTTTTGGCCCATGCGATGGCTTCGTCCATGTCTTTCACTTCCCAAATCCAGAAACCGGCGACGAGTTCGTTTGGATAGGCGAAAGGGCCGTCGATGACCGTGCGCTTGTCGCCGTCGAAGGCGATGCGCTTTGCCGCAGATGTGGGTTTCAGGCCGTCGCCGGATTTCATGATTCCTGCGGCTATGAGCTCCTGATTATAGCGGCCCATCTCTTCGAACATCTTCGCCGTTTCGGGGGTGGCCTTCAGGCCTTCTTCACTGTCTTCCGTCGCTTTTACGAGAACCATGACGCGCATTTGTTTTTCCTTTTCTGCCTGTATTTGACCAATGAGAAGCCGCCCTGAAAAGTTCATCTTACAACGTACAGATTGGCATAAGTTCCGGGCGCGGCGAACAGAGAATAATAGAAAAGCCCCGGTTGGGCGGGGCTTCTTTGTTATTATTGGAAGCGGAGAAGAAGGCGTTGGAGAAGAGGGCGATTTCTTTCTTCTTGTTGCCTTTTTATATCGGTCGTCATTTGGTCGTGCCTTTGAAATTTTTCCTCGTTTTCCAGCAGCCATTGCCCGATGTGAACCTGTATGTCGGCTAAAGAATTATAACTTTCCGGCTTTGCCTTTACTGGGTAGCCTTTGTCGGTTTCAAATGCTGCCTGGTACGTAAATTTTTCGTCGGCGTTTATATTGACGGAGACACTAAAATAGGTTCCGTAACCTTTTTGTACGTTAACTTCTCTTTCGTATGTTTTTGCCAGGGAGTCGATCTTCTTATTTTCAGTGATTGTAAAGCCGGTGTCGTTCAGATTGCTGAGCAGATCGTCGAACCCTGATCCATTCCAGATGGTGTTCATCTTCGCTTCCAAAGAATTCATTCGGTTGGCGGAATCATCCATTACTTCGCTCAGTTTACGCATCGTAAATCTCCAAAAAATTATTCAGACTATGGTGTGGTCTAGATATTCCATATTTTAGCTTGTCGGGCAATCCATAATGCCTGTTGCGGTGGTTGGCAGGAATTGGTGAATCAAAAGAATCGCTTAGGGTGTTTGTTCCCTGAATGTACTCACATAAGTCTTTGATTCATTTCGCGGTATTGTTTGACGCGGTGAGTCAGGTGTGATTCATTAGGGATCGTGAAGAGACTTATCGAACAACGTTACGTGTTCCGCCAGAACCTGATCGCCGTGATCGGGGTCTGTCTGTCCTTCTATTTCTGCTATCACCTGATCGCCGGAGAGCGCAGTTACCTGCGTCTCGTTTCGCTCAACCGACAGATCGACACGACGGAAAAGAATTATGTTATTTCCTCGAAGGAGCGTCAGGAGCTGGAGCAGAAGGTCGTCATGATGCGTCCGGGTTCGGTGAATCGCGACCTTTTAGAAGAGCAGGCCCGCAAGGTGCTTGGCTTCCATTACAAGGATGAGAAAGTTTTGATCAAAGACGCGAACTGAAGCGTTCTTTTCTTTCGCCCTTCCTTTTTCCGAAAAATCCTGTCATATCAACATGTTGCGATGCACAAATGCATGTTTCTACTGGAACAAGCGCGCGAAATGTTGTAACTCCTAACTGCAATTGATTGAACAATGTAGCTAATAGAGACAAGGTGCCGACGCCGTGACATCAGCGAAGCAAAAGACAGCCAGAAAACCCAACCTGAAATCCGTATCCAATACGTCGCCGGAGCCTACGGCGGACGAGATGAAAAGGCTCTACCGCGAGATGCTGTTGATCCGCCGTTTCGAAGAGAAGGCGGGACAGCTTTACGGCATGGGACTGATCGGTGGTTTCTGCCACTTATATATCGGGCAAGAGGCGGTCGTCACTGGCATCAATTCGGTGCAGGAAGAAGGCGACACGGTCATCACCACGTATCGCGACCATGCGCATATGCTCGCCTGCGGCATGGAAGCAAAAGGCATCATGGCGGAACTGACGGGCCGCGGAACGGGTTATTCGCGCGGCAAGGGCGGATCGATGCACATGTTCTCAAGCGAGAAGAATTTCTTTGGCGGGCACGGGATAGTCGGGGCGAGCACGTCGCTGGGCACGGGGCTTGGTTTCTACCACAAATATTCGGAAGATGGCGGTGTGGCCGTCGCTTATATGGGCGACGGGTCGGCCAACCAGGGTCAGGTCGCGGAATGTTACAACATGGCGGCGCTGTGGAAGCTGCCCGTCCTCTATGTGATCGAGAACAACCAGTACGGCATGGGCACGAGCGTCAATCGCTCGTCCGCCGGGAAGCTTTATCAGCGCGGCTCGGGCTACGGCATTCCGGGCGAGCAGGTGGACGGCATGGATGTGTTCACCGTGCAGGCCGCCGCGCGCCAGGCGATGGATTATGTGAGGTCTGGCAACGGGCCGTATATTCTCGAAGTTCTCACCTATCGGTTCCGGGGGCATTCGATGTCCGACCCCGCGAAATACCGCACGAAGGAAGAAGTGGACGGCATGAAGGAAAACCGCGACCCGATCGCCAATATCCGCGTAAAGATGCTCGAAGAATCGGGTGTGAAGGAGGACGATCTGAAATCCATCGAGAAGGAGATCAAGGAGATCGTCACCGAGGCGGCGGATTTCGCGACGCAATCGCCGGAGCTTCCGCCGGAGGAGCTCTGGACGGATGTGTTGAAGGAAGTCAGCTAGGGTTGACCCGGTTGCTACGTACGAAAAAAAATAAAATGGAAGTGAAATAGATGCCTACCAATATCCTGATGCCCGCGCTTTCCCCGACGATGACGGAGGGCAATCTTGCCAAATGGCACAAGAAAGAAGGCGATAACGTCAAAGCCGGCGAAGTCATTGCCGAAATCGAAACCGACAAGGCGACGATGGAAGTGGAGGCCGTGGATGAAGGTATTCTGGGCAAGATTTTGGTGTCGGCGGGGACGCAGAATGTCGCCGTGAATACGCCGATCGCCGTGCTGCTGGCGGAAGGGGAGAGTAACGACAATCTTCAGGCCGAGGCCAGCAAGTCGAAAGCCGAGGTTGATGCGAAGCCTGTGACGGATATTCCGTGTGTGCCGCAGAGCAGCCCCTCACCCCAACACTCTCCCCAAGGGGGAGAGGGGGCTTTTGTTGCGCAGGCTGGTGGAGCGCATGTGGAGAACCGCGATATTCTTTATGCGCAGGGACACCTGATCGAGCCGCCGGTGTTCGATGAGGCGAAATTTTTCCAGTCCACCAAAACGCAGACGGTGCGTGAGGCGCTGCGTGATGCGATGGCGGAGGAAATGCGCGCCGATGAGAAAATCTACATTATGGGCGAGGAAGTCGCCGAGTATAACGGCGCATATAAAGTCACGCAGGGGCTGCTCGACGAGTTCGGCGCTAAGCGCGTGATCGACACGCCGATCACGGAGCACGGCTTTGCCGGGATCGCCGTCGGTTCGGCGTTCAAGGGATTGAAGCCGATTGTCGAGTTCATGACGATGAACTTCGCGATGCAGGCGATCGACCATATCATCAACTCCGCCGCCAAGACGCTTTACATGGCGGGCGGGCAATTGGGATGTCCCATCGTTTTCCGCGGGCCCAACGGCGCGGCGAGCCGCGTGGGCGCGCAGCACAGCCAGTCTTATGCATCGTGGTATGGCCATGTTCCGGGATTGAAGGTCATCGCGCCGTGGTCAGCGGCGGACGCCAAGGGTTTGATGAAAGCCGCGATCCGCGATCCGAACCCCGTCGTCAGCCTTGAAAACGAGATTATGTACGGGCAATCGTTCGAGGTGCCGGAGGATGAGGATTACGTGATTCCGATCGGCCGCGCGAAGATCGAGCGCGAAGGACGGGATGTTACCATCGTCGCCTATTCCATCATGGTCGGAAAAGCGTTGAAAGCCGCCGAGGCGCTGGCCGCGGAAGGGATCGAGGCCGAGGTTATCAACCTGCGCACTATCCGCCCGCTCGACCGCTGGACAATCATCGAGAGCGTGAAGAAGACCAACCGTGTCGTCTGTGTCGAGGAAGACTGGCCGTTCGCGGGCGTCAACGCGGAGATCGCCGCGCTCGTCATGGAACATGCGTTCGATTATCTGGATGCGCCGGTCAAGCGTGTGAACGCGGCGGATGTGCCGCTGCCGTACGCTGCCGGACTCGAGGCGCTGGCGCTGCCGCAGGCGGAACATATCGTCGCCGCGGTGAAGGAGGTTTGTTATAAGGGTTGAAGGTCGCGTTCTTCCCGGGGGCGGGGGTTGGCGTGACGCCACCGCTCTTTCCTGGCGGTCGCCGCTTCGGGATCGAGGGCGGCGATGAATTCGAGGACAAGGCGGCGGCGGGCCGGGCTGAGGCCGGATTTAGGAGAGCGGAGCGCGCGGAGCGTATCCTTGCCGAGGGCTTCGGCGATTTTCTGCTCAGACGTCATGCCGTTGTCGATGACGGTTTTATAGAGTGTGTCGAATGTTTCGGACGGCGCACCGTTGCGCAGGGTGCGGCGGGCAATGGAAGGAACCAGATCAAGGGGAATTGAGGCAGATTTATCTGCGCCGGAATTGTCGAGTGGATCAAACATAGCGAACTCCTTATTGTCATAAGGCTATAATGGGCAAGCGGTACGAAGTCAATATTTTTGGAAGTCTAAACGAAAAACAGGAACGATCATGACGATTAAAGTCTTAATGCCCGCTTTGTCCCCCACTATGACGGAGGGGAATCTCGCAAAATGGCACAAGAAAGAGGGCGACGCGGTTAAGGCTGGCGAAGTCATCGCCGAAATCGAAACCGACAAGGCGACGATGGAAGTCGAGGCCGTGGATGAAGGCGTGCTGGGCAAAATTCTTATTGCTGCCGGAACGCAGGGGGTTGCTGTGAATACGCCCATCGCGATTTTGCTGGAGGAGGGTGAGAACGATAATGCGTTGAAGGACGTGGGTGCGCCCAAGGTTGCTGCGCCTGCAAAATCACCTGATGTCATGCTGAGCGCGAACGAAACATCTCCGAAGCCTGTGCAAAACAGAGATCCTACGCCTGCGGCTCAGGATGACAAGAGGGGGGGGGCTCAGGATGACAAAAAGGGGAACAGGATTTTCGCGACGCCGCTCGCCAAACGCATCGCAAAGGACAAGGGCATTGATTTGAAGAGCGTGAAGGGTTCCGGCCCGCACGGGCGGATCGTGAAAGCGGATATCGAAGGGGCGAAGGCAGGGGCTGCGCCGTCTGCAGCGGCAAGTTCCGCCGCGCCGGTTTTGTCGGGCGATGAGAAGGTCAATGCGTTCGGGCAGATTTATACGGAGATTCCGAACAACAATATTAAGAAGATCACGGCGAAGCGCTTGTTGGAATCCAAGACGACGGTGCCGCATTTCTATCTCACAATCGATTGCAGGATCGACGAGTTGATGAAAGTCCGCGAGATGCTGAACAAGGCGGCGGGCAAGGATGCGGCGTACAAGCTTTCGGTCAACGATTTCGTGGTCAAGGCCTGCGCGATGGCGCTCAAAGCCTATCCGGCGGCGAATGTGTCGTGGAGCGAGGCGGCGGTGCTGCAATTCAAACACGCGGATATTTCCGTGGCGGTCGCTACGCCGAACGGCCTGATGACGCCGATCGTCAAGAAGGCCGAGGAAAAAGGGCTCGCCGCGATTTCGGGCGAGGTCAAGGATCTGGCCAAGCGCGCGCGCGACGGCAAGCTCAAGCCCGAAGAATTTCAGGGCGGGACGTTTACGGTGTCCAACCTCGGCATGTTTGGCATTACGAATTTTCAGGCGATCATCAATCCGCCGCAGAGCTGCATCCTCGCCGTCGGCGCGGGGCAGGAGCGGCCGTATGTTGACAACGGCGAAGTCAAGATCGGGAATTTCATGTCCTGCACGCTGTCCACGGACCACCGCACGGTCGATGGCGCGGTCGGCGCGGAATTCCTGCAATACGTGAAGCGATTTATCGAGAACCCAGCAACAATGCTGTTATAACCAAAACCTTAAGGAGGTATGTGTGAGCGTTTATGAAACTTATACTCTGGAACAGTTGGTCGGTATCTGTCTCGAGGTCAAAGAAGCGGACGATTTTATGAGTCATTCGCATAAAGGCGCGTTCGCCAAGGCGGTTTCCGGTGACGAAAACCGGGCCGTGGACCCCAGAAATCTGACGGAAGAGGAGGCGGAGAGGGCGCGGAAATATTTTATCTCCGAGTGCCTGAAGTTTAACCCGTGCCTGTCATGATTTTGTAAGGCCGCTGCGAGATGATGAAGTTGCTGGAATGAGAGTGAATTGGAAAAAATTCGACGGGGTCGAGGCGCAGGTGTTCCAGCCGGAAGCAGGCGCCCGATCCGCCATTTTGTTCTGCCCCGGTTTTCCGGGGATGGGTGGAACGGTGTTCGAGCAGCGCCACGCCGCCGCGCTTGCCGCAGAGGGCTATGCCGTTTATGTGATCAAGCATAAGGGGACGAAGCTTTCTGGCGCGATGGCGCCCGTCCTCGTCAACAATGCGGCGCGTCTGATGGAAGGCCGCAAGGCCGAAGAGAAATATATTGGCGGCGCGGCGGCCACGATAGAAGAGTGGCTGGAAGAACCGTACAAGGCGCTGCATGTTTTGCATACGGCCTATGACGAAATTCATGTAATCGGCAATTCGTTCGGTGCGCTCGCCGCCCTGTGGTCGATGACGCAGGAGGGGGCGGATATTTCGCGGGTGAAATCGCTTTTGCTTTATGCCGGAGCGCAGGGAGTCGACGACGGCACCGAAGACGGCATCATGCGCGTGTGGCAGCCGGAGTTCCTGATGGCGTCGCGGATCACGGACAAGGTTGCGCTGAACGATCCGTTCGATGTCGTCGAGCGGATAGGGGAAGCTTATCGGAGCGTGCCGGAACGGATGAAGACGTTCCCGGAACATATCGCCATCACGTACCTGGTGGTGGATCGCGACGAGATTTTGCGCCTGTCCGACACGCGGGCGTTTCAGGCCGCTATTGGCGGGCGTGGCACCATCGTGATCGACACGGTCGATCATGCGTGGCCGGGCCACAACCTTCTGGCGCACGACACGCCGAATTACAAAACCGAAGATTTGTTGCAGTTGATTAGAGGATAAGCTGTGTTAACTAAATATACAGCCAAAGTGTTTGCGAGAGCGGCAAAAGAGATGCTTGCCGGAAAAAGCGCAGGTTGGCGGCGAGAGCAGATTGCCTCCCTTCTCGCGAAAAATTATAAAGGCTACCTTACCTCTAAGGCGTTACACTTCGCGCAAGATCACCGCGATATGGGATACGATATATCCGACGAAACCGTTCGCGAAATATTGAATACGAAAGACGGTTTTTATTGTGGCCATATGGCGCCGCTGAATTTTGCCGAGTATTCTTTTGAAAATTCACAAATCGCGCTTGTCTCCGTGCGGGAGACGGTCAGGGAGCGATTGGGAATAGGTTTGCCGAGAATGACGGTCAAGGAATCTAAAAATCTAAAACTGGAAAGTCTGTAAGATGAGCGATAAGAATTTCGATGTTGTGGTGATCGGCGGCGGGCCGGGCGGGTATGTGGCGGCGATACGCGCGGCGCAGCTCGGCATGAAGGCGGCGGTGGTCGAGGCGAACCATCTGGGAGGGATTTGCCTTAACTGGGGATGCATTCCGACGAAGGCGCTGCTCCGTTCGAGCGAAATTTATCATCTGATGCAACATGCGGACGCATTTGGGTTGTCCGCCAAGGACATCAAGTTCGATATCAAGAAAATCGTCGAGCGGTCGCGCGGCGTTGCGAAACAGCTTTCCGGCGGGATCGGGCATCTTTTGAAGAAGAACAAGGTTGCGGTGTTCGATGCGTACGGCAAATTGGGCGGCAAGGGTAAGGTCGAGCTTTCCAAAGACGGAAAGAAGATCGATGAAATTACCGGAAAGCATATCATCGTTGCCACGGGTGCGCGGGCGCGGCAATTGCCGGGGCTGGAGCCGGACGGCAAGCTGGTCTGGACATATCGCGAGGCGATGGTGCCGGATGTTATGCCGAAAAGCCTCGTCGTCGTCGGGTCGGGCGCGATTGGAATCGAGTTCGCATCGTTCTACCGCACGCTCGGCGCGGAGGTGACGGTTGTCGAGGTGATGGATCGCGTTTTGCCGGTGGAAGACGAAGAAGTCTCGGCGTTTGCGCGCAAGGCGTTTGAAAAGCAGGGGATGAAAATCCTGACTGGCGCGAAGACGACGAAGCTGGAAAAAGGCGCGAACAATGTGACCGTGCATATCGATGTCGGCGGCAAGACGGAAAAGATTACGGTCGACCGCGTTATCATGGCGGTGGGGATTTCGGCGAACACGGAGAATATCGGGCTGGAGAATGTGCCGGGCGTGAAGACGGATCGGGGGCATATCGTGACCGACGGTTATCTTAAGACGGGAGAGCCGGGTGTATATGCGATCGGTGATTGCGTGGGTGGGCCGTGGCTGGCGCACAAGGCGAGCCATGAGGGCGTGATCTGCGTCGAGAAAATCGCGGGGCAGAAAGACGTTCATCCGATGGACAAGACGAATATTCCCGGATGCACCTATTGCTGGCCGCAGGTGGCGAGCGTGGGGCTGACCGAAAAAGCCTGTAAGGAAAAGGGTTTGAATATCAAGGTCGGCAAGTTTCCGTTCATGGGCAACGGCAAGGCCATCGCGCTCGGCGAGCCGGAAGGATTCGTCAAGACGATCTTCGATGCGAAGACGGGCGAACTGCTCGGCGCGCACATGATCGGCGCGGAAGTCACGGAAATGATCCAGGGCTATGTCATCGGCAAAACCGCCGAACTGACCGAGGCCGAGTTCATGCACACCGTCTTCCCCCACCCGACGCTCAGCGAGATGATGCATGAGAGCGTGCTGGCGGCGTATGGGAAGGTTATTCATTTTTAAATGATAGAAATTTGTAAAAACCTAGATTGGGATGTTTTTACAGCGATTACGTCTATTGCGTGGCTGGGCGTAACATTTTGGGCCGCGTGTGAAGTAAATGATCTTACAAAGCTTAATCTTAGAAAACAAAACAGGGAGATTGTCGAAAAAATTATTGAGCTTCAGACGGAGGCCCGAAAGGTAATTAGGTGGAAAAAACCTTATAACTCCGAAGATTTTATTATGCCTATCTATCATGCAATGGATCTTGCAGAGTTGCATGGTATGGTTGGTATAAAGTCATTCTTGTTAGAATTAGTCGATATGCACGCCGGGTATAAGGCTCAAATTGATAAAATTTCCTTCGGGGATATGGAAGTCTTGTCATTAAACGAAACAGATACATTAATATTTGAGCGAGAAGCGGCAATATTTTTAGATAAGCTGAGAGATATTAGTGCCTATAAAAATTATTTAAATGGCATTTAGATTCCCTAAAAAAGAGCAAATGGCATGCCAAGAAAGATAGGCAATATCATCGTTATCTTTGCGCTGACGGCGGGAGCCGTTCTGGCGGGGTATGAATTTCTGACGATCCGCATGGATGGGCCGTTTATCGAGCAGGGGCCGCCGCCGGAGCCTGTTCTGACCGTGGAGACTTTGCCGGATGCGGCGGTCGCGGAGCCGCAGGTCATTGAGCCGGCGCCCGCCATCGTGCCGAATGATGGGGAAAGAATTGTCACGCGGATCCGGGACAGCCTTACGGTTCGCGGATCGAAAGTGATGGATACGCGCTATTTTACCGATCAGGCGGCGTGCGATGTGGCGGTTCGGACGGTGGCGGAGGAATATAAGCGCCGCGGCATTCGCGATCAGGATATGGCGGAAACCGTGCCGTTCCCGGAATCCAGGGGCGCGGTGGTTATGTTCACAAATCGAGGCGTTCTGCACTATATAGGATGTGTGGCGCCGCCGGATCAGAACTGGGCTGTTTATGTCCAGTATATTCCTAACGGGCGGAAATGACTGGGCTTTTGGCGATTTTAGTGGAAATTCGGGCCGTTTTAATAGTAACTGGATAGTGAGATGACTTATAACCCGGACCTTTTAGACCGCGCCAGGCGGCACCCCGAAAAGCAGAAGAACGCCGACCGCCCGATGGGGAAGAAGCCGGACTGGATCCGCGTGAAAGCGCCGCAGGGAAAGGTTTATTCTGAAACGCTCGCAACTGTGAAGGGGCTGAAGCTCACGACCGTCTGCGAAGAGGCGGGCTGCCCGAATATCGGCGAATGCTGGGACAAGAAACACGCGACATTCATGATTATGGGCGAGGTTTGCACCCGCGCCTGTTCGTTCTGCAACGTCGCGACCGGGAAGCCCAACGAGCTGGACAAGTATGAGCCGCTGCGCGTGGGCGTGGCTGTCGAGCAGATGGGGCTGAGCCATGTCGTGGTGACGTCCGTCGACCGCGACGACCTGGAGGATTCCGGGGCGGAGCATTTCGTCAAAACCATCGGCGCGATCCGGTTCAAGGCGCCGGACACGACGATCGAGATTTTGCCCGGAGATTTCCGCGGGAATATTCAGGATATCGACGCGGTTATCCGCGCGCGGCCCGATGTGTTCAACCATAACCTTGAGACTGTGCCGCGTTTGTATCCGACGATCCGTCCGGGGGCGCGGTATTTCAGGTCGCTTCGTTTGCTGGAACGGGTGAAGGAGGTCGATCCGTCGATCTTTACAAAATCCGGCCTGATGGTGGGGCTGGGCGAGACGAGGGAAGAGATCGCGCAGGTGATGGACGATATGCGCGCCGCCAGCATCGATTTTATCACGATCGGCCAGTATTTGCAGCCGACGCCAAAGCATGCGCCTGTCGTATATTTCTGGACGCCGGAGGAGTTTGCGGGGCTTGAGAAGATGGCCCGTGCAAAAGGGTTTTTGATGGTGTCGGCCACGCCGCTCACCCGTTCGAGCTATCATGCGGGAGACGATTTCGCCCGGCTGCGCAAGGCGCGGGAAGAAAAACTTACCCGCATGGCCGCTGAATAAGGGGCTTCTCATGAGAATTCTTTATGTCGGAACCACGCAGGGGTTCGAAAACGCGGGCAAGTATTATTTCACCCAACAAAAACTGATCAACGGGTTTACGCGCCTCGGCCATATGGTCTATTCGTTCAACGACCGCGACGTGGCGCGGTACAAAAGCTTTTTCCGTTCGCAATCTATGGGCAAAAGGGCGATGAACAGGAAGCTCGTCGAAGATTGCAAGAAATACAAGCCACATATGATCGTCCTCGGCCATTGTAAGAATGTCGGGAACGAAACGCTCGAGGAAATCCGCAGGGCGGTGCCGGGCGTGCGGATGATGTACCGCAATGTCGATCCGCTCAATTCCGAAAACAATTGCAAGGACATCATGCAGCGGTCGGGGCAGGTGGAGGCGATTTTCATCACAACCGCCGGAGAGGCGCTGAAGCGTTTTTCGAATCCGAAGACCAAGGTTTGTTTTTTTCCGAACCCGGTGGATTACGCGCTCGAAACCGAACGCGCCTATATGAACCCGGACGCGGATATCGATTTCCTGTTTATGGGATCGGTTTTGCGCGATCAGTACGATCATCGTCAGGATACGGTGCGCCATCTCCTCACCAACAAGGGTGATATCAACGTGCATGTCGGCGGCGCGGGGGTGAATGACGGGCGGGTGTTCGGCGCGGCATATTACGAGCTGCTGGGCCGTTCCAAGATGGGGCTGTGCATGAACAAGACGGCGGATTATTACCTCTATGCGTCCGGGCGCATGAGTCAGTATATGGGGTCGGGGATGCTCGGCTTTATTCCGAAGGGGCCGCGGTTCGAGGATGTTTTGGGCGACGATGCGTTCGTGTCGTTCGAATCCGATGAGGAGATGATCGACAAGATCAAATATTACGCAGCCAACGATTCCGCGCGGGTTGCGATGGCGAGGACGGGATGTGAGCGTATTCACGATTATTTCATGGTCGATAAAATCTGCCAGTATATGATCGAAACGGTGTTCGACGTGCCGTATTCCATGTCGTACCGTTGGCCGATCCAGGCGTATTAATCGTAGAAATCAATCATGGAAGCTTATTTTCTTAATTTTTATCAAAAGTATAAATACGGCTTGCCGTTTTTGATCCTGTTTTTGACGGCCCTGTTTTTGCCGACCGCGGGAAACAGGATGGTCTTTTATCTTCTTTCGCCTTTTTTGATTTTTTGTCTGTACCGGTTTCGTCATGAGCTGGGCCCGTATGTCAAAACATGGAGCTTTGCCGCCCTGTCGGTCTATCTCTTTTATTTTTCGCTTACTTTCTTATGGAGCGATTTGCATAGTTTCGGTGATTTTTTAAGGCTGTTGCGGGACGGGCTTTCTATTC
>DASTUM010000053.1:0-18008 GCA_035759665.1 Micavibrio sp.
ATCTCCCCAGAACCATAGCGACCTGTCTGCTTGAATGCCGCAGGAATGCTCGTAGCCCGTGGCAATTTGGACCCATGAGCTGGCCCCGATTTTGACGGGGGACGTCTGGTCGGGCGACGTTGATCCATTTCCGAGTCGTCCTTCGCCCGCATATCCCCAGCACCATAGCGATCCGTCCGCCTGAATGCCGCAACTATGAGCGTTCGCCGTCACAATTTGTGTCCATGAGCTGGAGCCGATTTTGACGGGCGACGACTGGTCGGGCGAAGTGGACCCGTTCCCAAGTAGTCCAAAGCTAGCATCACCCCAGCACCATAGCGATCCGTCCGCCTGAATGCCGCAGCTATGAGAGTCCCCGGCCGCAATTACGAGCCATGAGCTAGAGCCGATTTTGACAGGCGTCGTCTGGTCGGGCGACGTTGATCCGTTTCCGAGTCGTCCATTGGTGGCATGTCCCCAGCACCATAGCGATCCGTCCGCCTGAATGCCGCAGCTATGGAATGCTCCTGCGCTTGTGTTTTTCAAACTCATATCCCATGGCAGCGGATCTGCCGCCGCCGCTCCCGCGAGCGGAGTCCAGTCAGAACCATCGCAATATTGCAGGAGGCTGTCGGCGTATTTCAGGGTACCGCTGTTGCTGCCGCTGCAGCTGCTACCGGCGTCGCCGACGCGCAGCGCGCCGCGTATGTCGAGGCTGGCAACGGGCGCGCCGCCGGTGCCGACGCCGACGAAGCCGTTATTCGCCAGTTCCAGCCCCGGCGCCGTCACCGTGCTCAGCCAGTCCGCGCCGTAGCCGAATTCGAGCCCGCCCGTATAGGCGTTGTAGCCCATATAATAAGGAAGATCGTTCGCGTTCAGCCATATCTGCGCGACCCCGCCGGTCGGCGCGGTTTCCAGCATGAACTGGTTGGCGGTCGTCGCCTGATAGAGCACGGATCGCCCGCTGCCGGGGAAGGCGAGGCCCTGCGCCGTGCCTTCGGTGTCGGTCAGGTATGTGCTGCCGATCGCCATGCTTCCAACCGGTGCCGCAGCAAAGGATGTCGTCGAGGCGTCGATTTCGACAAAGTTCGCTTTGTAAGGCTGGTAGATTTTTTGCGGATAGTTGCTGTTGGTCGTGCCGAAGGCGCCGTTGCCCCAGCACCATATTGATCCGTCGTTCTTAATGCCGCACCGAAGCGACGCGCCGCCGCCGCCGATCATCGCCCAATCCGTTCCCACGACCTGCCGCGGATAGGGGATGTCGGCCCCCGGCAATACGCCGTAGCCAAGCATGTTTTGATTGATGCCCCAGCACCATCCGCTGCCGTCGGTTTTCGTTGCGCAGGTGGCCCAGCTGCCGGTATTGACGCTCCGCCAGGGGCCTGGCTCCGCAACTAGGTTAGGCACTGTCTGGCTTGCGGTCAGCGTCGCGCCGTTGCCGAGGATGCCATTGCCGTCGAATCCCCAGCACCATAGCGACCCGTCGGTTTTGATTCCGCAGGATGTTTCTGACGAGGTCATGACATAGCTCCATTTGTCCGTTCCGATCTGCGCGGGGCTTTGCAGATGGGGCGTGGTCGTGCCGTTGCCGAGCTTGCCGTTCGACGCATCCCCCCAGCACCAGAGCGTACTGTCAGACTTGATGCCGCAACTGCTACCTTGGCCCGCCGATATCATCGTCCATGGAAGGCTGCTCGTAATCGCGGAGGGTTGGGTTGCGTTTCCGCCCGCGCCGTTGCCGAGCTTGCCGTTCATATCGCTGCCCCAGCACCATGCCGACCCGTCGGCCTTGATGCCGCAGGTATGGCTGCCGCTCCCCGCGCTTATCTGCGTCCATTGAACGGTGTCGACATTGGTGACAGGCGACGGGCTGACCTGGTCGCCTGCCGTGCCGGCGTTGCCGAGCTCGCCGTTCGCATCGTTGCCCCAGCACCATGCCGACCCGTCGGTTTTGATGCCGCAGGTATGTTCTCTTCCGGCAGAAACCTGATACCACGGGCCGGGATCGGTGACCCGGACGGGGGTTGCGGTCGAGTCGGTCGCCGCGCCGCCGTTGCCGAGTTCGCCGTTGTTTTCCGTTCCCCAGCACCATATGGTTCCGTCCGCGCGTATTTGACAGGCATGAAGGGCATTCGTCTCCGATGCCGCGACAGAAAACTTTCCGTTGAAATCCCGCGTGCCCAAGGGCGCGTTGGCGGATGTATGGACGAGGGCGTGCATGGCAAGGTTTGATCCGGAAATTTGAAAAGCATTTCCTATTTTTGCCTGGACAGGGATGCTGACGTTAGATGAGTTCAGATCTCCGTCTCCCAGAACATTGCTGCCGTCCGTTCCCCAGCACCAGACTGACCCCGTTTCTTTTATGGCACAGTTGGTTGGCCCACTGACGGCAAGATCTATAAAAGGTCCGGGATCGGAGACTTCGAGTGGCAGAGGATTCGTTGCTGTGGTGGTACCATTGCCTATTTGCCCGTTTGAGCCCGCACCCCAGCAGGAGATTTTTCCTGATGCTCGTAAACCGCATACTGTCCCGCTTCCAACGTCAATTTTAACAAAATCCTCCGGTGAATCGATTTCATTGGGCGTATTCTGATCTCCCGTTGTGCCACCGTTTCCGAGCTCTCCGTTGCCGTCCTGCCCCCAGCAATATGCGATTCCGCGCTTCGTTACGCCGCAAATAGTATGGTCGCCGCGGGAAATGGATATAAAATCAGAAACATTGCTGACACGGACGGGCGTTGTGCTGCTGCTGCTTGCCCCGTTTCCAAGCTGTCCATTTACGCCCCAACCCCAACACCAGCCTGTTCCATCATCTGTGACAGCGCATGCGCCCATCTGATTACCCGCACTGATATCGATTACATTCGAAAGAGGAACCAAAGCAGGTACCGATGAATCTCCGCCCCCCGTTCCCAGCGCACCCGATATATTAGATCCCCAACACCAGGCATCCCCATTCTTTTGCACAGCGCAAGTGAGGTTAGTTCCAGCCGAAATTTTGATAACATTTGTAAGACCCGTCACTTGATAAGGTGCGGACTGACTTGCGGTGACGCCGGGACCGTTGCCGAGCTGGCCGTTGTCGTCAAGACCCCAGCACCATGCCGTTCCATCGGTTTTTATGCCACAGGCATGATTGATTGCTCCGCTAATTTGGATAAAATCCGTACCGTTTACCACGGGGCCTGGGGCCTTTCTGTTGCCCTCCGTACCGTTGCCGAGCCTTTCATTTGCATCAAGCCCCCAACTAAAAATCGACCCGGATTTTTTCGGGGATGTCAGGTTGAGCGATGACGCGTTGACGTTGTTGTAAAGAGCCGTGACCTGCGCGTCCGTCATGCCGTAATTGTAGATGCGGACGTCGTCGATATAGCCGGTGAATTTTTCGCCTGCGGCTGCCTGCGTACCGCCGATATAAATATCCCCCGTGTTCGTCTTGTCGTATGCAAGCGCCAGCGTGTCTGTTTCCGAGGCGTTCAAAACGCCGTTCACGTAGAATCTCGATTGCGGCGCGGCCCCGGCAGGGTCGTAAACGCCGACGACATAGAACCATTGGCCGTCCGTCATGAAAGCCGTCGACGTCGGGCCGGCGGTCGCGGCGGCATGTCCGGCATGCAGCTTAAGACTGTCATCGTTGCTGCCGTTCGCATAAAGGCCATAGGAATGGTAGGTTGGCGCGCCATTGTCATTCGACGTTTTCGTCAGAAGGCCCGCACGGTCGCTCTGCGCGCCCGTCCGTTTCACCCACATCGCGACCGTCACGGAAGACGGCTCCAGCGCCGCTGTGCGCGGCACTCTGACGTAACTGTTGTCGCCCGCCGTGAATTTCAGCGCGCCGCCGATTTTGCCCTGCGCCGGAGACCAGACCGGATTGTTGTACAGCGTACCGTCATGCGCTCCGGTTTCGTCGCTCGCCACGGTGCCGTCCGTTTCATCGAATTTATAATGCGCGACCAGTTGCGCGACGACCGTGGTGCCGCCGCTGCCGTCACCCGCACCGCCGGAAACGGGAGACCAGCCTAGTCCGCCGCTGTCGCAAATTTCGATCACAGGGGGAGCGCTGCTATCGCCAACATTGTAGCGGAGCTGCTTGTCGTTCACGACGTCACAGGCGCCGGTCAGGCTGTCGTCGCCCGGGTCGCGCGGAAGGATCAATCCCCCGCCCGTCGTCTGGTTGCCGGACAATTCGACTTTGCTGGAGACTTTTCCGCCGCCAACCACTTCCATGTTTTTCTCCATCAAAGCGGTCGTGCTGTTCTTCGGCTTCCACAAACCGTTGCCCAGATTGTTCGCCTCGGCGTAAGTGTAGGCGAGAACGATGTCGTCGCTGCCCGGCGTCAGCTGGATCAGCTGCGTGTTGTCGTCGACATAGGCGACGCAGCTCGTGTCGAACTTTTTGTCCTTTCCTGCGCTGATAAGGGCGATGGAGTAGCGGTTGCTTTCGGTGCTGCCTGCGAGCCTGCCTGTCGATGCTGTGCTTGTGCCGTGATCCCATGCGCAATAACCGTATTGCGTGTTCCACGGGTCGATGGTGCTGGGGATGTGCAATTCGTCGGGGAGGTAGCCGCCGCCGGTGGGGTGCGGCGCGACCCCTGCATCCTTGTAGGGGATCGGTTCGATCATGCCGTCGGCGTCCGTGTCGCCGCTATCCGCCTGCTGCGTCGTCGCGCCGACGATGGCAAGGCGCGATGAGGTGACAAGCGTGCTTTCGGCGACGGTGCGGCGAGTCGTTTCGCTCATGGCCGAAATCGGCCCGCGCAGCACGGTGTTAAAGCCGTATCCGACGGCCCCGACCATGGCGACGGCGGCAAAGAGGGCGAAAAAGACATTTCCGGCGTTTCCGGCATAGGGTTTCGCGCCGTCCTTACCGGACGGCTGCTGCTTCAGGCGCGTGGCCAGCCAACGAGCAAACCCTAGAATTTTCATAAACCCCTAATCCCAGCGACTAAAGCTTTTGTTTCCGGGTATTTCCGCGGGGGGAACGTCCCCAACATCCATTATCCCGTTGAAACATTTAAAGACCGCTAAAAATTTAACTATTAAACGCCAACCCGGGTTAACGCTTTGAGAAGGAAGGAAATTATAGAAAAATACACAGAATCGTACACAGGTATGACCATGCTACCTGAGAATAAGCCTGTGGAAAAGAGCGGAAAGGGCGGTTTAGGCCGCCGCGGCGCCGTCTTCTTTTTCAGGGGATTTGCGGTTGGCATCGGCGTACATTCCGCGGAAATCGATGGGATTCAGCAGAAGCGGCGGGAAGCCTCCGGCCGTAACGGTATTCGCCACGATCTGGCGGGCGAAGGGAAAGAGCATCTGCGGCACGTCGACATACAGGATCGAGCGGATATGCTGCTGCGGAATATCTTTTACGGTGACGAGCGCGGCGTAAACGATTTCGCTGATAAACACCACTTGGCCGTCGCGCGTGGATTTCACGGTGAGAGTAAGGCTGGATTCGTACATGTCGGGGTTGTTTTCGTCATTGATCTTGACAGCGTCGAGGACGATGTTGACGTC
Source organism: Micavibrio sp. (assembly GCA_035759665.1). GTDB lineage: Bacteria > Pseudomonadota > Alphaproteobacteria > Micavibrionales > Micavibrionaceae > Micavibrio_A. The sequence continues at coordinate 5,500 of DASTUM010000053.1, forward strand.
CATTTCAGGCTTGCCGCCGACGGCGCGGAGCGAATCCGGCGCGTTCGGATTCTCGAACGAAAAATCCTTCAGATATTGCGCGTGAACCTGGACGGGCGTCACAGGGATGCTGGCATCGACGCGGGTTTTTTCAGTTGTATCGTTCATGGATTTTTTCCTGCACTTCAATCGTGTAAATTCTTATCTGGAATTAGCATGAATCCTATCGTCCGTCCAGCATTCCGGGGCGCGAAAAACCTTATTTTTCGGGGCTTTCGGGCGCTATTTGCACGGCGTGTTCGGGTACGCGCTCATACACGCCGTCGATGACCCCGTCGTCACGAGCGCGCATGGTTTCCTCGCGCAGTCCGAAGGCGCTGCCGCCGCGCCGGCGCAGCAAATTGCGGAAAGAGGGAACGAGCAGCGCGAAGGCAAGGATGTCCGAAACGAAGCCCGGCATGATGAGAAGAAGTCCTGCAGCAAAAACGCAAAAACTCTCGAAAATTTCAACGGCGGGAAAAACGTTGCGTTCGAACGACGCCTGGGCGCGGCGCAGCGTTTCGAACCCCTGTTCCTGAATCAGCCAGCCGCCGATGAAAGCGGTCAGAAACCACAAGCCCATCGCCGCAAAAAAACCTATCCCGCCGACGACCGCGGCGAGAGAGACGATTTCGAGAAGAACCAGCGCGAAGCCGATGCGCCGAAATAACATCTTATGACCTTGTCTTTCCTCAAAAAACACCCAGATGGAATAGGAGCTTTTAGACTTTCCTTTTCATGGCTACTCTGTGATAAAGTAGTGGGATTGATTGTTATTGCAACGGTAAAAGGATTATTCGCGCGTGCAGGCTGACCCGATGCTTATTCTCTATGCAATTGTCGCCGCCGGGCTTGTGTTCTGGCTGCGCAGCCTGCTTGGAACCCGCAGCGGCGATGAGCGCGAACGCCCCAACCCCTTCACCGCGCCGCCGCCCGAGGCAAGGCCCCGGTCAGTTCCCTATTCCGATGAGGGTGTTCCGGCATCGGCACTCGCGGATGAAAAGCCCGCCCTGCCGCGCAATGTTTCCATCGCATCGGAAGATACGGAACGCGCCTTGCTCGAAATCGCCCGCCTCGACACCGATTTCGACCTCGCTAAATTTTCCATGGGCGCGCAGGATGCGTTCGCCATCATCGTCGAATCCTTTGCCGGGGGTGATCGCGACACGCTGAAAAATCTTCTCGAGCCCCAGGTCTACGAAGCATTTCACCAGGCGCTGTCACAGCGCGAGGAAAGCGGCGAGACCATGTCGACGGAAATCCACGCCGTGCGCAAGGCGGAAATTCTCGGCGCGAAGGTCGATGACCGCATCGCCCATGTGACGATCCGCTTCATCGCCGACGAAACCTGCGTTATCCGCGCCAAAGACGGCACGATCCTGTCCGGCGATCCCGACCGGATTACCGAGATGAACGATATCTGGACGTTCTCACGCCCCGTGCGCAGCCGCGATCCGCGCTGGCTGCTTCATGAAACGCGAGACGGCGATGTGAGGGAAGATCACAAAACGCCGGTGCCGGATACGGTTTAGGCCTTCCGGCTTTGCAAAAGCCATGCGATAAAAGAGGGGTCGTCCCCCTCTTTTATCGCGCCGGAGGCTTTCATGAAATACGCTCTTCCACTTTTTCTCCTTGCCCTGCTTCTGAATGGCTGCGCCGGAACCGGCAAGACGACGGCGAAGGACGATACCGCGCCGCTGGTGATGAAGCCTGCATCCTTCTCCGACCTTGAAGGCTGGAACAATGAGGATTTCATGGGTTTCATGAATGCCTACCGCACGAGTTGCGCGCGCATCCTCAAGAAAAACCCTTCGGATAAATTCTCCTCCGATCCGGCGTGGGGCACGTATGGCGAATGGCAGACCGCCTGCCGGAGCGGGCAGGGCGTGAACGAAAACGATCCTTCCGCCGTGCGCGCCTTCCTGCAAAATAATTTCAAAGTCGTGGCAGCGACGGCCGCGGGCGATCCGCAGGGGCTTTTTACCGGCTATTATGAATCGACTTTGAACGGTTCGCGGACGAAACATGGGCCTTTCCTGTATCCGCTGCTTGGCCGGCCCGCCGATCTTGTCATGGTGGAACTGGGCGATTTCCGCGACGAGCTGAAGGGTCAGCGCATTGCGGGGCGCGTGATCGACGGGAAGTTGAAGCCCTATGAAAACCGCGCGGCGATCGTGTCCGGCAAGATGCCAGCGGAACAATTCAGGCCGCTGGTCTGGCTCGACGATCCGCACGATGCGTTTTTTGTGCAGGTGCAGGGATCGGGAATCGTGCATCTTGATGACGGGTCGCTGATGCGCGTGGGATACGCGGCGCAGAACGGGCATCCTTATTACGCGATAGGCCGCGAACTGGTGAAGCGCGGCATCTATAAAAAAGACGAAGTGTCGATGGATACGATCCGTGGCTGGATGCTGCAAAACCCCGCCAAGGCGGAAGAGCTGATGAACACAAACCCCTCCTATGTCTTCTTTCAGGAAATGAAGGATGACGGTTCGGGCGCGGGGCCGCAGGGCGGCGAGGGCGTGAAGCTGACGGCGGGGCGCTCGCTCGCCATCGACCGCGGCAAATTGCCCTATGGATTTCCCATCTACCTGATGGCGGATTATGCCGATGAAGACGGGAAGCCGATCCGGAAACTGATGATGGCGCAGGATACGGGCGGGGCGATCCGCGGCGCGGTGCGCGGCGATTATTTCTGGGGTTCGGGATCTGTGGCAGAGGCGAAGGCCGGGCCGATGAAGGCCAAAGGAAAATATTTCTTCCTGCTGCCGAAGGGGTTATAGCGGCTATTCGCCGTCGACATATTCTTCGCGAAGCTGCTTGAAATAATAATCGCCGGATTTCTGGTAGCCGGAACTCTCATATAATTTCGCCGCACGGCCGGCGCCGATATCGGTGTCGAGCTCGATCAGGTAGCATCCTTCCTCGCGCGCGCGGTCTTCGGCGAATTGGATGAGGCGCGAGCCGTAACCGTGGCCGCGATATTTCTTGTCGACGACGACGTGCTCGATATAGGTCACGAACCCGTCATGCAGGTTGTGGTTGGCGATGACGCCGATAACGCCGACGACCTGTTTATCGACGGCGCCCATGAACATCCGGTATCCCGTGGCGCGCGCTACGAAGACGCGGCGGGCATAGGTCTGCATGTCCAGCTGCGGGAAAAGCTGGCGGATGATTGGATAGGCCATGTGGTAATCCGCATCGGACCGCGCCTCGCGGATATCGAGTGCGGGTTTTTCACGTTCGGTTGTCATGCTGTCACGCTTGGATGTCTTTTTTTTCAGGATGATGCAGACTATCACAAACGGCGTTTTTTGTCACCTGAAAGCGGTTTTATCGTTGTAACAGATTGATTCTTTTAAAAAAGAAAAACCCCGCCGGCGATTTTCGGGCGGGATTCTCCGGATATTCACGGCCCCCCTAGAAGCCGGTTCCGCAGGTTGCGGCCTGGTTCAGGTTGGCGGCAACGCCGCCCGTATAAACCACGTTTACCACCTGACCCGCTCCCGCTGCCGCAACGGCGTTGCCCCAGCAGGACTGCTCCTGTGCGCCCGAAGCGGTTTCGATAGTGTTCAACCGGCCCGCGCCCGACTGGTCGCTGCCCGCGGCGGTTTCGATTTGGTTCAGTTGCGAAGGATCGGAGTTTTGCCCGCCTGCGAAAGTCGTGATCTGGTTCAGCGCCGCCGGCGTGGCAGGTGTACCGCCGCCGACCGACGGAAGGCTTGCGATCTGGACGTTCAGGCCCGTTGTATCGCCGTTGAAGGCGCCGAAACGATTGAAAATCAGGCTTTGTTCGATTGGCGGCGCGACCCCGGTCAGCGAAACGGGAACCGGGTAGAAGAAGAAAATGCCGCGGTTGTCAGAATCGATGCGGTGATAGAACTGGTCTTCCAGAAAGGCTTCTCTTGCCGGGTTCGCCCCGTCGATGGCAGGCGTAAAAGCTGCACCTTCCAACGGGAAGTAGTATGTGCTTTCGCTGCCATCAAGCCAGATAGCCTCTCCGGTGCCCGGATCGACGAACGAGCCGTCCGCGACATAAACGAATTCGCCGCTCTGGCCGCGGAAATATTGCTGGCCGATCGTACCGCCGAATGTGGTGGGGTTGTACGGCACGGCCGGATACGTGTCATAAGGGTTGCCGTCATGTGTGTGACCGCCGCCCGCCCTGACCAGCGAGAGCTTCGTCGGATCTTTCGGGTTCGCTTCGAAATACAGGGCAATTTTTCCGTTGAGGAAAACGTTGCCCGGACCCGTAAGGTCGATCACGCCGCTTTGCAGGTGCGCGCCGATTATGTTGTTGTAGAACACGTTGCCGGAGACTTCGATGTCGCCATTGCGGTTGCCTTGGGCAAAGAAGCCGGTCTGGTTGTTCGACAAGAGGTTGTAACCGACAAAGACGTCGTCGCTGCCGCTGACTTCGACGCCGCTGTTGTTCGCGAAGCGTACGAAGTTGGCGAAGATATCGGCGTCATCGGATTTCTCGACGTCGATGCCATCGTTGCCGGCATTGCTGATGTAATTGAAGCCGACATCGAGATCGTCGCTCCTGCGGGCATAGATACCATCGCCTGCCACGGAGAGGATCTGGTTGCCGAGGATATCAACATTGTCGCTGCGGCGGATGTCGATTCCATCCCCGCCGGTCAGGCCGATCAAATTCAAACCGATATCCGTGAAATCCGACTGGCGCAGCGCGATGCCGTCATCACCCGTCAGGCCGATGGCGTTGAGGTAGATGTCCGTTCCAATGCTCTTCACCACCTGGATGCCGTCATCGAGGACTCTGGCGATCATGTTGAGGGCGATATCCACGCCGAAGCCGCCATCGACATTGATGCCGTCCAGGTCGACATCCCGGATATCGTTGTAGGAGATATCGGTGTAGTCGGAGCCGGAGTTCACGTAAATGCCGTGGCCCTTGGTCTGTCTGACGTCGTTGTCGTAAACGATGGCGCTGTCGCTGTTTTCGACGTTGATGCCGTGACGGTTGATGTTTCCGCCCGACTTTCCGACCTCGTTTTTCTGGATGGTGAGGTTTTTGGCTTTCTGGGCGTAAATGCCGTCAAGCGCGGTTTTATCGACTTGGTTGTCATCGATCATGACCGTGTCGCCCGCGTTCACGCGGATACCCCAGTGGCCGACCTTATCAACATCGTTTCTGCTGATCGTCGTATTCTTGGTCGCCGTGGTATAGATGCCCGTGCGTATCGCGCGCTTTATAACGTTTTTGTCGACAACGATCAAATTGCCTTTTTCGATACGGATGCCGTCCCAGTCCGTATCGCGGGTGCGGTTGTCGTAGAGGACGATATCATCGCTGCCGATCGACTGGATGCCGCTGCCGATATTGTGGGCGGTGGATGTAGTGTAGCGGGTATCGTTGCCTTCAACGCGGGCGCCGTGGGCTTTGTTCAACTGGATGCCGTCGCCCTTGATGTTGAAGGCGCCGCCCGCAAGGCCGATAGAGTTGGTCAGGACTTGCGCCTTGAGGCTTTTGTCGACCAGGATGCCGTGCGATCCGGTATCGTTGATCTTGTTGAGCGAGACTTCGAGGGAGCCGGGGCTTCCCGCCAGTTCGGAGGATTCCAGAAGCTCGATGCCGTTGCCGCCGACATGACGGATTTTGTTGCCGGTGATTTTTGCGCCCTCGGCCTTGTAGGCGTTCACGCCGTCCCAAACCGTATTCTCGATGATGTTTGTTTCAACCAGGGCGTTTTTGGTCTGGTCGAGATGGATACCGTAGTTCTTGATATTGCCCGTAACGCCGGAGCTGTTGCCGATATCGTTGTTTTGGACAATCAGGTTCTTGGTTTTATAAGCATGGACACCGTGCAGGCCCGTATCGTCGACCTGGTTGTTGTCCAGTGTGACTTTATCCCCCGTGTCCGCGTGAATGCCGTAACGGCCCACATTGTCGATGTCGTTGTCGATAAGATCGGTTTTTGTCACCGCGCCAAGATAGATGCCCGTGCGAACCGCATCGTCGATGACGTTGCCTTGGATAAGCAGTTCCTTGCCTTTATCGACGCGGATGCCGTCCCAATCCGTATCCCGGATTTCGTTTTCGACCAGCTCGACTTTGTCGCTGCTGATCGACTGAATGCCGCTGCCGATACGCCAGGCGGTGTTCGTTGTGTTGGTGATCTGGTTGTTCTTCACCCATGCGCCGTCCGAATCTTCGAGGCGGATGCCATCGCCATTGATATTGTGATCGAGGCCGTTGGTTCCGATATGGTTGCGCAGGATGCGCGCATCCTCGCTGTCCTTGATATGAATGCCGTGTGAGCCGATATCGTCGATCTGGTTATCCGACACTTCCACACCTGCGGCGCCGTCGGCGAAGACGGCGTTCTGGCTAATATTGTCGATAATGTTGTTTTTCACCGTCACGTTATTGGCATGGTCGACCCAGACGCCGTAACCGTTGGGATCGCTTGTGCTGGTAATGTGGAAGCCGTCGATCGTGACGCCGCTCGTAACGACATGAAAGCCGGGCGAGCTGGGATCGACGATCGTTTCCGGCCCGCGGGCCCGGTCATAGCCGGCATAGCCCGCATTTGCGCCTTCAAGGTTGACTTCCCTGTCGACTAGGACGGATTCCAGGTATGTGCCTGCTGCGACATCGATTGTTTCGGCGGCAGCGGTTGTTTTATCGGCGAAGTGAACCGCTTGCTGGATCAGGGCTTTGTTGGAGAGGACGTTGATATTGTCCGCCGTGGTGAAAATCTGACCATCGTCGGCGAGCGTGCTGAACGAGGCGTCAGCCAGGTTTGTGCGCTTGTAGATGCGGCCATCGAGGTTGAGTTCGTCGACGACGATATCGTGCGGCGCGGGCAGAAGGCCTATGCCGAGCGGGCTGATTCCGGCGGCGAGGTCTTGTACCAAAAGCTTGCCGGTGCCGAGCGTGATGTCGTGCTTGATGTTAACCGTCGGCGCAGCCAGCGTCAGGTCGTGCGACGTGATGCCGTTATGATGCGTTGTAACAGCCGGAACCCAGTGCCACGTCCAGAACGGGCCGCTCATGTTAAAATAGCCCGGTGTGATGACCTCATCGTAATCATACTCGCTGATATTGATCTTTTCAGCTGTGCTGATGGTTTCCGTTGCCCACAAATCGACATCCGTCGTGTGAAGTGTGTTGGCCAGCGCCTGCTGGTCGACGATCAGGATGGGGAAAGCCCCGCCGAGCAGGATATCGAGGCCGATATTGACGGCCATAAGGGCCGGATCGATGGTGCCTAGCACGACATGCTGCGGGTCGATCAGGAAGCGGCCCGTTTTGCCGTTCGCCGCCGTCGTGTCGACAAGGCCGCCATAGGCGACGCTGTTGCCTGCCGAAACTTCGACGAAACCGCCGTCGCCGTTCAGGCTGCCGCCCGGTGCATAGGCTTTGCCGAAGAAGTAAGAATTGTTGTCGCCCCAGGCCCTTATCGAACCGCCATTGCCGTTTTGCTTTGCGCCGGCATCGATGTCCCCGCCCGACGTAACGAGGACGTTTTCGCCTTTGATCGAAATATCGCCGCCGCCCTGGCCGGATGCGTCCAGCTTGCCGCCGATTTTCACGGCGCCTTTTTTGCCGCCGTTGACGATGATCCTGCCGCCTTTCACGGAGACGGAAGAAACGTCGATGATGCCGTCCATATTGACGACGCTGTCCACGGCGTCCTTGGCCGCGGCCACGGTCAGGGCGACGGTGCCGCCCGATGCGATGATCGCGCCTTTGTTTTCGACGATGGCGTTTTCGAGATCGCCGCTGACTTCGATGCTGATGAGGTCGTCGCCGTACAGGTCAAGCGTGACTTTGTCGCCCGAGGCAAGCGCGACCGTGCCGGCTTTGGCGTTGATCACGCCGTTGTTGCGGACTGCGGGCGCGACGAAGGCCGCAAGGCCGCCTTCGGCGACCGTGATGGTGCCGTTATTGACGATCTCGCCCGTGCCGCTGACATGCTCGACAATGTCTTTGCCGTTCGCGATATTTTCGTCGGAGATGTAGCCGGTGGAGGTTACGATGCCGCCTACATTGACTTGCGAGGCTTCGCCGAAAATGACGCCGTTCTGGTCGAAGATGTAGACGCGGCCGTTGGCGTTCAGTTTGCCCATGATTTTCGTGGGGTCGTTTTTAATGTCGTAGACGACATATTTGGAGTCGCTGGAGCGCTGGTTGAGATTGACGGTGTCAAGAGCGTGAATGTCGGCGTCGCCCTTAACGGTGGCGTTCATCGAATGAACCTCGATGTTCGTCGTATGAGCGTCCGGCGTCGTTACCGTCTGGCTTCCGGAAACGACGTCGAAGTTGGACCAGGATCCCTCCGCAAAAGCAGGGGTGGCAATTGCCATCAATCCTGTGGCCGTGAGCGCGGTCGTAGCGAGATATCTGCGAATGTTTTTTCCAACCAGGCCGAAATTATTTGCGATTCCGCTCTGAACCTGTCTCATTCTGCTCTCTCCGTAACATAAAATGTCTGTAAAAAATTGCGCTACTTTCCGTTAGTCGGCCGCAAAAAGCGCGGTTTTTTAATAATAAACGAGGACAGGAATGCCATTTTTTCGCCATTAAAACAATATTTTTTAAGGAACTTTAACCTTTGAACAGAGCGTTCTTAATAAGGCAACACTAATAAAAAAGTAAAACCGCGGGGTCTTTTAACTTAGCGTTTTGGGAGAGTGTTAAACTTGCAACAGTTCCCCGGACGCATTGCGCGCCGCGGCAAAAACGCGTATTTTTTAAGGCGAAAACGCACTACCCTTCCTGTGCCTTTACGCAATAGTTATAATTTTAAACTGCTTTACTCATATCTTATAAGAATCAGGGCTCTCCCATGAAAATCAAAGGTCAGTTGAACAATTTCCGTCTAGCCGGGCTCGTGTCGGTTGGCGCCCTGGTGCTCGGAGCAGGGGCAGCCATGGCGCAGAGCGAGGCGACAGGGATCGCCGATCCTTCCCGCGCCGGCGACCAGCTCGAACAGCCGAGCATGACGCCGTCCGTCGAACCGCAGCTGCGCGTTCGCGACCAGCGTATCCAGGCCGCGCCCGCCGGTGCCGAAAACGTGAAATTCACTCTGAAAGACGTCAATGTTGAGGGGGCGAGCGTCTACAGCGATACCGACATCCGCCCGCTTTACGCCGGCAAGATCGGCCAGACGGTCAGCCTGAAGGAAGTTTATGATATCGCGGGCGAGCTTACCCTGAAATACCGCAATGACGGATACATCCTGACGCAGGTTGTCGTCGTGCCGCCGCCCACGATCGCCAATGGCGTCCCGACGCTGCATGTCGTCGAAGGCAATGTCGCGAACGTTACCATTCAGAAAGCCGACGCGAACGCGCCTATCGATATGACAATGGTCGAGGCTTACGCCGCGCAATTGAAGAATACGCCTGCGCTGAACGCGCGCGATCTCGAGCGCCAGCTGCTGCTGATCAACGACCTTCCCGGCGTTACGGCGCGTAGCGTCCTGTCCCGTTCGGCCACGCCCGGCGCGACGGATGTCGCCATCATCGTTGATTACGATCCGTTCGACGGTTTGCTGAGCGTCGATAATTTTGGCAGCCGTTATCTCGGCCCCGTGCAGCTCGGCGCCGCCGGCACGATGAACTCCTGGCTTGGCCTGAACGAAGCGATCACGGGGCAAATCGTCGTCGCCCCGCAAAGCTGGTATGAACTGGCTTACGGCTCGCTCGGCTATGAAATGCCGGTCGGCGATTACGGCACCAAGGTCAAGGTCTTCGGCAGCGTTACGGACACCGACCCGGGCTACGATCTCAAACAATTCGACGTCAATGGCCGCTCCTATCTCTTCAATGTCGGCGCAACGCATCCTGTCATCCGCGCCCGCGCTGAAAACCTGACGGCCCGTTTGAATTTCGACCTACGCCGCGTCAAATCTTCGAACGATATCGAGGAGACGCGCCGCGACCGCCTATCGGTTATGCGCGCCGGCGCGCGGTATGAATTCATCGACACGCTGCTCAGCGCCGCCGCCAACACGATTGACGTAGAAGTATCCAAAGGTCTTGGCATCTTCGGGGCCAGCGACGAAGGCGACGACAACATGACGCGCGCTGCCGCTGATCCCCAGGCCACCAAGCTCGAAGCCGATATCCAGCGTCTTCAGCGCATCACGGATGGCGTCAACCTGCTCGTCGGAGCCCGCGGCCAGATCGCCTCGAACGCGCTCCTGTCTTCGGAGGAATTTTCCGTCGGCGGCGTCTATGGCTTTGGCCGCGGCTACGATCCGTCCGAAGTGACGGGCGACCACGGCATCGCCGGTAAGGTCGAACTGCAATGGAACGATCCGTACAAATTCGATGAACGATATGTCGAATCGTACCAGCTCTACGGCTTCTACGATATCGGCCGCGTCTGGAACGAAGATGCGACGACCAATTCGCAGGAACGTGATTCCATTGCCTCCGTCGGCGTAGGCGTGCGTTTCGATCTGCCCTACGAAATGGATGGCGGCTTTGCCGTGGCGTTCCCGCTGACGCGTGCGCCTGCGACGCAAAACGACCGCGATCCGAAATTCTACGTGAATTTCAGCAAGCGTTTTTAAGAACGCCTGAATAGAATTAAAAGCGCCGCCGGGATTTTTCGGCGGCGTGTTTCTTTTGGAAATCTGATTGCTACTCGGCCGATGTTTCCGTGGGGATAGCGCCCAAGGGCTGCGGCGCTTCCTGATCGCGCAGGGCGGTTGGGGCCTCCGCCGTAAAGGCGGCGCCGAATGTCTGGTTGCCCGGCGCGGCGGCATCTGCATCCGCTTCGGCGCCTGCCGCCGTATCGATGGCGTTCAGGTCTTCGGGCGATATCGTCTCCTCGACGGCCACGACCGTTTCGCCGCTATTGCGGGCTGCGACTTCCTGCTGCGCGTCCTGAATGCCATCTATCATATACTGGGAGGCGATCGTGAGAAACGACAGGGCGACGACGCCCATGCAGACAAAAATAAAACGAACCATGGTTCAATCTCCTACGTGGGCGCAGACCAGGCTAAACTTTTTGCTGGATCCATTCGCCCATATTTTCAATGTCGCGACCGGCTCCCTGTGCGGTGTTCGCGCAGCCAGCCAATAAACCAGTTACCATAATTAAAGAAAGAAGCACAATAGTTTTTTTCATATCGATATATCCTGTCGGAACAAAATGATAATAGCCCCGGATTTTAACTTTTTTTGCTCCTGCCGCAAAAGGAAAACGGGGACATTCATAAGATGTCCCCGTTCCCAAAGAAGCCGTTAGAAACCTTAAGGCCAATTTGGCATCTCAGATTTGTATACGACTGTTTGACTGTGCCATCGCTGTGGCGCCCTTCATTCTCGCTCTTGCCTGGTTTCCAAGCCGTTAACGCAGGGGGATATTTGCGCAGCAACGTAATTTTCTCAAGGAAAATGAAAGCTAGCGTGACATGACCGCGTTTAGTTAAGCATTGCGTTATATGTATTTTTTTGAATATTTATTCAAGCCGCCGCTTGCGCCGTTACCGCCGGGCTTGCAAGCCAGCTCCGCTGCTGGCAAATAAGACTCCGGTAATTAAAGGGATTTTCCTGTGAAAGAATTTATCGTACTGATGGCATCGTTGATGTCCATCGTCGCCATCTCCATCGACGCAATGCTGCCCGCTCTCGGCGTCATGGGGCCGGATCTCAACATCACGCATCCCAATCAGGCGCAGCTGATCATCAGCCTGATTTTTCTCGGCCTGATGGTGGGGCAATTGATCGCCGGTTCCGCCTCGGACGCGCTGGGCCGCAAGAAAGTCCTGTTCGTCGGCCTCGGCGTTTACATCGTCGGCAGCTTCGTGTGCTATCTGTCGCAGGATATAGCGCCGATGCTTGCCGGGCGCTTTATTCAGGGGCTGGGCGTTTCCGCGCCTTATGTCTGCGCCATCGCCATTGTCCGCGACAAATATGCGGGGCGCGACATGGCGCGCATCATGTCCATCATCATGGTGTTCTTTATGCTGGTACCGGCGGTCGCCCCCTCGATCGGGCAGGCCGTCCTCAATTTCGGCACATGGCATACTATTTTCGTGATGTATATCTGCCTCGCGGCGGCGCTCGGCGCATGGTGTTTCTTTCGGCTTGAGGAAACGCTCCATCCCGAAGACAAAATCAAATTCAGTTTTAAAAATCTCGCGCACGGTTTCGGCGTCGTCGTCCGCACGCGCCTGACCATGTGTTACACGATCGCCATGGGAATTTGCTTCGGCAGCCTGATCGGCTACCTCACATCTTCGCAGCAGGTCTTTCAGGTGATGTTCAACACGGGCGAAACCTTCACGCTCTATTTCGGCGCCCTCGCGCTGGTGCTGGGCGCAGCGTCTTTGCTCAATGCCCGCATCGTAAAGAAATGCGGAATGCGGCGCATTTGTTATACCGCGTCTTCTTGTATTGTTGCGGCGTCCGCCATCTTTCTCGTTGTGAACTTGACGCTCACGATCGAACTCTGGATGTTCATGGCCTATGCCAGCGTGCTGTTCTTCAGCTTC
>DASTUM010000054.1:0-7756 GCA_035759665.1 Micavibrio sp.
AATACGATAGCTTTGCAGGGCCTGCCTGTTTTTCCGATTGTGGGACATAAATGAAGAAAACCCCTAAGCTATCCGCCATTTCTGCAGTCGCGATTTCAGCGATAATTTTGTCGAGCGCATATATTTATGTGGAAGTCCAAAAGTCTAAAATCCAACCTGCGCGAATTTCCCCAGAAAGGAAGGTATCAAGCCAACCTGTTTCTCCAGAAATGGAAAGATCTCTAGCCGTAATTTTTGGAAAATCTTTAGAAGAAGACAAACAGGCCTTTGAAGACATTATTCATCAACTCGCATTTGTTAGTGTGGATGATATGAATAGGGGATTAGGTACAGCCTTTAAAATTGATATGTCATCGAGAAAACAATATTTCAAAGACGTATCTTGGGGACAATATCAAAAATATGTAATACAGCAAAAAGAGGATATCAAAACTTTAGGTACCGATTCCGGCGCGCCATACAAATGCGAGGTGCATTTTAATTACGGGTCTCAAAAATATTCTCAAGATAAAGCTGGAAATACAATATTTTTAGCCTCAGGCCTTTTTTCATGTGGAGCTTGGGATGCTTATGATTCATACGGTGAATTTAAAATAACTGTTTTAGCTGCTGGTGACGTAACTAAACCAAAAGATTTAAAAATAATGAATTGGAACATGGAAATTTTAGAACCCGTAAGGCCAAAAAAATATCCATGTGTTGATCCGAAAAACGCAAAAGAAGATCCACACTTTGAGCAGCGTCTTGTATATCAAAAGAAGAACGGGTGCATATAGTGGTCGCTCGTATCAATACTATCGCTTTCCAAGGTGTGGACGTTCAATCCATTGACGTGCAGGTACAGATATCCAATGGTCTTCCTGCTTTCACAATCGTCGGCCTGCCGGACAAGGCGGTTGCGGAAAGCAAGGAGCGGGTGCGGGCGGCGTTGCATGCGCTGGGTATTGCGCTTCCGGCGAAAAGGCTCACGGTCAATCTGGCGCCGGCGGATGTGATCAAGGAAGGGTCGCACTATGATTTGCCGATTGCGCTGGGGCTGCTCGCCGCGATGGAGATTTTGCCGAAAGAGGAAATGGAAAAATATGTGGTGCTGGGGGAGCTTTCGCTCGATGCCGGTATCAGGAGCGTTGCGGGCGTGCTTCCCGCCGCCATTCATGCGGGGGCGAACGACAATTCGCTGATCTGTCCCGAGGCGTGCGGCGGCGAGGCGGTGTGGGCGGGCGATGTCGAAGTTCTGGCGGCGGCGAATTTGCTGCAGCTTATCAACCATATCAAGGGCACGCAGATGCTCTCGCGCCCCGACGCGAAAGTGATGGATGACGGCGCGTCGCGCCGCGTGCCCGACCTTTCGCAGGTGAAGGGGCAGGAGAGCGCGAAGCGCGCGCTCGAAGTTGCTGCCGCGGGCGGGCACAATCTTTTGCTGATCGGCCCGCCGGGGGCGGGGAAATCGCTGCTGGCTTCGTGTCTGCCGGGAATTTTGCCGCCGCTTTCCGCACGCGAGGCGCTGGAAGTCTCCATGATCCATTCGCTGTCCGGCGCGGTGGCGGAAGGGGGCCTTGTGAAAACACGGCCGTTCCGCGACCCGCATCATTCGGCGTCGCTTCCGGCGCTGGTGGGCGGCGGGCATAAGGTCAGGCCGGGGGAGATAAGCCTCGCGCATCGCGGCGTGCTTTTCCTGGACGAGCTTCCGGAATTTTCGCGGGGTACGCTGGAGGCTCTGCGCCAGCCGCTGGAAACGGGAACCGCGCTGGTGGCGCGCGCCAACGCGCATGTGACGTTCCCCGCGCGCTTTCAATTGATCGCGGCAATGAATCCGTGCCGCTGCGGCTATCTGGGCGATCCGGAGCTGGAATGCACGAAAGCGCCGCGCTGCGGCGGAGATTATCAGGCGAAATTGTCGGGGCCGCTGCTCGATAGAATCGACATACAGGTCGAGGTTGGCGCGGTCGGTATCACCGATCTTGCCGAAAAGGGCGAGGGCGAAAGCTCATCTGCCGTGCGGGCGCGGGTGGAGCGCGCACGGGCGAAGCAGATGGAGCGCTACGCCGCGCTGGGACAAAAAGGCGCGGGCGTCTTCGTCAACGCCCACGCGGATTCCGAATTGATTGAAGGGCTTGCCCCGCTCGCCGGGCCCGCCAGAACCATGTTCGTGCAAGCGGCGGAACGGCTGAAGCTGTCGGCGCGGGCCTATCACCGGCTCCTTAAAGTGGCGTTGACGCTGGCCGACCTTGCGGGGGCTGCTGATATTACGCAAGCGCATGTGGCCGAAGCCCTTTCCTACCGCCGCTTGCGGGTTGGTTAAACAATAGTTAAGCGATTGAAATAAAAGAACGATCCAAATTTGTAATTGTGCGCCGCATTCAGGTATTCTTCTTATTAGGGGACCTTTAAGGGGTTTCACCCATAGTTGAATGGTGAAGGCTTGGGTCTTGGAAAAGGATTGAGAAATGTCATTCGGGGATGAAATTTCCCTCAACAATACGTCGGCGGTGGCCGAGGCGAATGCCGATTCGACACCCGGCATGGTCGAGAAAATCCGCACCCAGGCGCTGGCCGAACAACAAACGGCAACCACCGAAATGGCCAAAGCGGAGGGCGCAGCCAACGAAGCGCCCAATGATGGTTTCAACGTGCTTGCCAGTGTGGCGCTTGAGGCTCTGGCTCCGGGTGCAAAATCCTTATTGACGGGCGGCGAATTCGTCGCGATGCGCGCTGCCGATAAAAACTTTTTGGAAACGCGTGCCGCTGGTGAAGCGGCACCCGCCATTGATAAGTCTATCGTTGAAACGACGACGCGGACGCCCGGCCTGTATGCGAACAATGCGACGACATCCGTTTATGGCGGAAATCCGAAAACCGCAAAAGATCTTAGCGCGAATATCGCGGAAAAAGCAGGCGCGGCGTCGGCGAGCCTCGTGCAACCGAAGGACAGCGCCGGATTGTTCGATCCTAACAAGGACAAGCCGCTTTCAGGCGTTAAATGCGAAGACAAGAAGCTGGAAAACGCCGCGCAAAACGTCAAGAAACTCGTCTTTGGGCAACAGATCGCCAGTCAGAAAGCGCTCGATTCCACGATCGTCTGGGAAAGAACGCATGGCGTCGCAAGGGGTGCCGCGATGGGTATGGGCGGCCCCGCCGCCAATCTGCGCCTTGCGCCGCGTGACCTGCAAGGTCTGATGAGCGACGTGAAGGACGAGCAGGGGAGATAGGCATGGACAACGCTTCCGCATTCTCGCTGAACAAGAAAGAAGTTGAAATGCCGCCGATCCAGCCGGCGCAAAATCTTGAGAAGGTCGAGCTCAGGATTCCCGAAGTGGGGCAGACCCCGTCCGTAAAGACGCCGACGCCTGCCACCGTCTACGATTCCGCAAACCTTGCCGGAAGCAATCTTCGCAATGATTACAAAACTCCCGATGTCGCGCCGAAGGGCGACATCAACTATGCGGCCACCACGCTGGGCAATACGATGAAAGAAGCTGTGACAGGCTTGTTCGGCGCGTTGAAATCCAAGGACCCGGATATTCAGGGCAGCCAACCGGATATGGACCCGCAGCAACAAATGGCCGCCGCCCCTGTCGCCCGCCCGCCGGCGTTCGGCCTATAGTCAGCCTGTTTCTTTGCTTGTTTTAAGGGCGGCTCTGAACCGCAGGATGGCCGTGACCCAGCATAACAGCGCGAACACGGCGGCGAACGCCGCGTAGTAAGCGGGCAAAGCGCAGGAGAGCGCGATGAACGCGATCATCTCTCCGTTTTCAACGATCCCGCCGCGCGGCATCTCCGCAATATTTCTGCGCGCCAGAATCCAGGCGTGGGAGAAATAGGCCATGCCTATCGCGAGAAAAGAGAAAATCAGGAAGGTGCTGGCCATCATCGTTTCCATCGCCGAAAGCGAAAAGAGGAATGCGAAACCCGCGAAAACGAGATAATCGCACAGCAGGTCGAGGATCGTTCCCAAATCCGTTACACCGCTTTGCCGAGCGATGGAGCCGGCCAGCGCGTCCAGAAAACGGTTCAGCAACAGCAGGAGAAGGCCGAGCGGATAGATCTGCATACCGACGGCGAAGCATCCGGCGATCCCAAAGGCAAAGGCGATCAACGTAAGCTTGTTGGCGGAGAACCCGCTTTGCGCAACTTTTGCAGCCATATTGTCTACGAGGGGAAGGAAGTGTGGGCGCAAAAGCGTGTCGATCATGGATTATTCCTCGCGGGTGGAAATTTCTTCGACGATGCCCGCGCCAATGGCAAGGTCGGTCAGGTCTTCGTTGTCGGCGTTTTCTTTTTGCAATTTGCGGAAATGGCTGATGGCGAAAGGCACGCTTGTCATATAGGCAATGCCGAGAATGGTGAGCGTCTGCCACGGCGCATGGACGAGAGCCGCGATCATTAGGGCGACGAAGGCCAGCGCCGGCATGGCGAATTTCGCGGGCAGCCTGATCATTTTCGTCGAGAAGGTCGGAATGCGGCTGACCATCAGCGCGGCGACGAAGATCGTCCAGAGGCCGACGAGCGGCGAGGCATAATGATATTCGGCGAAGAAGCGCGGCTCGAACTGAATCCAGACGATCAGGGGGAGCAGCGCGAGGCCGGCCGCCGCCGGTGCGGGCACGCCGGAAAAGAATCCTTTTTTCCAGGCGGGCAATTCTTTTTGCGCGACGTTGAAGCGGGCAAGGCGCAGCGCGCTGGCCGCCGCGAAAACCAGCATCGCCATCCAGCCGATTTTTCCGGATTCCTGTAAAATCCAGGAATAAAGGATGATCGAAGGCGCAACGCCGAAGGCTAGGAAGTCGGAAAGGGAATCCAGCTGCGCGCCGAATTCGCTGGTGGCCTTGAGGAGGCGGGCGGTCGCGCCGTCCATCGCGTCGAGGATAACGGCGATCAGGATGGCGTAGACGGCCTTTTCCCACTCCTCCGCCCAGGCGTACTGGATGGCGGTCAGGCCCGCCGCGAGCGCGGTGAGAGTCATGATGTTCGGGATCATGCGCGGAAGCCAGTTGGCGGAATGCTGACCGTCGTTCTTATGTTCCGGTGGTTTCGGCTTGATCTCGCTGACGGCCATCAGGCAATCGCTCCTTCGCGCTGCTGTTCGTTGCTCTCGAAATCGGCGAACACGGTTTCGCCGCCGATGGCGCGCTGGCCGATGCAGACGAGCGGCGATACGCCTTCGGGGATATAAACGTCAAGGCGCGAGCCAAAACGTATGATGCCGTAGCGCGCGCCGGCGCGGATGTCCTGATCTTCCCGCACGTCGTTGACGATGCGGCGGGCGACGAGGCCCGCAATCTGGACGACGCATATTTTCCGGCCCGCCGCGGTTTCAATCACGAGCGAGCAGCGTTCGTTTTCCTCGCTGGCCTTGTCGAGATCGGCGTTGAAGAATTTGCCGGGGGAATAGACCTTGCGGATGATCCTGCCGGAGACGGGCGATCTTTGCACATGGACGTCGAGCACGGACAGGAACGTGCTGATCCGGGTGTAGCGCGTGTCGTCGCCGCCGGCGAGTTCGGCGGGAAGGGAGACGTCGCTGACGATAGCGCTGACTTCTCCGTCGGCTGGCGCGAGGACGAGCGAGGGTTTTTGCGGCGTCACGCGGTCCGGATCGCGGAAGAAGAACAGGCAGAAGACGGCGAAGATCAGGGCGATCGTACCCAGCGCTTCGGAAAAAGTGAAAAAGACGAGGGAGGCGATGATTCCGCCGCCGATAAAGGGAATGCCGGCGGGGTGTGGGGGCACCAGAACCACTTTTTTGACCGTGTCCAGAAGGGAAGAACCGCTCATAACCTCATAAATCCTTTTTGCAATGGCAAGACGGCAAAAATTTATACGTTTTGACACCCCTTGCAAAGACCTAAGTCCAGGGCGTACAAGAGAAAGCCCCCTTAAACGGCTGGCAATGTCTATCCCCTTGATGGTAAAGTAAAAATAATTAGTAACGGCAAAAGATATTATAATGACGAAAATCAAATCTGTGTGTGTGTATTGCGGCTCTTCGGCGCGTGTGGATCAGGTGTACAAGGATGCGGCTGTCGAACTGGGCAAGACCATCGCGGCGAATGGCTGGGACGTGGTCTATGGGGGCGGCCGTGTGGGTTTGATGGGGCTTGTGGCGGATTCTGCCCTGGGAGCCGGCGCCCGCGTTGTCGGCATCATTCCGCAGCATATCCAGGCGCGCGAAATCGAACATACGGACTTAACCGAACTGCATGTCGTCGATTCCATGCATATCCGGAAGCAGATGATGGTGGATCGCGGCGATGCGTTCGTGATTCTGGCGGGGGGCCTCGGCACGCTCGACGAATTTTTCGAAATCCTGACCTGGAAGCAGCTCGGCCTGCACGACAAGCCGGTCGTCATGGTCAATATCAACGGTTACTGGACGAAGATGGTCGAGGCCATTCACCATATCGCCTCCGAAAAATTCATGCGTGAGGAAGATTTCGGCATGTTCCAGGTGGTCGATACGGTCGCCGAAGTGCCGGACGCCCTGAACCTCGCCCCGCATGAGCGGTTCGACCCGTCCAGCAAGTGGATTTAATTGCCTAAATTTTCATAAGATATTAACCGTGATTTAAGGGGATGGATGCTAAGGTATAGGGTGAGTAGTTTTATTAGAAAACTCTTATTTACTCCTTGTAACCTCTAACTTTTTTCAGGTCTTCATGCATTACGATCACGACCTAGATCTTGCCAAGAACGTGGCCAGCGAAGCGATCGCCCGTATGCAAAAAGACGGGATTGCGCCCGACCCCACCAATTACGAGGTCTGGTACGCCTATTACTCCAATTCGCATGTCGAACTGAAAAAATCCATCGACACGCACGTTAAAACCAGAGGCACGCTGACCAGCGTGGACTGCCGCGCGTTTTACGAGCAATTCCTTTCCGAAAAGAGGCAGCAGGAAGCCTATACCCGCGCTTCCGATCAAATTCACGCGACCTTGCAGGATGTTTCCGGCCTTATGAGCAACGTCAAGGAAGCGACATCCGAATATAATGAAACGCTGACCGGCGTGACCGAGAAAATTACCAATGTGAAGACGCCCGAGGAAATGGCCGTCGTTTTGAAAAGCGTCATAGACGATACGACCAAGATGGTGGAACACAACAAGAAGCTCGAAGCGCAGCTCGATCGTTCTGCTGTCGCGATGGATGAGCTCAAGCGCGACCTCGAGCGCGTCCGCCGCGAAGCGATGACGGACGGTCTTACCAGCCTTTCCAACCGCAAATCCTTCGATGAACAGATTGCCCGGCTTTCCAAGGAATGCAACGAAGAAGGCAAAATCTACACGCTTTTGATGATGGATATCGATCACTTCAAGAACTTCAACGACAATTACGGTCATCAGGTCGGGGATCAGGTTTTGCGTCTTGTCGCCCGCACGCTGACGGATGGCATCAAGGGTAAAGACATCGCCGCCCGCTACGGCGGCGAGGAGTTCGTCATCATCCTGCCCGAAACCAATCTCGATCACGGCATCGTTGTGGCCGAATCGCTGCGCAAGGCGCTGGCCAACAAGGAAGTCATCAACCGTTCGACCGGCGATCTGCTCGGCCGTATCACCATGTCGGTGGGCGTTGCCCAGTATTACCCGCAGGAAAATACCGAACAATTGATCGAGCGCGCGGACGCCGCGCTTTACACGGCCAAGCATAACGGCCGAAACCAGGTCGCCGCCGCCCCGACGCCGCACGAGAGACACCTCTCCCAAGCAAAATGATACTTAGTCGCCAGCAAACCTCTCCTGATTATTTCGTCATA
>DASTUM010000055.1:0-22885 GCA_035759665.1 Micavibrio sp.
GGCGCAGATGACGGTTGGTCAGATGGCGAACTTCATCAACGCCGACAGCCTCGCCTTCCTGACGATCGACGGCCTTTATCGCGCGCTTGGCGAAGCCGAGCGTCAGCATGACGCCCCCAAATATTGCGACGCCTGCTTTACCGGCGAATACCCGGTAGAACTGGTCGATAAGATTGCCAGCGGCACCACGCCCAGGAACAAGGCGAAGACCGGCGCTAGAATGCTGGTATCCATCGATGACTAAATCGCTCGAAGGCAAGACGGCGCTCATCACGGGGGCCTCGCGAGGCATCGGCGCGTCGACGGCAAAACTGCTGGCACGCGAGGGCGCCCATGTGATCCTGATCGCCCGCACGGTCGGCGGGCTTGAGGCTGTGGACGATGAAATCAAAGCATCGGGAGGCAAGGCGACGCTGATGCCGCTCGACCTGTTCAAGCTGGACGATCTCGATGCGCTCGGCCCGACGCTGTATCAGCATTTCCCAAAACTGGACATATTCATCGGCAACGCCGCGATGCTCGGCACCCTCGCGCCCTTGGGCCACTTGAAACCCGATGAATGGCAGAAGGTGATGGATTTGAACGTCACGGCGAATTTCCGCCTGATCCGCACGCTCGACCCGCTGCTGAAGGCCGCGCCGAACGGGCGCGTCGTATTTGTGACGTCGGGCGTGACGCAGGATTTAAAGGCCTATTGGGGCGGCTATGCCGTCAGCAAGACGGCGCTCGAAGCGCTGGCCAGGGTTTACGCATCCGAATGCGCCAATACGAATGTGAAAGTTAATATTCTAGATCCGGGGCGCGTGAGAACGGCAATGCGCGCGCAGGCCTATCCGGGCGAAGATCCGCAAAAGCGTCCGCATCCGGACGATATCGCGCCGTATTTCTTAAAACTTGTCGGTGACGATTGCGCGCTGAACGGCGGGATTATTGCTGCGCCGTCGATAAAATAATTATCTTGGCTTCGCCAGGCCATCTTTTCTTAGATGGGTTTCTGATTTTCCGTCATTCTGAGCAATACCCATCTGGCGCGGGACAAGCGTGAGGCTGATTC
This sequence comes from Micavibrio sp., assembly GCA_035759665.1. Taxonomy (GTDB): domain Bacteria; phylum Pseudomonadota; class Alphaproteobacteria; order Micavibrionales; family Micavibrionaceae; genus Micavibrio_A. Next base: position 1,055 of record DASTUM010000055.1, read on the forward strand.
CCGCGGCTTCGAGTTCCTGCTTGATACGCTTGTTGGTATCCCAGCGTAGCTCCCAATAATCGCTGTTGAGCGACCAGAAGCGCGCGATGAGGTCGATTGTGAAGTCGTTAAGCTTGTCGGCCACGACCTGCGGCTGCCGCCCGTCTTCCTGCAAAATACGCTCGTCGCTGTTAAGGATTTTATCCAGTATGGACATGGCTTTGTCGACATCGTCGTTATAATCGATGCTGACCACAATATCCTGACGGCGGTAGGGGTTGCGGGAATAATTGACGATTTCGTTGCCCCAGATTCTGGAATTGGGGGCGAACAGGTAAACATTGTCTGCCTTGGCGAGTTCCGTTCCGAAAAGGCCCAGCGTCTTGACCGTTCCGCTCTCGCTTCCGAATTCAATGTAATCGCCCACGTTGAACGGGCGCAGTATCAGCAGCATGACGCCCGAGGCGATGTTCGACAGCGTTCCCTGCAGCGCGAGGCCGATGGCAAGGCCCGCAGCGCCGATAACCGCAAGCAGCGAGGCCATCGGAATGCCGAACAGGCCGATGACCGTGACGACGGCCACCGTGATGATCGTATATTTGAACAGGCCGCCCAGGAAATTCTTGAGCGTGCCATCCAGCCGGCGCAGGCGGTTGACGCGGCGGTCGATCCAGTTGCCGACCGTCCATCCGAGAATCAGAATCACGATGGCGACGATCAGGCGCACGCCCCAGGTGATGCCCATTTCCATCAGCATGTCTTCGAGCCCGCCGAAATGCTGGAGAAACGCGCCACTTTTGATTTCCTCAAGGTCGAGGTCGATATTGGGAATGATATCCGGCGCGGCGTCCGCCGGAGCCTTGCTTGCGCTCATGCTCTCACTCGTCGAAGGGGTTTTTGCTGGATCTGATTAAAAGCCGCACCGGCACGCCTTTCAAGTCGAAATCGGCGCGCAGGGCGTTGACGATGTAACGTTTGTAGGTACCGGGAAGTTCCCCGGCCTGCGAAACCCAAAGCGCAAAGGTCGGCGGGCGGATATTGATCTGCGTCATGTATTTCAGGCGGTTGGAACGGCCTGAAATCAGGGGCGCGGGGTTCTGGCTCTCGCGCGCGGCGAGCCAGCGGTTCATTTTCGATGTCGAAATGCGCTTCGTCCACGTGCCGTAGGTTTCGAGTAGCGTGTCCATCAATGTTTCGAGGCCGCGGCCGTTGAGCGCGGATATCGTGACGACGGGCAGTTCCTTGACCTGTGCCAGGCCGGTGTCGAGGCGGTATTGCAGAACGTCCATCGTCTTCTTATGCTCGGTCACCGTGTCCCATTTGTTGAGGGCGATGATGAGGGCGCGGCCTTCCTGCAGGACGTGGTCGGCGATCTGCTGATCCTGCTTTTCAAACATGGTCTCGGGGTCGATCAGCATGACGACGACCTGCGCCAGGCGGATGGCGCGCATCGTGTCTTCGACGGCGAGCTTCTCGATTTTCTCGTGCACCTTCGTTTTGCGGCGAAGGCCGGCGGTATCGACCAGCTTGATCTTGCGGCCCTTATATTCCCAGTCGATGGCGATGGCGTCGCGCGTAATGCCCGCTTCCGGCCCAACCATGACGCGGTTGTCTTGCAAAAGCGCGTTGACCAGCGTCGATTTACCCGCGTTCGGGCGCCCGACGATGGCGATCTTGAGGGGTTTTTCTTCTATCTCTTTGTCGGAGATGAGCGCCGCGAAATCGAAGCTTTCATCGCCTTCGAGATCGTCGATCTTCTTGAGGTCGATATAGTCGTTCTCATCGTTACTCTCCGTGTCTTCCTCGATTTTGGGCATGAGGGGGGATAGCGCGAGATAGAGATCGTGAATGCCGTGGCCGTGCGCCGCGGAAATCGGGATAGGCTCGCCGAAACCCAAACCGAACGCTTCGGCGACGCCCGCGGCGGCGGCTTTTTCGTTTTCACATTTGTTGACGGCGACGATGACCGGTTTCTTTTGCTTTCGCAGCCATTGCGCGAAATGCAGGTCGACGGGAGTCAGGCCCGTGCGGCCATCCACGACGAAGATCACCGCGCTGGCGCGGGACAGCGCCTCTTCGGTCTGTTTGCGCATCCTGCCCTGGATGGAATTGTCGAATTTCTCTTCGAGGCCCGCCGTGTCCATCAGGGTGACGTTGCGGTCGTAGAACCAGGCCTGCGCCTCGCGCCAGTCGCGGGTGACGCCGGGCGTGTCGTCGACGATCGCGAGCTGCTTGCCCGCGATGCAGTTGAACAACGTCGATTTGCCCACGTTCGGGCGTCCAAGGATGGCAATGGTGAACATAGGCCTGTTCTTAGAGGGTAAGTGCCCGTTTTTCCAGTAAAATCGTTCAATGCCCCCGCCCCGCACGCCGGGGAAGGCTTAGCGGTAGGCGGTCAGATCGCCGTCGTCGCCGAGGATATAGAGGGTTCCATTCGCGACGATGGGCGAAATCCTGATGTCCTCGCCCGACCGCCATTCGCGGATCAGTGTTCCTTTTTCGGGGTCGACTTCGGCCACGCGACCATCGCTCGAAAAGGCGAGCAGGCGGCTTCCGGCCATGATCGGCCCTGTCCAGAGGATTGCGCCTTCGCGCTTTTCCTTGTCCTGATAGCGGGCAAGCTGGGAAACCCAGACGACCGAACCCTTGTTCTTATCAAGCGAAACGATGCGGGCGTCCGAGGAAATGACATAGACGCGGTTTCCGGCGACCCAGGGGGTTTTCGACCCGCTGATATCCTTTTGCCAGATGCGGGCGCCGGTCATGACGTCGATGGCCGCGATCTTGCCGCCGAAGGAAATGGCGTAAACGGCATTGCCGTCGATGACGGGAAGGCCGCGAATGTCGGAGAGCGCGCCGACGCCGCCGAGGCGCACCGCGCTGGCGAGATTGTCGGACCATGCGACGGAGCCGTTTCCGGCGCGAAGCGCGTAAATTTCACCCGATGAAAAGGCGGGGACGACGATTTCCGCCGTCGCCGCCGGACTCGCCGCGCCGACGAGGCCCGTGCTCTGGCCGAGGCCGGAAAATTCCCACAGCACCGCGCCGTTGGAAGGATCGATCGCGAGGATGCTGTTGCTCATCGTCGTTACAAAAACACGGCCGCCCGCAATAGTGGGCGCGGCACGCGACGGACTGGACATTTTCGCACGCCATTTGATCTCGCCTTTTTGCGCATCGACGGCGACCAGTTCGTCATAGCCTGCGGTTACATAAATCGTGCCGCCGTCGGTGGCGATGCCGCCGCTGATGACCTCGTCGTCCTCATCAGGATCGCCGACATCGACGCGCCAGCGTCTTTTGCCGTCGTCCGTTGAAAAGGAAGACAGCATGGAGTCCGTGTCGAGCGTGAAGATGCTTTTGCCGACGAGAACCGGTTGCGCCGTCAGCGGAAGATTTTTACGGCTGCCCTGTCCGATGCCCGATTTCCAGACTTTTTGCAGCGCGTTCGCGGAAAGAGCGAGGTTGTTCATCGCATGGTCGGGATTTCCGCCGGCCTGCGGCCACGTATCGTTCTGCCATTGCTCGCCGGTTTTCGTGACGCCCGAGGAGGCGTCTTCTTCAGGTCGAAGATCCTTTTCGTAGTCGAGCACGGAAATGCGGTCGCCGGGCAGGGGCGGCCTGTCGGGCTTGCCGCCGAAAATATTATCGCCGCAGGCGCTGAGGCCGATTCCAAGGAGCAGGACGGGCAGGATATGTTTTTTCATGCGATTAATTTTGCTGTGGGCTGGATGTCTTCGCGGAATCTTTTGCGAGTTCGTACTCATAGACATGTTTCAGGGCCTGGGCTTTTTCCTGAAGCGAGTCCGTGCCTTTGCCGGCTTCGAACCCTGTCAGCAGGGCCAGAGCCGCAGTATAATCCTTTAACGCCTCGCCGTATAGTAGGGCCGCTTCAAGCCTGGCTTGCAGATGAAAAGCCGATTTTTCATTTTTGGCGATGGGGAGCAGGCGGTCAAGCAAGGCTTTGGCGTCTGCCTTGGGATCGCTTAGAAGCGTGCTGCGGGCAAAGAAAATACCGGCGAGGTCGCGCAGGTCGTCCGGGGCGGATTTGTCCGAGGACACAGTATCATAAAGCGCGGCAGCCTTGGCGAAATCCTTCTTCTGCGCGTGCTGGCCGGCAGCGTTCATCAGGGCCACGGCTTTGTGTCCGTCACGCGTATCGGCTGCGGCCTCCTCCATGGCGGCGGCGATATCCTTGTCCTCGGCTGCGGCGACCAGCTTGGCGGTTTCCGCCTTGTTGCGGGACGAATCCCAGGTGCGGTAGGCGGTCGTGGCGGCGGTCGACAGCACCATGATCACGGCGGCGGCGATCAGGGTCGGGCCGTATTCTTTCCAGAACCTGGCGGCTTTTTCCTTCTGGAGGGCTTCGTCGACTTCGCGGAAGATATCGGACATAGGGGGCAGTTCTCCTTTAAAACGGTGGCCATCATAGGAAATAAGGTGTTTTTGGGAAACCCCCAAAACCGTGCTATACTGTTTTTTATGAGTTTTACGGGCAGCACAGCCAGGATTGGCTATTCCAGATACGAATTCGGCAAGATTTTTCAAATATATAGCCAGAATGTCTATTCCGGCCTGTTTCGCGATTTTTCCTTTTCGGACATAAACGGTCGCTATTTCATATCTTTCAGGGAAGAGGCGGGCCAAACGCCGATGGTCACCATCGAAAAGCGCCGCCTCGGGCCCGACCGCAGCCTTTTCGTGGCCACGACGACCGGCCCGAAGGGCGAGCCCGTGGAAATCGTCCGCAGCGAAAAGATCGACCTTTTCGCCGAGCGCGTTCGGGAAGAAATCAATGCCCTGCGGGCGGAAAAGACCGGCGGGAAATCCCTCAAAGTCATTTCCTGAAGATTACGATTGACAGAAGTCAGTCGCTTTCGCATTCTTTTCCCATAAGTTATTTATGGGGTTTGCTATGCCGACGGTTATCTCTTTCCGCGCCTATTTCGATGCGAACGCGAAAAAAGGTCAGAATCCCCCCTTGCGCCAGCTTTTTTCGAAGACCGAAATCCGGGCGCTGGACGACCTCATCTTTCCGCATTACGAGCGCGGCCTCATCACCGACTGGCAGTACGGGAAGGGCCACGACAACAGCTATCTGTCGGCGGTCGACAGCCAGACGGGGAATTGCAACCAGATTTTCTGCGTCATCAAAGAGCAGCGCAAGGACGATTTCGTGCTCTACAGGCTGAACATCCCCCGCCTGAGAATCATCGAGCAGACCGTGAATTTCGACGAGGTTCGCCGCATATTGAAGTCTTCGCTGCCGAACGTACCCTCCGCCGCCAACCCGAGGCTCGCGCAGCAATTCCGGCCTGTTTAAGAGTTGACTTGATCCCCCGCTCCCCCCATCTTTGACAGGCAATTTTCAAGGAGATGGAAGGGCATGGCCAAAATCAAGGTAGATAATCCCGTTGTTGAAATCGACGGCGACGAAATGACGCGCATCATCTGGGCGATGATCAAGGAAAAGCTCATCCTGCCGCATCTCGACATCGACCTGAAATATTTCGACCTTGGAATCGAAAACCGCGATGCGACCGAAGACAAGGTCACGATCGAGGCCGCGGAGGCGATCAAGAAGCACCGCGTCGGCGTCAAATGCGCGACGATCACGCCGGACGAAGCCCGCGTGAAGGAATTCAATTTAAAGAAAATGTGGAAGTCCCCCAACGGCACGATCCGCAACATTCTCGACGGCACCGTGTTCCGTGAGCCGATCGTGTGCAAGAACGTGCCGCGCTACGTCCCAGGCTGGACGTCCCCGATGGTGGTCGGGCGTCACGCGTTCGGCGATCAATATAAGGCAACCGACCTGAAGATCCCCGGCGCCGGAAAGCTCAAGCTGGTCTATGAGCCCGCGAACGGCGAGCGCCAGGAATTCGAAGTTTTCGATTTCAAAGGCCCCGGCGTCGCGATGGGCATGTACAATGTCGATGAATCCATCACGGGGTTTGCGAGAGCTTGTTTCAATTACGGCCTTTCCCGCAACTATCCCGTCTATCTTTCGACCAAGAACACGATCCTGAAAGCCTATGACGGCAAGTTCATGGACATCTTCCAGAAGGTCTATGACGAGGAGTTCAAGGCGGAGTTCGAAAAGGCGAAGCTTTGGTACGAGCATCGCCTGATCGACGATATGGTGGCATTTGCGGTCAAATCTCATGGTGGATTCGTCTGGGCCTGTAAAAACTATGACGGCGATGTGCAATCCGATGTCGTGGCGCAGGGATACGGTTCGCTCGGCCTGATGACCTCCGTTCTCCTGACTCCCGACGGGCAGATCGTCGAGGCCGAAGCCGCGCACGGCACGGTGACCCGTCATTACCGCGAACACCAGAAGGGCAATGAAACCTCAACCAACCCAATTGCCTCTATTTTCGCATGGACTCAAGGGCTTAAATACAGGGGGCGGTTCGACGGCAACACTGCGCTGGTAAAATTCGCGCAAGAGCTTGAAAAGGCTTGCGTGGATACGGTGGAATCGGGCTCTATGACCAAAGATCTGGCTATCCTCATCGGCAAGGACCAACCCTTCTTGACAACCGGTGGGTTTATGGACAAGGTCGCGCAAAATCTGAAAGAAAAGCTAGGCTGATACCATGAAAAAAACCGGACGTTTCCTACCGCTTCTCGCAACGGCGATTTTCGTTTTCGCCGCGCCGGCGAATGCTGCCAAAGTCTACGACAAGGACTATGTAGGCAAGATGGAAATGTACCGCGCCAAATATGAAGACACGCTGGTGCATCTGGCCCGCAAATACGGCCTCGGCTTCGTGGAGATGCGCGCGGCGAACCCCACGCTCGATCCGTGGATCCCGGGTGAAGGCGCGCGCGTCGTTCTGCCCACCCAATCGCTTCTGCCCGACGCGCCGCGTGAAGGCATCGTCATCAACTTGCCGGAAATGAAACTGTATCTGTATCAGACTCCGGGCGCGCCGCCGCTGGTCTATTCGATCAGCCCGGGCCGCGAAGGGCTGAACACGCCGGTCGGCACCACCACGGTCACTTCCAAGCGCGAGAATCCAACCTGGACGCCTACGGCGCGGATGCTCAAGGAAGACCCCACGCTGAAAACATTTTATCCGGCGGGGCCGGACAATCCGATGGGTACGCATGCCCTTTATGTCGGCTTTCCCGACATCCGCATCCACGGCACGAACAAACCTTACGCCATCGGGCGCCGCGCGTCTTCGGGCTGTATCCGCATGTATCCCGAGGCGATCAAGGATATCTTTCCCCGCGTTCCCGTCGGCACGAAGGTCACTTCCGTAGATCAGCCGGTGAAAGTGGGCTGGATCGACAGCAAGATGTATGTCGAAGTCTCGCCGACGCAGGAACAATCCCTTCGCGTCGAGGAAATGGGTGATTTCAAATCTTATGAAATCACCACCGCGGACATGAAACGCATCACCAGGAAAGCCGGCCCCTATGCCGACCGCATCGACTGGGAGGCCGTTCGCAAGGCCGTGCGCGAGCACCGCGGCTATCCGGTCGCTGTTCTCGACACCAAGGGTGCGAAGGGCCAGCATGTGGCAGACGAAATGGAAGAAAAGCTGAAATCCGTCGAGGCCGAGGACAAGGCTGTGGTGGAAAAACGCCGCGCCGCTGTTAAAGCCGAGCGTGACGCCGCCGCCGCGGAAAAAGCGAAGAACGACGTCTATGCGGGCGATCGCAAAAAGAAAGCCAAGAAGGCGGCGGTAAAAGAAGTTACGATCATCACCAAGACCGAATCCGGGCCGCGCACTCTGAACCAGTAAATCGCGTCTTATAGAATTTAAAAAGCCATCCCTTCTAATGGGATGGCTTTTTTATTGGCCGATCGTATGGAAAACAGCGTAAAGCGGCGGTGCATAAACAGGGCTGAAATAAAGGATGTGGCGCCAGTTTTCCTTCGGAAAAATTCCGATAAAGCCCAGCACGAGCGCGCCGCACCATACGATGACGGAGCGGAAGGTTAGCTCATGGCCGAAAGCCTTGTCCTTGACCTCTTCCGGGATGAGGTCGAGAGAAATCAGGACATGGAATGTCGCGATGAAAACCGGCAGGGCGGCCAGCGCGATCACGATGAATCCGGCAAAGCGCAGGAAAAATTCCTTCTTGGTCATGTGATGATTATCCTCCCATTGGTGCAAAAAGAAAAGCTGCCTGTGACATCACAGGCAGCCTTAATTCCTTGGCCGAAGGCCAGGTTAATTACTTAACTTGTTTGCTTTCGAAAACCGGCTCAGCGGAGCGAACCGTTTCTTGTGCCGGAGCATTGCCGACCGTGCGCTCTTCAGCGTACGGAGCTTGCGTCAGCGTTTCATCCGTGGCGGAGGTGCCGTTGGACGAGCAGGCAGCAACGCCAACAACGGAAGCCAGAACCATAGCGTTCATCAGAAGTTTTTTCATTTTATGTTTCCTCATTTGCTAGAAATTCGAGTTGACCATCTTGGAAAGGAAAAAATTCTCTCCCGCAGTTGGTAAATCCCAGTCGTTATACAACACGAACAGTCACCTTAAAACCCCCCTTGTCGTTTTTTTATAAAGGTTTTCAGGGGTGTGTGCATTTTTGCAACAGCCCAAGCCGTAACAAGCGGTCAATTCTGTCCGTTCTTATGGATTTTGTCGAAGTACGCGTCGATCCCGGCCGTCACGGCGCTGACGATCCTGGCGCGGTAGGCTGGTGACGATAGTTGGTTTACCTCACGTTTATTAGACATAAATCCCATCTCGATCAGGACGGACGGAACGTCCGGCGCTTTCAGGACGGCGAAGCCGGCGAAGCGGTGCGGCTTGTCGAGCAGTTCGATCCCCTGGATCTTTGCGTGCTTGACGATGTTGTTGGCGAAAAATTTCGACTGGTTCATCGTATCGCGCATGGCGAGGTCGATCAGGATGTTGGCGACTTCCTTGTCCTCGTGGCTCAAATCGACGCCGGCGATCAGGTCGGCGCGGTTTTCGCGGGCGGCCAGCTTGGCCGTCTGGGCATCGGACGCGGTGTTGGACAGGGTGTAGATCGACGCGCCGCTGACACCCGGCTTGTCGATGGAATCGGCATGGAGGGAGATAAACAGATCGGCCCCCTGCTTGCGGCCGATCAATACGCGGTCCTGCAATTTGATGAATTTGTCGGTGGAACGGGTGAGATGGACGCGGTAGCGCCCAGTGCCTTCCAGTTTTTCTTTCAATTCCCGGGCGGCGGCCAGCGTGACGTTCTTTTCCCTTTGCCCGCCCGCGCCGATCGCGCCGGGGTCGTCGCCGCCATGGCCGGCGTCGATCACGATCATCGGCTTGGGTCCTTTGCGGTTTTTCACCACGGGAGGCATGTCGGGAACCACGGTTTTTTCCTCGCCGTTCGCCGCCGCCGGCTTTTGCGGCGGGGCTTTGAGGTAGCCGCCGCTGGCCGCCACCGGTTTGATTTGCGGTTCGAGGGCGAATTTCGGCGCCTGAGAGTTGAGAGAGCCGAACATCCGCTCCCGGGAGGCGCTCCAGCCCTTCGGCGCACGGGAAAAATCAATTACGACACGGTCAGAAACCCCCCTCCCGGCCGGCAGAAAGAAAGCATCTTTCAAGGTTGCCTGCGCTTCGAGATCGACGACGATCCTTGAAATACCAGGCTGCAACGCTCCATGACGTGTGGCTCCTACCAAGCTTCCGGGGGGGCGGGACAGCTCTCCGGCGCGCCAGGCAAAGGCCGGCAGGTCTATTACGAGACGGGGCGGATTTTGCAGCATGAAGGCGCGAAAATCTGCCTTACGCGAAAGTTCGACAACGATTCTGGTTTTGTCGGGATGGGTTCCTATACGTAGCGAATTCACGCTCAATCCCTGCTGGGCCAAGGCACTTTGAACGAAAATGCTGAAGAAGATAAGGGCAGCCGAAAAAAGCAGGAGAAAACGCACTATTTTTGATTCCGTAAACCGAAGACGCCATCAGGATACAGTGATATAACGGCTTTGCAATCCCTCGTATATCTCTCCATAAAGTCATCCCGAGCGTAGTTGAGGGATCTGGCTGGATTTCTCCGCTGCGCTGCGCTCCGGTCGAAATGACGTTAGGGATGGTGAATTTATACATTGTCTCTTAACCCCTATCTGTGTATTGTCCTTTCTAAGCGACCCGTCGCGGCCAAGCAGTTGTTACTAATTATTTGATTTCAAAAGGTTTCGCTGGCTGTAACGGTAAAAGATAGGTCCTCCCGCCTGGCGAAGCGCCGGTGTGATGCGCGAGAAGCGAAGGGGCCGACCGGACAATTTGGTTGGCCAAAGCCGTTACCACGCAGCCTTCTGGCAATCAGCCGGGATCAGGTCTATCTCCATTCAAAATTTTAAGGCGCTTTGCGCCCTCGTCCTTCACCGTCGCTGCGAAGGGAGTCCGGCAGCAGCGCTTGGAGGATTATTCCATGCCAAAAACCATGCTTATCGACGCAACGCATGCCGAAGAGACACGCGTAGCTGTCGTCGACGGCCACCGCCTCGTCGAATACGATTATGAGAGCAAAGTCAGAAAACAACTCAAAGGCTCTATCTTTCTCGCCAAGGTCACCCGGGTAGAACCCTCGCTTCAGGCAGCGTTCGTCAATTTCGGTGGCAACCGTCACGGCTTCCTGCCTTTCTCCGAAATCCACCCTGATTATTTCCGCATTCCTGTCGCCGACCGCGAAGCGCTTCTTGCCGCCCAGCAGGCCGAACTCGAGGAGCACGACAACGAACTGGAGCAGGCCGAAGCCGCCATCGAGCAGCAAGCCGCCGAAATCGAGCAGGCGAGTGTGCAGCCCGGGGAAGAAGATGAGGAAGACGATCTCGAACCTATCGTCGAAGTCGGCGGCGAAGACCAGCCCCTGATCGACGAAAACGAAGAAGAAACACCCGCCGTTTCCCAAGGCGTGGAAGAAGAGACAGCGGAAGAGGAATACCGCGCCCCTATCGCCATGGCCGCTTCCGTCGAGGTTTTGCACGGCCCCGCCGTGGAAGAAGACGAAGAGGATGGCGAGGACGAGTCGGGCGACGAATTCTCCGAAGCGGATGACGATTCCGAAGAGGGCGACGATGATGTTTCCGCCGAGGAAGGCGCATCCGAAGAACAGTCCGCCGAAGGCGGCCCGGCGCAGGACGGCGATAACCGCCGCGGCGGACGCCGCGATCGCGGACGCGGCCGCCGTGGACGCGGGCGCAATGGCGGACGCCATAATAGTGGCCGTGGCCGTCACGGCGGGCGCGACGACCATTCCGTCGATTCCATTGGCGGCGACGGCGTTGACGGCGACCGCCCGTTCCGTTTCAACCTGAAACGGAATTACAAGATCCAGGAAGTAATCAAGCGCGGCCAGATCATGCTGATCCAGGTCAGCAAGGAAGAGCGCGGAAACAAGGGTGCGGCGGTAACGACGTATCTCTCGATGCCGGGCCGTTACTGCGTCCTGATGCCGAACTCCCCGCGCGGCGGCGGCGTATCCCGCAAGATCGCCTCGTTCAAGGATCGCAAGCGCATGAAAGAAATGCTGGACGATCTTTCTGTCCCGGAAGGCATGTCCGTCATTCTCCGCACCGCCGGTGTCGCCCGCACGAAAGTGGAAATCAAGCGCGACCTCGATTACCTGACGCGCCTTTGGAACACGATCCGCGAGCACACGCTGCAATCGACGGCACCCGCGCTGATCTATGAAGAAGGCAATCTCATCAAGCGCGCGATACGCGACCTGTATTCCCGCGACATCGAAGATGTCCATGTCTCCGGCGAGGAAGGTTTCAAGGCCGCCCGCGACTTCATGAAGATGCTGATGCCCAGCCACGCCAAGAAGGTGCAGGAATATAAAAACAACCACATCCCGATGTTCCACAAGTTCGGCGTCGAAAACCAGATTTTCGAAATGGGCGAACCTGTTGTGAACCTGAAATCCGGCGGCTACCTCGTCATCAACCCGACCGAGGCGCTGGTGTCCGTGGACGTCAACTCCGGGCGCGCGACGAAGGAACGTCATATCGAAGATACGGCGCTGAAAACCAACCTCGAAGCCGCCGATGAAGTGGCCCGTCAGCTCCGCCTGCGCGACCTGGGCGGCCTCGTCGTGATCGACTTTATCGACATGGAAGACCGCCGCAACAACCGCAAGGTGGAACAACGCCTGCGCGACGCGCTTTCGAGCGACCGCGCCCGTATTCAGGTCGGCCGTATTTCTTCCTTCGGCCTTCTTGAACTCTCGCGCCAGCGCCTGAATCCCTCGCTTGCCGAAGCGCAGCAGGAAATCTGCCAGCATTGCGCCGGCACCGGCCGCGTGAAAACGCTCGACTTCTCGGCGATCTCCGTGATCCGCGCGCTCGAAGTCGAGGGAATTAAGGGCAAGAATACCGATATCGTCGTCACCATGGCGCCGTCGGTCGTTCTCTACATCATGAACAACAAGCGCCGTCTCCTGGCCGACATCGAGGCCCGCTACGGCTTCTCCGTCAGCTTCGTGACGGATGCAACCCTTTCAACTTCGCAATACAAGCTGGAAACGATCGCCCGCACGGCGCCGAAAATTTCCGAAGGCATCTCTTCCGTTGCCATGGATGAAACGGCAGAAGACGTATCCGAAGAAGAAATCGAAGAAAGCGAAGGCGAAGAAATTTCCGCCGAAGAACAGGGCGGACGCCCCAGACGCTCGCAGGGCGATCAGGAAGAGGGCCATGATGGCCGCCGCCGTCGCGGACGCCGCGGCGGGCGTGGCCGCGGACGCGATCGCGATCGGACGCCGCGCGAAAATGGCGAAGCGGCTCTGGAGGAAAGCACTGGCAACCGCATCGAATCCGAAGACTATCCAGCCGACGATATTGGCAATCGCGCTGAAGGCGAAGAGGCGGGCGACGACAATCGCGGCAACCGTGAACCGCGTGAAGGCCAACGCCGCGGCGGACGCGGGCGTGGAAGAGGGGGCCGTGGTGAGCGCGGCGACCGGAACAATCGCGGCCCGCGCGAAGGAAACCGTGAGCGGCCGCTTCGCGAAGATCAGCCGCCGCGCGTCGAACCGCAAGTTCATGCCGCTGCGCCGATCCAGGTTGTGGCGCGGCCTTCGAACGATGCGCCGCCCGAGCCCAAGGCCTATGAAAACGTCAACCAGGCCCCGGAGAAGAAGAAAAAGGGCTGGTGGAACAAGCTGGTCGAATAGATTGGAAAAGGGCGGTCTGACCGCCCTTTTTTTTGGCTTTTTGCCCGATTGCCTAAAATTTTAGGCAATGTTTAATGCGCCTTAAGATTTTTCAATTAACATAAAAATTGAGACATATACCACGCTCTTTTTAGTCAAGTTGAGGGGAGCATCTGGGGAGTAGTCCGGATGCAAGGTCGCCGGGGTTGCAGCGCATAGCGCTCCCCCGTAACGACTGAACTCAGGGGGCGCGGTTTGACGGGTTTGGTCTTTTTGGTTCCCGTCTGTTTGCCTGTCCCTGGAGAATCGATGCCCCCGCACATTCTCCCTTTCTCCAAGGACACACCAAGGGTAGACAGGCGTTTTCGTCCCCTTGGCCGATGGATAACCTCCATCGGCCATTTTTTTCCTCGTGCCGCATTCCGTGCTACAGTGTAATCTCACCTGACTTGAAACCCTTACCGATCAACGGATGATTTTCATGAAACGCATGCTCCTCCTTTTCACCGCTGCCCTGGCCCTGACCGCCGCTCCCGCCGCCGCGCAGGACAAGGCGAAAGAGGCCCCCAAGCAGGAAACGGCGAAACCCGCGGAGAAAACAACATCCGTGCTGAAAAAAGAGCAGGCGGCCCAAATGGGCGAGCCTGTGCGGAAATGGTTCGATGCCGAAAACGCGCTGATCGACCCGCTGTCCGATAAAGACAAGGAAAGTTTTCTTTTGCTGCGCGAAAAATATTCCATCATCAAGACAATCGAAATTGCCGAAGGCGATATCGGGAAGGCGACCGAATCCTGCGGAAAGGCCAATCCGGACATGAAAGGCACGATGGAAGACCGCTTCAAGCAATGGCAGAACGCGGTCGATCCGATCATCGATACGGCGAAAAAACAATTCGACAAGGATCTCACCGCACAAAAACTGGTTGATGTGAAAAAGGCGAAGAACGTCTTCAGGCTTCAGGACGAAGCCTATGCCTTCAACGAAAAAATGACGACTAAGCAATATTCATCGAAAAAGGAACATTGCGAGGGATTGCTTGCGAGCATGGACAGGACGGAAGACCAGATGATCCGCCTTCTGGAGCAGACGCTTTTGCCCGAATCCGTCATCCGTCAGAAATATGAGACATCCCAGAAAGAAAAGGCCAGGGCCGCCGCCAAAAAAACCAAGGCGGACGACAAGCCCAAAGCCGAGTAAGCCTTTATGAGAATTCTTCAGGTCATGGCCGGCGGCGACCATGGCGGCGCCGAAACCGCCTTTGTCGATATGTGTGTCGCTATGAACGAAGCGGGGATGGAAATCGAAGTCGCCACCCGCGCCAATCCCGTGCGCGTTCCGGCGCTGGAGGCTGCGGGGATCAAGGTTCATCTATTGCCGTTCGGCGGGCCGCTCGATGTTTTCACGGGCTGGAAACTCGGCCAGATCATCAAGAAATTCCAGCCGATGATTGTCCAGACATGGATGGGCCGTGCCACGCAGAAGACGCCCAACTGGAAATCCCTGAAAACGCCGCAGCGTTACCTACTCATCTCTCGTCTCGGTGGTTATTATAAAATCGGAAACTTCAAAAACACCGATTATTTCAATGTCAACACGCCGGATTTGAAACGCTATCTGATGGACGGCGGCATCGCCGAACACCGTATCCGGCAGATCAACAATTTCGTCGAGGTGGACCACGATTACATCCCGGTGCACAAAACCGATTTCAACATCCCGATCGACGCACCGGTTCTGGTAACGCTGGGGCGGCTTCACCGCAACAAGGCGCAGGATATTTTGCTGCGCGCGCTGGCAGATGTTCCCGGCGCCTATCTCCTGATCGCGGGCGAGGGGGAAGAGCGGGAAAATCTCGAAGCGCTGGCGCGCGCACTGGGCGTGTGGGATCGCGTTCGCTTCCTCGGCTGGCGCACCGACCGGTCGGCTTTGATGCAAATGAGCGATATCTGCGTTTTTCCTTCGCGGGCGGAACCGTTCGGTAATGTGTTTGCGCAGGCATGGGCGGAAAAGCTCCCCGTCATTGTTGCCGATGCCGAAGGGCCGCGCCAGTTCTGCCGTGACGGCGAAGATTGTCTGATGGTGCCCAGGGACGATCCGGACGCGCTGGCTGAAGCGATCAGGAATTTGCTGGCCGACAAAGATTTGCAGAAGAGATTGGTGGATACCGCGCATCAACGCTACTTAAACGAATTCACCAAGGAAAAGACGGTTGCGGCCTATCTCGGCTTTTTCATCGAAAGCCTGGAGAAAGAAAATATTCTTTAAACGTCATTGCGAGAGCAGCGAAGCAATCCAGCCTGGATTGCCGCGTCGCCTACGCTCCTCGCAATGACGGCGCATGAAGATCGTGAAGCTGTTTTACCAGCAAGCCTAAAAGGACCATTGCACCTGCCTGATGAAGGGCGGCTATAGGGATGGCAGCTTGCGAGAGCACCGTACCAATACCGAGGCCGACCTGCAGAAAAGCCATCAGGATCAACGGAAAATTCTTAAACCGCCACCCAAAGGACATGATGGCAACGAATGCAGCGATCGCCAGCCATCGGTGGATGAATTGCACACCGCCCGGCTCGTTCAGGAAACCGAGATGGCGAAAAACTTCCGGCGGCGCCCAGTGGGAATCCATCACCGGCCAGGTGTTGTAAAGCATCCCGCCATCGAGTCCCGCTGTGAACGCGCCCCATGTGATCGTGACGGCGAGCAGGGCGAACGAGATCCACCCATGCCGTTTTTGGCAGAACTCCCTCTCCCCTTGGGGAGAGGGCAGGGGAGAGGGGGAAGTCATAGCTTGCTGTGCAGCGGCCCCCTCACCCAACCCTCTTCCCGGCGGGGAGAGGGCTTTGATATCGAAGGCGAGCCAGAGCAGGACGCAGAAAATGACAAGCGCGAGGAGGAGGTGCGCGGCGAGGCGGTAATGGCTGACATCCGGCCTGTCGACGAGGCCGCTCATCACCATGAACCATCCCATCACGCCCTGCAGGCCGCCGAGCGCGAGGACGCCGAGAAACTTGCCTTTATAGCCTTGCGGAATTTGCCCCTTGATCCAGAACCATGCGAGCGGCAGGGCGAAGACGAGGCCGATTACGCGGCCCCAGAGGCGGTGCAGCCATTCCCAGAAGAAGATGCGCTGAAAATCGGTCAGCTCCATCCAGCTGTTTTTATGGATGAATTCCGGCGTCTGTTTGTAGAGGCCGAAAACCCGGTCCCACTCCGCCATGGAGAGCGGCGGTATAGCGCCGATCAGCGGCTTCCATTCCACCATCGACAGGCCGGATTCGGTCAGACGCGTGACGGCCCCGATCACGGCCATGGCAAAAACCATAAAGGCCGTGAAAAACAGCCAATTTCCGATCGCGCGGCGCGGGTGTGTTGACAAAAGCATGGCGAATGAGATTTATAACGCCTCATGAGCGAACTCAAGGCCGAAAGGCATAAGACGGATGTGATTATCATCGGCGCGGGGCCAGTCGGGCTTTTCGCGGTGTTCGAGCTCGGCCTTCTCGATATGAAGGCTCATCTTGTCGATATTCTGGACAAGCCGGGCGGCCAGTGCGCCGAACTCTACCCCGAAAAACCGATCTACGATATTCCGGCCTGGCCCGTGATTACGGGGCAGAATCTGACAGACCGTCTGCTGGAGCAGATCGCGCCGTTCAATCCGACCTTCCATTTTGGCCAGATGGCGGAAATCCTGAACAAGCTTCCGAACGGCAATTGGGAGCTCATCACCAGCGAAGGCACCGTGATCGAAGCGCCCGTCGTAGTGATCGCCGCCGGCGGCGGATCGTTCGTGCCGAAAAAACCCGCACTTGCTGGGCTTGATGAATATGAAGGCCGCCATGTCTTTTACGCCGTGCGCAAGATGGATCACTTTAAAGACAAAAGAATATTGATCGCGGGCGGCGGCGATTCCGCGCTCGACTGGGCGCTGAACCTGCATCCGATCGCCGCGGAAATTTCTCTCGTCCACCGCCGCGACGATTTCCGCGCCGCACCGGATTCCGTCAACAAGATGCGCGAACTTGTCGCCGCCGGAAAAATGAAACTGCATATCGCCGACCTCAAAGGCCTTCACGGCGAAGAGGGGATACTGAAAGGCATTCATCTCACCAGCAAGGACAAGGGCGACCATACGGTCGAGGCCGACACGCTTCTGGCTTTTTACGGCCTTACGATGAAGCTCGGCCCCATCGCCGATTTCGGCCTAAACCTGCACGAAAACCTGATCCCCGTGGATACCGAAAAATTTGAAACCCGGACGGAGCGGATTTTCTCCATCGGCGACATAAACTGGTATCCCGGCAAGCTCAAGCTGATCCTGTCAGGTTTTCATGAGGCCGCCCTGATGGCGCAGCAGGCGTTCCGTTATGTTTATCCGGACAAAAAGCTGCGCTTTCAGTACACGACCTCGTCTTCCGCGCTTCAGGAAAAACTTGGCGTCACCGACAAAGCCGCCTAGACTGGTTGCGCATGGCCCAGTTCGACATCATCGCCGCCGCCGCCGCGTCTTATAAGACCTGCTGGCAAAATCGCCCCTATCTGGCAAAGCTTGCGCTCGCGCCGTTCCTCATCAAGACATGCTGTCTCGTTTTTGCCGCTTCTTTCGCGGGGGAGGGCGATACGACCGCGTTCCTGTTTTACATGCTGCCCGCCTTGTTCGCCGAGGGCTGGATGCTTGCGCATTTCACGCGCTTTATCGTCCTCGGCCAGACATGGCCGTTCCGCCCGACAGGAGACAGGGACGCCGATATGGGCGTGCTGCGAATCCGCGCCCGCGGCGTATTGAGCGGCATGGCCGCCTATGTGCTTATCAACATGACCCTCGGCCTTCTCACCGTTCTGGCGCAGCATTATTTTGGCCCCTATATCTCTAAAGACGCGCTTGAATCGGGGGCAGAAATTCCGGCGCCGGTCGCCGTCGTCTCCCTTTTCATGCTGGGGGCCATGTTCTGGGGCTTCCGGCTTTTGTGGCTGTATATACCGATCGCCCTGAACAGCAGTCCCGGATATTGCCTGTTCCGGCTGCGTGGGATCGGCACGTCGCTGCATATGATCGGCGTCTGGGTGATATGTATCCTGCCGTTCCTTCTGGGGATGCAAATTCTGGCCGCCGTCGTGGCCGTGCCGGTTGGCGCGCTGCTCGGCAAAGCCGCCGGCTATTTCGCCGTGACAATTATGGCCGCCGCCGTCGATACAGTGAAATCTCTGGTCATCACGGGCGGGATTGTTTTCGGCATGCGTGAAGTCTACAGCCGCGAGGAAGCGTAACCATGCATATTTTCGTGACCGATCAGGATGGGAAGGAACACGATCTCGAAGCCATTGAAGGCTGGCGCGTCATGGAAATCATCCGTGACCACGGCTTGCCTATCAAGGCGGAATGCGGAGGCTGCGCGTCGTGCGCCACCTGCCATGTCTATGTCGATGAGGCATGGGTGGACAGGCTTTACCCGCCGCGTGAAGACGAAATCGATTTATTGGATACCGCGCCGGATGTGCGCGACAATTCCCGCCTGTCCTGCCAGATTCTCATGGACGAAAATCTCGACGGCCTGAAAGTCACGCTCGCGCCGGGCAGCGAGCCTTAGTCGGCGATCTTTTGTTTTCTGGATTCTGCGAAGCCGTGCATGCGCATGCGCCATTGCAGGGCGACGATGGCCCCTTTCACGGGCTGCAGCAGCGCAAAGCACAGAATGATTGTCAGTGGCAGGGAAACCGCCATATTCACCCACATGGGCGGCGAAAATGCGTTTTCCATCCATAGCGCGAACGGCACCATGATATGGCCGAGGATCATAATGACCACATAGGCCGGAAAATCGTCGGCGCGGTGATGGTGAAATTCCTCGCCGCAGGCGGGGCAGCGGTCTGTGACTTTCAGCCATTTTGTGAAAAGCGCGCCCTCGCCGCATTGCGGGCAGCGGCAGGCAAGGCCGCAGGAAATATCCTGGAAAAGCGTCGTTTCATTCATGGCGCATATATGACCGAGTCATGTGTAAAAGACAATAAATACCTGTATGCACTTCTCCTCCCGTCTACGGCCGTTACTGGATTGTCGCTTCGAAATCGAAGAACTGCGTATCGGACGGCGTGATGATCTTTTGATGTGCGATATAGACGGAATGGAGCTTGCCTTCGATCTCCCGCACCCAGAAGCCTAGGAAGCCGTGAAGCTGAGGAAATTTGGGGGCGATGTCGTAATCCTGCCAAATGAATTCCTGTAAAAATTTAGGATGGTCGGGAAGGTGATAGAAAATCTGCGCCGTCGTCAGGCGGTAATGGTCGGTAAACTGCTTTTCGAAATCGGCCATAAGTCATAAACTCCTGTTCTTGACGGGGCCTTCTGGCCCTCTCTTACCCTCCAGAATACCATGGAATATTTAACGAATGCACGCCGCGCCCCGAATTCGGGCGACGAATATCTTGAATCTTCCACCGGGAGCCGCTATATATCTGGCACTCCCATGGCGGGAGTGCTAACACGCTCATGGTGAGGTGTTGGAAATCGTTTAAAATCAAAGGTATAGGAGAATAGACCTATGAAATTTCGTCCTTTGCATGACCGCGTCCTTCTGCGTCGCGTAGAGCAGGAAGGTAAAACAGCCGGCGGGATCATCATCCCCGATACGGCCAAGGAAAAACCGATGGAAGCCGAAGTCATCGCTTGCGGCCCCGGCGCCTACAACGAAGACGGCGATGGCCGCATGACGCTCGACGTAAAACCCGGCGACCGTGTCCTGATCTCGAAATGGGCGGGTACGGAAATCCAGGTGGACGGCGAAGAACTGCTCGTCGTGAAAGAATCCGACATTATGGGCATCATCGAAGGCGCTAACGCCGCCAAGAAGGCTGCCTAAAACGCGACAAACGAACTAATGGATCGTTTGCCAGTTAAGCAATTGTTTAAACATATAAAATTGGAGAAAAATCATGGCTGCTAAAACTGTAGCATTTGAACGCGAAGCCCGCGAAAAAGTCCTCGAAGGCGTGAACATCATCGCCGACGCGGTCAAAGTGACCCTCGGCCCGAAAGGCCGCAACGTCCTCATCCAGAAATCCTTCGGCTCGCCCCGTTCCACCAAGGACGGCGTGACGGTCGCCAAGGAAATCGAGCTGAAGGATCCGCAACGCAATCTCGGCGCCCAGTTGATCCGCGAAGTGGCTTCCAAGCAGAACGACCATTCCGGCGACGGCACGACGACCGCGACGGTTCTGGCCCAGGCCATCGTCAATCAGGGTAATAAAGTCATTACCGCCGGCGCGAACCCTATGGACGTCAAGCGCGGCATCGACAAGGCCGTGGCCGCCGTCGTTGAAGAGCTGAAGAAAAACGCCAAGCCGATCAAGGCGAACGCCGAGATCGCTCAGATCGGAACGATCTCCGCCAACGGCGAAAAGGAAATTGGCGACTTTATCGCGCAGGCGATGGAAAAAGTCGGCAAGGAAGGCGTCATCACGGTTGAGGAAAACAAATCCCTCGAAACCGAGCTCGAAGTCGTCGAAGGCATGCAGTTCGACCGCGGCTATCTTTCGCCGTACTTCATCACGGATGCCGACAAGATGCAGGCCGTTCTGGAATCCCCGTACATCCTGCTGTTCGAGAAAAAACTCTCGAACCTGCAATCGATGCTGCCGGTTCTGGAAGCCGTCGTGCAATCCGGCAAGCCGCTCCTCATCGTCGCCGAAGACGTTGAAGGCGAAGCCCTTGCGACGCTGGTCGTGAACAAGCTGCGTGGCGGCCTGAAGATCGCCGCTGTGAAAGCCCCGGGCTTCGGCGACCGCCGCAAGGCGATGCTCGAAGACATGGCGATCCTGACGGGTGGCCAGATGGTTTCCGAAGATCTCGGTATCAAGCTGGAAAATGTTACGCTCGACATGCTGGGCCGCGCCAAGAAAGTCGTCATCACGAAGGAGAACACCACCATCGTTGACGGCGCCGGCGAGAAGAAGGACATCGACGCCCGCGTCGGTCAGATCAAAGCCCAGATCGAAGAAACCTCGTCCGACTACGACAAGGAAAAACTGCAAGAGCGCCTGGCCAAGCTGGCCGGCGGCGTTGCGGTTCTCCGCGTTGGCGGCGCGACGGAAGTCGAAGTGAAAGAGCGCAAAGACCGCGTTGACGATGCCATGCACGCAACCCGTGCGGCCGTCGAAGAAGGCGTGGTCGCAGGCGGCGGTGTCGCCCTGCTTTACGCTTCCCGCATTCTCGACAGCACGAAAGGCGAGAACGACGACCAGCAGGCCGGTATCGAGATCGTCAGGAAAGCCTGCCAGTTCCCGATCCGCCAGATCGCCGAAAACGCCGGCAAGGAAGGTTCGATCGTCATCGGCAAACTGGTTGAATCGAAAGATCTCAATCATGGTTACGATGCGCAGAACGACAGCTTCACCGACATGGTGAAGGCCGGTATCATCGATCCGGCAAAGGTCGTGCGCACGGCGCTGCAGGACGCGGCATCCGTTTCCGGCCTTCTGCTGACCACCGAAGCCACCGTCACCGATGCTCCCGACGAAGGCAAAGCCTCTGGCGGAATGCCGGCCGGCGGTATGGGCGGCATGGGCGGTATGGATTTCTAATCCATACTTCTTTTATCAGAATAAAAAGAAAGGCCGGATCATTTCCGGCCTTTTTTCTTGGTTATTTTTTTTATGGTGGGCAGCTTTTCTTTTTCAGGCGCTGTGGATTTTGTTGGTTTGGGAAATTGCGACCAAAGAAGCTCAAAAAGGTTTTTCTGCGTTT
>DASTUM010000056.1:0-2551 GCA_035759665.1 Micavibrio sp.
AAGATCGAAGCCCGCGGTCAGGCCAGGCCTCCTTCTCCAGCCATCATAAACCCTTGCATTTGCAGGGGCTTCCGGCCTATTTTTCCCACATGGAAAAATTTGTGAAGCTGAGCGGTATCGCCGCCCCCCTGCGCATGATCAATGTCGATACCGACATCATCATCCCCAAGCAGTTTTTGAAAACCATCAAGCGCGCGGGGCTTGGCATCCATGCCTTTAATGACATTCGCTATAACGAGGACGGATCGGAAAAGCCGGATTTCGTATTGAACAAGCCCGCTTATCGCGGTGCATCCATTCTCATCACCGGCGAGAATTTCGGCTGCGGTTCTTCGCGCGAACACGCGCCGTGGGCGATCCTCGATATGGGCATACGCTGCGTCATTGCCGAAAGCTTCGCCGATATCTTCTTCAACAACTCGTTCAAGAACGGGATACTGCCGATCCGCCTGTCTAAAGAGCAGGTCGAGATTCTGATGAAGGAGACGGAAGAGAATCCCGGAACGCCGATCGAGGTGGATCTGGAGCGGCAGGTGATTACGCGCGGCAACAAATTTTCCATCTCCTTCGATGTCGAGCCGTTCCGCAAGCATTGCCTTCTGAACGGGCTGGACGATATCGGCCTGACGGAAGTGAAGAAAACGCAGATCGCCGAGTTCGAAACCAACGATAAAAACAAACGCCCGTGGATTTAACAAGATGAGCAAGACATTCAGACTGGTCGCCCTTCCGGGTGACGGCATCGGCCCCGAAGTAATGGCGCAGGTGAAAAAGGTTATCACATGGCTGGAGCGAAAAGGCGGCCTCGCCTTTGAAATCGCCGACGACGATATCGGCGGCGCGGCCTACGATAAATACGGTGTGCCGTTCGCCGATGAAACGCTGGCGAAATGCCGCAACGCCGACGCCATCGTCATGGGTGCGGTCGGCGGGCCCAAATGGGACGGCGTCGAATATACGCGCAGGCCCGAGGCGGGACTGCTTCGCCTCCGCAAGGAGATGGATTTGTTTGCCAATCTGCGCCCTGCCCTCGTCTTCGATGCGCTGGCGGAGGCATCGACGCTCAAGACCGAAATCGTCAAGGGGCTGGATATCCTGATCGTGCGCGAGCTCACGGGCGGCGTTTATTTCGGAGAGCCGCGCGGGATCGAAGACCTCAGCAACGGCGAGCGGCGCGGCGTAAACACGCAGGTCTATACCACCACGGAAATCAAACGCGTCGGGCGTGTGGCCTTTGATCTCGCCAGAAAACGCCGGAACAAGGTAACATCCTGTGAAAAGGCCAATGTGATGGAAAGCGGCAAGCTTTGGCGCGAGGATATCGGTGCCTTGCATGCCGAAGAATTTGAGGATGTGCAGCTGGAGCATATGTATGCCGATAACTGCGCGATGCAGCTGCTCCGCAATCCGCGGCAGTTCGATGTGATCGTCACGGACAACCTGTTCGGCGATATTCTTTCGGACGAGGCCGCGATGCTAACCGGATCGCTAGGCATGCTCCCCTCAGCCTCCCTGGGCGCTCCGGGCATTCCGGGGCTTTATGAGCCTGTGCATGGATCCGCCCCCGATATCGCGGGGCAGGACAAGGCCAATCCGCTGGCGACGATCCTGAGCTTCTCCATGGCCCTGCGCTATTCTCTGGATCAGGGCGCGGCGGCAGACAAGATCGACAAAGCGGTGCAGGATGTGCTCGCATCGGGCATCCGTACAGCGGACATCATGGCCGATGGTTGCAAGCAGGTCGGTACCGATGCCATGGGCGACGCTCTGCTGAACGCCCTCGACAAAGCCCTCGCAAAAGCAGCTTGATATCCAGGATGCCCGTTTGAAGGCTCTGCAGCCTTTTCCGTCATTGCGAGGAGCGCATGGCGAAGCGATCCAGAATGTAACGATATCCCTGCATCTCTGGATTGCCGCGTCGGCTTTCAGCCTCCTCGCAATGACGGTGTGAGAGAACAGCTTCAAGAGGAAACGGCAAAATCCCCAAAGAAAAAGGCCCCGGCAAAACCGGGGCCTTTTCTAATTCTATCCCGATTAGTTCAGGACGCGGGAGTACATAACGCAGACTCCGTTGGTGGCTTCGTCGTAAGTCATCGTGGTAGTAGCTCCGACAGTGCAACCCGTTCCAACGGAACTGACAGAACCCGTGTTCGGCTTTCCATCATCGAGTTTGCGGTCAATATTGGCTGCGCTCGTTGCGTTGACGGCACCCGAAGTTGCCGTAGGTGTCGCGACATCACCGTTAAGAACGGCATAGTGACGTCCTGCCGTGACGCCGGTGTTTGCAATAGCCGTGGCGGCATAACCGATCCACAGACCACCACCAGCTTTCACTGCCGGAAGGTTACGACCGAACGTAACAGCGGCTGTGTTGGCGTAATCAATTCCGCTGATCAGATCAGCGGCGCTAAGATGAGCGAACGCAACAGCGCCTTCCTGGGTTGCCGTAGGGATAGCCGGAAAGGTCGGCGTGTCTATGCGCGAATTGCCATTACCCGCTGTAGCACAAGCTCCCGCGCAATTCTGCAGACGTGTGTTCGGAGTCGTCATA